>JANYCF010000356.1 GCA_025360455.1 Opitutaceae bacterium | reverse complement strand
TGCTGACAAGTGCGGAGCAGTTGGATGCAGGGGCGCGTTGGCGGCGAATAACCGCGCGGATATTGGAGCTGAACTTTGCGCACTTGGGGCCAGCGCCGCCGCCATTGCCCCTGCCGGCGTAATCGCGCGGAGAAAAATAGCAGCGCAGTCAAATCCAACCCGAAATCCGACGACCGAAATCGCCGGAGCAATCTTCAACTGCCGTTTTTAGGATTATGCGGCCGGAGGACATTCGGCTGCTCATGCCAGGCGAGGATCTTCTCCTGCGAGAAACCGATGTCGCCCCGATTCATTTTCAAGCGTTCACTGACATCGGGGTGACTCCAGATTTTTTCCATCGCCTCAATCCAGTTGCTGGCACTGACGGTGTTGCCCGGCCGCCACTCCATGTGCAACGCCAGCCGGGTGCCCGCCACCACGCACAACAGCGGATGGTGACTGCCGCGGCCCGGCTTGTGCGGGTTGTACCCGATGGCCACATCCTCCTGCCGGCCGTAACGGGTGTTCACCGTCGAATCCCAGTCGGCGATGAAGGCCGACGGCAACGCCGCATAAAGATCGCGTTCACTGAAAGCCAGCCAACTGCGCGCCTGCGGCTTGGGCACCTTGGCGCACAGCCGCGTGAACGCGTCCTCTCCGCACAGGCGGTCCTTTTTCATCCCGAGCACCACCGCTACCGCCCGGTCGTCTTGCAGCCGCCGGGCATGCGCAAAACGGCGGCCACCCATCAGGCAATTGAACATGAACGCCTGCAGAATATCTCCGACTGGAGTGGCATTTGGGCTGGTGCGCGTGCCAGGAAAACGCTGGGCCAAATCTTTGACCACCCCGAGCTTTTCGAGGTAATGACTCCATGCCGCCACCCCGCCATACGGCGTCAGCCGGTCAGGGCACGTGCTCACGGTCACCACTCCGCTGCCGCATTCAAAACGAAAACATTCCTCAGCTTCACCCTTCAGGTGAAGGTCAATCCATTGGTCAAGTTCACTCATCCCTTTGAGCTATCAAGCACTTGTCCCTTTCGTCAACTCTCTCAACTGCGGCCGATAGGATAAACGAGATGTCTTCGACCTGGACCCGAAAAGCGCATTCAGTGCGGTTCCGGGCCAAAAATGAAAAATGCTCCGACGGTCTTTGCCCAGATCATGGCCGGTTTGGATGCCACAGAATTGGCCCGCGCTGCAGCGCGGTTTCCCATGCCGCGCACCTCGCGCACGCTGCGGCCCTACGACCATTTTGCAGCGATGGTTTTTGCCCAGCTGACGTTTCGCGAAAGTCTGCGTGGCATTGAAACGTGTCTGCGGGCTCGCCCGGCGCTTTCCTATCAGATGGGTATTCGCGGTCGTGTGACCCGGACGAATTTGGCGTACGCGAACGATCATCGCGGCTGGCGCGTCTTCGCCGAGATCGCCGGCGTCCTGATGCTTCTTGCCACTTATGTTTTTTGGCTGGGGCGCTACAAATTTGCACACATCCCGCCGGCGGGAAAAGAGTTCTTCCGGGAGAACTTTAATCGTGAAGGCTGGCGCATCATTGGTCGCATTGCTCTCATTTATGCGTTCCTGCCGGTTTTCTGGTCGTTGTGGTACCAAAGCGGTGCCGAATGGGTGCTCCAAGCGGAGAAGATGGAACGGCACTGCACGCTTTTTGGGTTCAGTTTCGAAGTGCTGTCATCCCAGGTCCAGGTGATGAATGGAGTCTTTATTTTGCTGCTGATTCCGCTCTGCCAATATTGGATTTATCCCGCGATCAGCCGGGTCTTTCCGCTCACGCCGCACCACCGCATCCAAACCAAGAGCCGGGAAAAACATAAAAAGGCTGACCAAAGCCAAACAATAACTGAACAAGCCAAAATCACCCGGCCCCAAATATCGTGCGATCCATGCAGTGACCACAAAACCGACCAACAACCGGATGCTTTTTTCCGCAAACACCCACAGGGTGTTGCTTAAAGCACCTGTCCCTTCGGCACTCTTCTTAAGCGCGTGAAGCACGTTCATAGAGCGGAGACGACCAGCGGTTTGGGACAAATATGACTTTCATCAAGGAAGTTACGATGGAATAGTGTATCGCAAGGTCAACCCCTCGCAAGCTGGCAGCCATATTAGGGAAATATCCTTCCCTCCAAAATTCTTAACCGCTATTTTCGCACCCAGCATGAAACTCTCCATCGTCATCCCGTGCTACAACGAGGCGAAAACCATCCGGGCAATCGTGGATGCCGTGCGGGCGGCTCCAGTGGCGGAGAAGGAAATTATTGTGGTGGATGATTGCTCGACCGACGGCACCCGCGAGATTATCAAACGCGAGATTGAGCCGCTGGTCAGCCAGGTCATTTATCATCCGATCAATTGCGGGAAAGGTGCGGCTTTGCGCACGGGTTTCGCTGCGGCGACGGGCGATGTCGTAATCGTGCAGGACGCCGATCTTGAATATGACCCGCAGGAATATCCCCGACTGCTCAAGCCCATCGTCGATGGCAAGGCCGACGTGGTTTTCGGCTCGCGCTTCATGGGGGCAGAAGCCCATCGCGTGGTTTATTTCTGGCACATGGTTGGCAACCGCGTGCTGACTCTGCTCTCCAACATGGAGACCAACCTCAACCTCACGGACATGGAAACCTGCTATAAAGTTTTCCGTCGCGATGTGCTCAATAAAATCACCATCGAGGAGAACCGTTTCGGCTTTGAGCCAGAAATCACCGCCAAAGTGGCAAAGTTAAAAGACTGCCGCATCTACGAAGTCGGCATCTCCTACTACGGGCGCACCTACGCCGAAGGAAAAAA
>JANYCF010000296.1 GCA_025360455.1 Opitutaceae bacterium | reverse complement strand
ATCGCGCCAGCAAACAGTACAGGAGGAAACAAACGAAAGAATGAATAAACCTGTTATCGAAACCCAGCGGGTAGCTAATCCCGCCCGAGAAAGGTTGGCAGCCACTCGGAAGCGAACATTGCGTAGCGTCACCGCAAGGGGCGCACGAAGCGTATGGAGCGAGTGCCTAAGCCGCGTCATTGAATCCCGAAAGACGTATCGCGTCTGGGTCTTCCTGCTTTTGCCAGGGGGGACAACATCACCATGCCCACAATAAGTCGTCACCACCACGGGACGCAGGCCACGGGCACGGCGACCGGACCGGGATCTGAGAGCGGGGCAGAGGCACACGGGGGTTTCCTGAAAAGCTGGGAGCGCCACACCGCGCCTTCAAATCACCGGACAAGGACGACACCGGTTCAACAACGTCCGGGCGCACGGGCCGGGTTTTCCGGGGCCGGTGCGAGCGAATACTGGAAAACAACGAAGGAGCCTTTCCGCGAGGGAAACCGAAGCGGGCGGGTCGAACGGTGGGGCAGTCTTAGAGGTCTCATAGTAGCGTTTGAAAACAGGCGAACCAAAGCCCGAGGGAGCCTGTGAGTAGCGAAGGGGACAACCGGGGAGAGACACGTGCGCGTTGGCGAGACGCAGGGGAGCAGCAGCCCCTAACCAGCGTCTCAACCCGCCAGCAGCACATCGCCACCATGGCGAAGAAATACGCGGGCAGCCCGCTCACCACGTTGAGCCATAACATGGATCAACTGTGGTTGCGTGAAGCCTACGGGAGAGTCCGCCGGGACAGTGCCCCGGGAGTGGATGGCCAGACGGTCGCCGGTTACGGCGAAAATCTGGCGGCGAACCTGACGAGTCTCGAAACCCGGGCCAAGAACGGCACGTACCGAGCCCCGCCAGCCAAGCGCGTCCATATCCCGAAGAACGAAACGGAAACGCGTCCCATTGGGATGCCGACCGTGGAGGACAAGGTACTGGAACGGGCGGACCCTGAAAAAGAGTCAGGACCCTGAAAAAGAGTCAGGTCATGGGGCTTGGGGTAGGGAGTTGTTTCTTTCCTTCAAACTGAATCAGCGGCACGTCCTTCACCGCCGACCGACTGCCTGGGCGATACTAACTTTGGCACCGGCCGCTGACGACGGCCTGGAAGCGGTGAACTCCGCTTAAACCAAACCGAAAGAATGGGAGTCGGTAAGCCGTGTGCGGGAAAATAGCCTGCACGGTTGGACGAGGGGGAGAGCCTCGCCTCGGGCAACCGAACGCACGGCTAACTCTACTCAACAACCTCCTTTCTCTGGCCGTGGGTTGAATTTTTTGCACGGAGAAAAAGGGCTCGCCGGCGGCGAAGTCCTGTCTATCACTTCTTGCGGTAAGTGAGCGTTGGCCGACTTGGCCGGAATATTCCTTAATCTCCCCATGAAAACTTCCTCCCGTTTGTGTTGTTCACTCTTCATCTTGTTCGCTGCGTTGGCGCCGGTCTGGCTCCAGGCGCAAAAATTCGAAAATCTGGCGCCTACCCCGCCCATGGGCTGGAACAGCTGGAATACTTTTGCGGTATCAATCAATGAGCAGCTCTTCAAGGAGACCGTTGATATTATCGTGGCGAGCGGTCTGAAAGAGGCGGGCTACAATTATGTGGTGGTGGATGACGGCTGGGAGGCGATGGCGCGGGATGAGGGTGGCAATTTGGTGCCTGATCCCGTGAAATTTCCGAGTGGTATGAAAGCTTTGGCTGATTACGTGCACGCGAAAGGTTTGAAGTTTGGTATTCACAACTGTGCGGGCAAGACGACCTGTAATGGTTTCCCCGGCGGCCGTGGCCATGAGTTCCAAGATGCGCGGCTCTATGCTTCATGGGGCGTGGATTTTTTGAAGTACGACTGGTGCGACCACGGGACCGCCGATGCGCGCGAGATTTATAGCACGATGCGCGATGCGCTCTTTGCCGCGAAACGGCCGGTGCTTTTCAGTCTCTGTGAATGGGGAAACAACAAGCCTTGGGAATGGGCCAAGAGCGTGGGCCACATCTGGCGCACGACGGGCGATGTGCGCGACTGTTTTAATTGTCAGGGCGAATACGATCTGGGTTGGAAATTTATTTTGGACAGTCAGGTGGGATTGGAACGCTATGCCGGGCCTGACGGCTGGAACGATCCTGATATGCTCGAAGTCGGCAATCCCGGCTTGTCGCTGGGCGAATCGCGCGCGCAGTTCAGTCTCTGGTGCATGCTGGCGGCGCCGTTGATGGCGGGCAATGACCTGCGCAAGATGACACCGGAGGTGCTCGCTATCCTAACCAACAAGGAGGCCATCGCGATTGATCAGGATGCGCTGGGTAAGCAGGGATCTCGTTTCATGGAGCATCCCGGAAAAAATATCTGGGTGAAGGAATTGGCCCACGGCGACTGGGCGGTGTGCTACCTGAACACGGGCACGGAGCGGATGACTTTGCCGGTGAACTGGGAACATTTCACGATGATGAAGGGACGCTTCTCAATCAAAGATATCTGGCAGAAGAAAGTACTCGGTGAAACGGATAAGCACTATGAATTCGCCTTGGAGAGTCACGAAGCGATCTTGCTCCGCCTGACCAAGCTGTGAGCGACTCTCTCCGGTGGTCCCTGCCCTAAGTTGAGGGCCGTCGAGTAATTGGTCTTACACGGATGTTTACAGGCGCGGGGGTTATTGCCTGACTCTTCGGCGTGTTGACTGAAATCCTCGACTCTTTTGGTTTGGTGAATCCTTGGTCTTACCTCGGGATTTTTGTAGGCATTTCCTTGGTGATGCTGTGGCGGCTCGAAGCGATGCTGGCTCACGGCTTGGAAGGGACCGCGTTGGGTACGCTCGTGATGCCGTACTGCTCGGGACTCGGAAACTTGCTGTTTGTTTTCATCATGGTGCAGCGGGGCGGCGCGGCGAAGGAGGTGCTGACCAACTGTCTCGTCAATAATGTCACCAATCTCACGTTGTTGCTGGGGCTGCCTTCAGTGCTGTGGGGGCTGACGATTATCAAAAGCGGCTCGGGGAAATCCAAGACCGGTGCTGCGGCGAAAGGGAAGGGGAAGGAGGAAAAAGGCGGAGGCAAGGCGGCGGTGGGCGCACAGGTTAACCGGCTATCACTTTTGTTGACGCTCACGGCGGTGCTGTTTTTCACCGGTGCGGCATGGTTGCTGGTGCAGGATGGCGAGCTCAGCCGGACTGACGGTTTGATTTTGATCGGCTTGTTTCTTTTTTGGCAGAGCTTCCAAGTCTACGACGTGATGAAGCATAATGTGCAGCGGAAAAAATCGTTTGGCTTTCTGTTTTATCTCGATGCGACGCTCGTCTTCCTTTGCGCGTGGGCGTTGTACGAAAGCATTGATTGGCTGGTGGCGTGGATCACGGCGCAGAAAGGCGGCTTCGTGAGTGCGGCGAATCTGGGTTGGTTGAGTGGCTGGCTGATGGTGGTGCCGAACGCACTGCTGGCGTTCTATTGGGGTTGGAAACGCCGGGCCGAAGTGGTCTATACGTCGCAGATCGGCGATGGGCATATCTGTATTCCGCTGTGTCTCGGCGTCTATGCCCTCCTGTTGCCGGCCAAAGTACCGACGGCGTTTAGTGACGGACTGGCGTTGCTGCTGGTCGCCGTGATCGCGCACGCCTTTAGTTTGCTGATTTTTGGCGGGTTGCCGCGCTGGTTGGGAGCGATTTTCCTCGTCGGGTATGGTTGGTTTGTGTGGACCGGATTGCTGGCGTGAAGAGCGGCGGTGGTGGGTTGGGGTAGGAGCCTGTTTACAGGCGACACGAATTTCCGCCGATGGCGCGCGTTGGGGTCGCCTGTAAACAGGCTCCTACAAAAGGACGAGCGGCTGAATGCCGGAAGAAAAACTCGTCCGGGGGCCGGGCACCTCCATTGAGGCAATACTCACTCCACCGGATTCGCGCGGAACAGGTCGCTGAGTTGCACGAATGGCTTCTGGGCTTCGAGCCACCGTGGATTGGTCCGGATATCTTGAGTGGTTTTGGCCGTATGATTAAAAAAAAGAAAACTGGTCTCGCCGGTGCGCAGGCAGGCGTCGTGCTTGGTGCCGGTGCCGTTGGACGTGAAGGCGAAATCTCCGATCGCGAGGTTTTGGTTGGCAATCTCGGCGCGCAGGGGCTGGATGTCGGCCGTGAAGGTTTGTTTGTAGCTGTCCGCGCGCGGGCCGGTGTAGGCGAGGATGGCACCGCGTTCAGCTTTAATTGAGATCAGCATCCACTCGTCGAAAACCGTTTCGGCGTAAGCGGCATTCATGCGACTGAGGGCGGCAGTGATGGCGGTACGGGCGTCGGTTAGCGTCATGGGGAGGAGGATGGCGCACTCTCAAGGAAGAGTTTCGGCAGGGCCAGATATTTTTATGCGGAATGGGGCAGACTGATTCTCTTTTTACGTCCGGGGAAGGGTGGACACGGACCACGTTGGCGCTTTCGCTCCAACGCGGCTACGCAACAATGCGATTCTGGCGCGGGCGCGGGGCCGACCACGTTTTCGGACTTCGCCCTCAAACGCGGCTACCGAAACAGAAGGGTGGAACTCGGCCTTCCGACTTCGCCCAGGCTACGACGGACACACCGGACTAGTTGTCGAGGCACGCACGAAAAACGCGTCCGGAGGCGAATGGCGCAAGCCACTCCACCGGCTTATGCCTTGGATCATTTTTTGAGGGTTCCGGAGAATCTTCCATTGCATTCATTCCGACGCTTTTTAATCCTTGGTTCTCTTCCCGATGTTTCCCCCTGAAGTGCCTGTTTCCTCGCCTGCGCTGCGTCCGATTCGTAAGCTCATGGCGGCCAATCGCAGTGAAATCGCCGTGCGGATTTTCCGCGCTGGCACCGAGCTCGGTCTCCGGACCGTCGCCATTTTTGCCCAGGAGGATCGGCTGAACATCCATCGTTATAAAGCCGACGAGGCCTACCAAGTCGGCCAAGGGAAAGGGCCGGTCGCCGCCTATCTCGACATCGACGGTATTGTTGGCGTCGCCAAAGCCAAAGGCGTCGATGCGATTCATCCGGGGTATGGTTTTCTATCGGAGAACGCGGACTTCGCGCGCGCCTGCCAAAAGGCCGGCGTGATATTTGTGGGTCCTCGCCCCGAGCTGTTGGAAATGATGGGCGACAAAACTGCCGCGCGGGCGCTGGCGAAAAAAATCAACGTTCCCGTGCTGCCCGGCACGGAGGAGCCGGTGACAGATCGCGATGAGGCGATGAAGATCGCGAAATCCATCGGGTTTCCGCTCATCATCAAGGCGGCATTTGGTGGCGGCGGGCGCGGCATGCGTGTCGTGCACAAGGCGGGTGATCTCGCGACCTTGCTCGAGGAAGCGCAGGGCGAGGCTGGGCGTTCGTTTGGTAATCCGGCAGTTTTTCTGGAGAAGTATATTGTGCGCGCCAAGCACATCGAGGTACAGATCCTCGGTGACCAACATGGCAACGTCATCCATCTGCACGAGCGCGATTGCTCCGTGCAGCGCCGACACCAGAAGGTGATCGAGGTCGCGCCGAGCTTTGGTTTGCCCCCGGCCGTGGTGACCGACTTGTGCGAAGCGGCCGCACGCATGGCCCGCGCGGTGAAATACGATAACGCGGGAACGATTGAATTTCTCTACGATCTCGACCGGCATGAGTGGTTTTTCATCGAGATGAATCCGCGCATCCAAGTGGAGCACACGGTCACGGAGGTGATCACCGGTCTCGATCTGGTGCGGGCGCAAATTCTAATCGCGCAAGGTTACTCGCTGTTTTCGAATGAAGTCGGGATGCCCGCACAGGCGGAGGTACCGCGCAATGGTTTTGCCATTCAGTGCCGTATCACGACGGAAGATCCGGAAAATAAATTCATCCCGGATTACGGGCGCATTCTGGCTTACCGTTCACCGGGCGGATTTGGCGTCCGGCTCGACGGGGCGATGGGTTATTCCGGCGCGGTCATCACGCCGTTCTATGATTCGATGTTGGTGAAGAGTATCACCAGCGGCCCGAGCTACGAAATCGCCATGAAGCGGGCGCTGCGCGTACTGAGCGAATTCCGTATCCGGGGCGTGAAGACCAATATTCCGTTTCTCGAGAATGTGCTCACGCATCCGCTGTTCCGCGCGGGTGCTGCCACCACGGCGTTGATCGATACTTCGCCTGAGCTCTTCACTTTCAAGCCGCGCCGTGACCGGGCGACAAAGCTGCTCAATTTTCTCGGCAATGTCATTGTGAACGGCAACCCGCACGCGAAAGGTTTCCATCCGAAGAAATCCCAGCCAGCGCCGGTGGCGCCGCTCGCCCCACTGGGTGAGCCAGCCTCGGGCACGCGCCAGCTCCTGTTGCAGCTTGGGCCGAAGAAATTTGCCGAGTGGACCCTCAAGCAGAAACGGCTGCTGGTGACCGACACGACTTTCCGCGACGCCCACCAATCGCTCATGGCGACGCGCGTGCGGAGCTATGATATGCTCGCGTGTGCCGGGGCGCTCGCGCACCAGGCACCCGGGTTGTTTTCCCTCGAGATGTGGGGTGGAGCGACGTTCGACACGGCGATGCGTTTCCTGAACGAAGATCCTTGGGACCGCTTGCGCCAGCTGCGCGCCCGGGTGCCGAATATTTGTTTTCAGATGCTGTTTCGCGGAGCGAATGCCGTGGGCTACACGAACTATCCCGATCACATCGTCGCAGGATTTGTGCGCCACGCCGCCGCTTCGGGTATGGATATTTTCCGGATTTTCGACTCGCTGAACTATCTGCCCAACCTCCGCGTCGGCATGGAAGCCGTGCAGGGCACACATGCGATCTGCGAGGCGGCGATTTGCTACACCGGTGATATCCTCGATGAACGGCGTGAGAAATACTCGTTGAAATACTACGTCAAGCTCGCAAAGGAACTGGAGAAGATGGGCGCGCATTTTCTCGCGATCAAAGACATGGCCGGTCTGTGCCGGCCCTATGCCGCGTACAAACTAGTGAAGACTCTGCGCGAGGAAGTCGGGCTGCCGATTCATTTCCACACGCATGACACCAGCGGTATCGCGGCAGCATCCGTGTTGCGTGCCTCCGATGCCGGCGTGAACGTAGTCGATCTCGCGCTGGCTTCGATGAGCGGCAGCACCTCGCAACCGAATCTCAATTCCATTGTTGCCGCGCTGCAGCACACGCCGCGTGATCCGCAGCTTGATCTCGACCGGTTGAATGTGTTTTCCGACTACTGGGAGCAAGTGCGCGAAGTTTACCGGCCCTTTGATACGGCGCCGCGCACCGGTTCGGCGGAGGTTTATTTGCACGAGATGCCCGGCGGCCAGTACACGAATCTGCGCGAGCAGGCGGTTTCGATGGGCGTGGCGCACCGTTGGCCGGAAATTGCGCGCATTTATGCGGAGGTGAACCAGCTCTTCGGTGATATCGTGAAAGTCACGCCCTCCTCGAAGGTGGTGGGCGATCTCGCGCTCTTCCTTTTCTCGCGCGGCATCAAGCCCGCGGATGTCGTGAATCTCGAACCCGGCGCGACGCCGTTTCCGGAGAGTGTAATTGATATGTTGATGGGCGGTCTCGGCTGGCCCGAGGGCGGTTGGCCGGAGCCGATGTGGCGGGCGGTGCTCGGCGACAAACGTTTCAAGGAAGCCAAGGCCAAATACCTCGCGTCCATCACGGCGAACAAAACCAAGCCGACGAAAAAATCCGCCAAAGCGCTGGAACTAGGTGAAGCGGAATTGAACAAAATACGCGCCGAGCTCGGGGAAAAATTGAAGCATCAGCCGACCGACGATGAGTTGTATTCGCACCTGATGTATCCCGGCGTGTTTGCGGATTTCGCCAAACATCAGCGGGAATACGGCGACGTCAGCGTGCTGCCGACGTCGGCGTTTTTCTATGGCTTGCAACCCGGCGAGGAAATCTCCGTGCAGATCGAGGAAGGGAAGGTGCTCATCATCCGGCTGATTGGCGCGTCGGCACCGGATCAGGACGCGCGGTGCACCATTACCTATGAATTGAACGGCATCACGCGTGAAGCGTTCGTGCTCGATAAAGGGACGGCACCGAAGACGAAAGCCCGGGCGAAGGCTGATCTGGCCGACGTCATGCAAGCTCCCGCGCCTATTCCTGGCTTGATCGTGGTGATGTCCGCTTCGGTTGGAGCCAAGGTGGCGAAGGGCGACAAACTCTTCATGATGGAAGCGATGAAAATGCAGACGACGGTTTACGCGTTGGCGGATGGAATCATCGCGGAAGTTTGTGCCGCCGTGGGGGACACCGTGGAAGCGAAAGATCTGATCGTGACACTGCGTGCGGCGAGTTGAGCGGGTGGCAGCAATGCTGTGGCCGCGCTTGAGCCGGAGGCGAAAGCGTGGTCCGTTGGGCAGACCACGTTGTCGCTACGCTCCCCGTTCGGCAGGCTCAGGGCCTTGAGCAAAGTCGAAAGGCAACGCGGCTACATTTTTACCGAAACCGCCTCCAGCGTTGGGCCGGTTCTCCCTGCGCTTTTGGAAGAATATATCCGCTGGGGTCCGGGATTGCGGCAGAGAAATCTTTTTTGAATGGTGGATGTTACGCCATGACCACTCCGCCCATGCTCTCCGATCCACTCAAGCATTTGTCCCCTTACATCTACGGTACTACTCGGCTGGGTGATGCGAAGATTCCTGTGGCTGAGCGCGTGAAGATGACGCGCGCTGCAATGGACACCGGGGTCTGGTTTCATACCAGCGAACAATACGACGATGCGTTGCAGGTGCTCGGTGCGGCCTTTAACGAAGATCGCGCTCATGTGCCGAAATTGATCTTCAAGGTGGGCGGAGAAAATATCGCGGAGGTGAGAACCATCATCCACCGGCAGATCAAGCCGCTGGGGGTGGATCACATGGATATTGCCCAGCTCTGCGTAGGCGGCGATTTGGCGGAGCAATTGCGCACGGGTGGCCCGTGCTACGATGAGTTGCGCCGGCTGCGGGATGAAGGACTCGTCCGTCAATTTGTGTTGGAGGTATTTCCGTGGACGTCAGTGATGCCGTTGGAAGCGCTGAAGGCGGGCTACACTGCCGGATTGATCGATGCCTGTATTTTCTACCTCAATCCGTTGCAGCGTTTCGCGGCGAATCCGCTCTGGGATTTCATCGTTGAGCGCAATGTACCGGTTATCGGCATGCGCACGGTTTGCGGCGCACCGGTGCACCGGCTGCGCGACGTGCCGGGGGCGGCGTGGTGCGATTATCTGCAAAAGCGTGCGGTCGAGGTTGCGCCGATTTATGAACGATCGGGCGTGACGAATTGGACCGAATTTTGCGTGCGTTTCTCGTTTGGTTTTTCCCAGGTGCGGGCGACGGTCGGCTCGACGGCTCGGGTGGAAAACTTGCGTGAGTTCACCACGGCGGTTAAAAACATCACGCCGCTGCTCGCAGATATCCAGGCTGATTTGGTGAAGCTGCAGCGCCGCTGGTCCGACGAGACCGACATTCACGCCAAGCCGTGGACGATGTGAGCGAAACGATATAAAACAAATCCGCGTGATTCAGACGGATTCAGGTTCAGCCGGAAGCCCTTCGTCTTGGGCGATGAGGGCGAAAATGCCGCCGACCGGGCGGGAGATGGATTTGGGATAGAGAAACCATTTCACGATTTGGCGAGTAAGGTAACCGGGGTGACCTTTCACGCCGAGCCGGGGAGCGAATTCATTCCACGACGCGATGCGTTCTGAGGTGACTCCGGGTTGCTGGAGAAACCATTTGGCAACTGCTGCGTCGTCGGGCCGGGCGCGGATGGCTGCGAGCATCTGTTTTTTTCCGAGTCCGAAGTGGCGAAAGAAATAGCCGTCGACGCCCATGCGGCTGCCGAGGGCGATGCGGTAAGCGAAGGGCATTTCACCGCGAAGGTAGACGCGGGTCTTGGCGATGTGGCGCGGGAGCCAGCAACAACCGGCGAGTCGGGTGAGGGGGTGGGGGAGTTGCATGGGGAAAGGAAAAGCCAGGAGGGATCGAATCCCCTGCTCAGGCAATGCGCTCCAATTTGACAACTTTCACTTCCTTGACGGCGTGGTCGGCCCAATAAGTCACGAGGTAATTCCCGATCCTTTGGCGATAATGCGTACGCCCCGTTGTATCATCCATGATCCAGTCGCTTTCCAGAAAGGGGTTGGCGGCGAGGAGGTCGAAAAAATTCAGCAGCGCCTTGCGTTCACGCTTCGGTGCACTGTGAAAGACGGCCATTTTAGAAATGGGCATCACCACGTCGTAGGGAACCGGACGTTTCACAGACTGACGCTGGTGAGGGTGCGATGGAGCTGCTTGATCTGCCGGAGACCGACTTTTTTGCCTCGGGCGATTTCCCGGTGGGCGTTGGTCAGCTCGGTTTGTGTCGCCGGATCATCCCGCGTGGCCAGATGTTGCAGATACGCGGAAAGAAAAAGTCGTTCTTCCGCAGAGCTGCGATCAACGATAGCTTTGAGTTCGTTGCGGGACATGGCAGGTAGTTTTCTCCGTATCGGGTAAGTGTCAAGCGGGTGGGAGAACCTCTGGGGAAATTATTTTTCGGAACCGACTTTCATGCGGTCAGTCATCGCCGCGAACACCGTCACTCCCGCAAAACCGCAGAGGACACTGGTCAGAAACGCGCCGGCTTCGGTGGCCGCGATGGCGGGTGGGAGATGGAGGTAACCGACGCCGAGTACCGTGGCGACAAACGCGACGAGTCCGACCACGACGCCTTCAAGGGTGTTGCGGGCCGCTGAACGTTTGCGCGCGCCGTTAACCCAGCGCCGGGCCATGCCGCCCACGGCACCGCCGAGCAACGCGGCGAGGAGCGGGCCGGTCGGAAAGCGTTGATTCAATTCGGTCGAGGCGGTGAGTGCGCCCACGGTGGTTCGCACCGTGACTTTCCCCAAGCCCGACGAGCGCAAAACGAATTCGGCCCGCGAGCCGCCGGAGGGAATGATTACCTCGGCCGCGCCCTCGCGCCGGGCGGCGCCGAGCACCTGCACGTCGACGTTGAGGGGCGTCTTCGTTTCCAGCGGCTCGCCGTTGACCTGGACCTGCGCGACGGCGACGGCCACGGTCTCAAGCCCGAAGCCGAGCAAGGTCGTGCGCGTCGGGCGCAGTTCGAGTCGCGGGAGCGCATCAATGGCCAGATCGGCATCCGCGATGGTGGATCGCACCAGTAGCTTGGGTTGCATGGTCGATGGCTTGAAGCGCAGCTCGACCACTTTCTGGTGTTCGAGTCCGGCTTGATCGATCGTGAACACCGGCACGTCCTGCGCGGTCATGCCTTCAAATTCCAGACTGACCGTGATTGGGTAGGGTAATTCTGAGACCGGTGACCCTTCGGTGGGGCGCACGGTGAATTTCATTTTTGTCACGTAATTGCCGCCAGTATTGTCCCACGGCGCGGGGCGCGGACTGATGGAGCAGAACAACCGGAACCAAAAAACATTCGCGGGTCCCCCATGGTCAGGCCCGGGGGAAAGCGCCAGTACCAGACCGCCGGGCAGCATGGTGTCGTTCTGTTCGTTTAAGGCGACGGCTTGCGGGGTTCGTGTTTTCATCACGAACGGATGCTGCGGCTGCGCCATCGTCACGACTCCGCGTTCGGTTTTTGGGGCGAGCAGTCCGGTGATATCATTGCCTGCAAGATCGATCATGCGCGCATCCTTCAGCTCACCTTTCCAACCTTTGAGGGTGAAGCGGGTATCCCGGACCTGTTCTTTTTTGATGACGACAGTGGAGAGGTCGGGGGTCACGCGGATGGCGGTTGCGGCGGGGACGCGGTGTTCCTGCGCGATGATGGCAGTGGAAAACAGCAGGCCAAGGAACAAGAGCAGGCTGCTGCGAAACATGGGACAGAGGGTCGGGGCTTTCATGGGGTTGGGACGCTGACCTGTCGCGGCGGCATTCTCCCTGCATCACGAGGCAACGCAAGGAAATGATCGGGGGCCGCCTAGGGCGGGGATTGGTTCATGCCTTGAGGTGGAGCGCGTTGCCCTCAACGCGCTGGTTTGGGCGCGAGTGAACCGAAGCGCGTTGCCCCCAACGCGCTTTGTACGTGAACGCTCAGAAAGCGTCTTGGGGGCAAGCCGCTCCACCTATCGAGTCAGATGCACGCTCACCGAATTCGGCAGGAAATCACAACCCGAGCGCGGAGAGACTGGGATGATCGTCGGGGCGGCGGCCGGCGGGCCAGTGGAACTTTCGGACGGTTTCTCGGATTGGGAGATCGTTGATGCTGGCGAGTCGGCGTTGCATGAAACCGTGGGCGTCGAATTCCCAGTTCTCGTTGCCGTAGGAGCGGAACCACTGCCCGGAGTCATCGTGCCATTCGTAGGCGAAGCGCACCGCGATGTGGTCGCCGGAGAAGGCCCAGAGTTCCTTGATGAGGCGGTAGTCGAGTTCGCGCGCCCATTTGCGCTGGAGAAATTGCACGATAGCCGGGCGGCCGGAGACAAATTCGGCGCGGTTGCGCCACACGCTGTCCGGCGTGTAGGCGAGCGACACGCGTTCCGGCTCGCGCGAATTCCAGGCATCTTCGGCCAGCCGCACCTTCTGGGCGGCGGACTCGGCATCAAACGGTGGAAATGGCGGGCGCGGATTTTCGGGGGTGCTCATGGGAGAAATGTAATGGGAAATAGTGATTTGGCTATTGTGACAACGCGATGCTATCTCAGCCAACATTGGCATCGGGTAGGGACGGACCGCTGGGCCGTCCGCGAATATATTTACGGCGCGCCCAGCGGTCGCGCCCTACCATAAAATCGGATATGGGTGCGATTCATGATAGAGGAACCGAACGATTCACAAACTGCCGCTAGAAAGAGTGCGATGGAGCTGCGTCATCTGCCGGAGGCCGACTTTCTTGCCCCGGGTGATTTCCCGATGGCCAGTGGTCAGCTCGGTCTGCACGGCCGGATCATCCTTGGTTGCCAGATGCTGCAGATACGCGGAAAGAAAAAGCCGTTCTTCGGATGAGCTGCGATCGACGAGGGCTATGAGTTCGCTGCGGGATGGGGGGGATGGTTTCCTTGCCATGGGGCGGTGTGCCATGGGAAGTATTCGCTCTTCAGACTGGGGACAGGGGTTGTGCGATTATTGGCTCGCAACTATTTTTTTCTTAATTTCCACGCCGAAAAATCGTAGATTTTTCACTTTGCGATTCGGATCCAGTACATACTGACCCGTGATTGCCGTATCTGCATATTTTCCTGTGTGAATTCTCTCGATGGTGACATTAATAAATCCGGGATAATCGGCAGTAATCGCGAAGCCTGATTTTTGGATGAATGTGTAGAGCGCTTGAATTTCGGTGCCGGCGGGGATTCGTTTCATCGAGATTTCAGCTGAGTCTAGCTGTTTTTGTAAATTCACTCCAGGAGGAATGATCTCAAAAGCTCCTTCATAGATTGCGTCGCTTATTGCTTTTGCGAATGCCATGGTCGTTTTTTCGGGAATACTTTGCGACCAGAGACCGTCATAGTCTCTGGTTACGAAGTCTGAGGATATTCCAAAGTTTCCGATAAACTTTCCGTCATTCCAGAACTCCATTAGTACGCTGGCTGCTGGTGGACCGGACCAAGGTTCACTCCAACCGTCAGGCAGTGAATTCACGAATTGAATGATTTTTTCTATCTTTTCTGGAGAGGTGATTTCGGTGCTCTCCGCTAAAGCACGGCCAGAGACCTTGACGCGATCAACCTGGCCAAGCGGAGGAATCTTTTGCGATCTGCATCCTGAAAAAAACAACAACAGGATAATAATGCCAATGAGATATGCTTTCGCTTTCATTCGTGCGGTTCAGATAAATCAATCGGAGTGGTGCTTGGCAAGTGGGCAAAAAAAGGCGGCGCAAATGCGCCGCCTTGAGCGAGATCGCCTGCAAGCAGGCTCCTACAAGTTTCACACCAGCAGCAGCGCCGGCTTCTCGAGGAGATCTTTCAGTGCGCCGAGGAAGTGGGCGCCGACGGCGCCGTCGAAGACGCGGTGGTCGCAGCTGAGCGTGACGGTCAATGTCTGGCCGGCGACGATCTGGCCGTTTTTCACGACGGGCTTGGCGACCGTGGTGCCGACGGCGAGGATCGCGGCGTTCGGTGGGTTGATGATCGCGGTGAACTTCGGGATGCCCATCATGCCGAGATTGGAAACGCAGAACGTGCCGCCGGTGTAGTCGGCGGGGGCGAGTTTTTTCTCTTTGGCTTTCTTGCCGAGGACTTTCACTTCGGTGCTGATTTGAAAGACGCTCTTCAGGTGCGCGTCGCGGACGACAGGTGTGATGAGGCCGTCTTCGAGCGCGACAGCAAACGCGACGTGCGCGGCGCCGTGGTGGCGGATGGCGGCCGCCTGGCCTGAGCCTGTCGATGGCTCCCACGAGCAGTTGACGGCGGGAACGCGGCGCAGGGCTTCAGCGCTGGCTTTGAGAATGAAATCGTTGACCGAAAGTTTGACGCCTTCTTTTTCGAGACCGGTGTTGAGTTGGGCGCGGATAGCGAGCAATGGCTCGGCGTCGATTTCGATGTCGAGGTAGACGTAGGGAATAGTGGTCGTGGACTCGACCATGCGCTTGGCGATGACGGCGCGCATGGTGGAGACGGGGGCCAGCTTCTCCTCTTGAATCGGACCTTTGGTGAGGAGCGAGGGTGATGCGCCGCGGGGTGAGGGCACCCCGCCCACAACAGCAGCGGATTTGAGTAGCGCGGGATTTGCGGCGGCGGCGAGGACGTCGGCTTTGACGATGCGGCCGTGCGGGCCGGTGCCGGTGACGCGGGTGGCATCAACCTTTTGGTCGGCGGCAATTTTTTTCGCGAGAGGGGAGATGCGGAGGCGGGCGTCGGAGGCCGACGCCGGAGATGGGGTCTCGGCTTTGGGCTCTGGGGCAGAAGGAACCGCAACGACGGGTGCCGGGGCAACGGTCGCTGGAACGGCCGTGGTGGAGCGCGGAATGTCCAAGTGGGAAATTGGGGCGGTTTTCGCGGCCTCGCTGGAGTTCGGCCCTCCATTTTTCGGAGCAGAGGCAGGCTGGGAAGCCTGCGCTACGGCTGGGGCTTCGACGGTCTCACCGGGTTTGCCGACGGCGCAGAGGGCGGCGCCGACGGCGATTTGGGAACCGGCGGGGGCGAAAATTTTGAGGAGCGTGCCGTCGAAGAACGACTCGAGTTCCATCGTGGCTTTGTCGGTTTCGACTTCGGCGAGGATGTCGCCGGACTTCACAGCGTCGCCTTCTTTTCTGAGCCACTTGACCAGCGTGCCCACCGTCATGGTGTCGCTGAGTTTCGGCATATCGATGATTTGAGCCATGGGAGGAGAAATTAGGGTCTGGGATTTGGGGTCTGGAAGATCGGGTCGGAGGATCGTTCTCTTTCTCGTTATTTTAATCGTTCTCTCGGGTTTTTAAAGAGGAGAGAACGAGAAGGAGTAGGAAAACGAGAACGATTACTTCAGGGTGTCGAGGGCGGCTTGGTAGATGCGTTCGACGGTGGGGAGCTGGAGTTTTTCGATGGGTGGCGAGTAGATCGCGGGGGCATCGATCGAGTTGAGGCGCTTGACCGGACCGTCGAGGTGGTCGAAGGCTTTTTCCTGGATGAGGCAGGCGACCATGGCGCCGACGGAACAGAAGGGCTTGGCTTCTTCGACGTAGAGCGCGCGATTGGTTTTCCGGACGGAGGCGAGAATCGTCTCTTCGTCGAGGGGACGAATGGAGCGGAGATCGACGACTTCGGCGTGGATGTTGTGCTTTTCCTTGAGGAGATCGGCGGCTTTTAATGCGAGCTGGATCGTGCGGCCGTGGCCGATGATGGAGAGATCCTTGCCCACACGAATTACTTTGGCCGAACCGAGCGGAACGAGGTGTTCGCCTTCGGGAACTTCGCCGGATTCACCGTAGAGGAGCGTGTTCTCGAGGAAGATGACGGGATCGTTGTCGCGGATCGCGGACTTGAGCAGGCCCTTGGCGTCGGCGGGCGTGGAGGGCACGCAGACTTTGACGCCCGGGTGGTAGGCGGCGATGGACTCGGGCGTGTGGGAGTGGGTGGCGCCGACGTTGGTGCCGCCGTTGGCGGGACCGCGGAGGACGATCGGGCAGTTGATCAGGCCGCCGGACATGTAGCGGACGTTGGCGGCGTTGTTGAAGATCTGGTCGAACGCGACGGAGTAGAAACTGAAGAACATCAGTTCCATGACGGGGCGGACGCCGAGCATCGAGGCACCGAGGCCCATGCCGATGAAACCGGCTTCGCTGATGGGCGTATCGACGATGCGCTTCGGGCCGTATTTGGCGAGAAGGCCTTCGGTGATCTTGTAGGCGCCGTTGAACTGGGCGACTTCTTCGCCCATGATGACGACGTTGGGATCGCGGGCGAGTTCCTCGTCCATGGCGTGCCGGAGGGCTTCGCGGTAAGTGATGACAGGCATGTGGCTAAAAGTTGAGAGTTGAGAGCTGAGAGTGGAGAGCCGGAATCCTGGGCGGCTTAGTTGAAGAAGAGCGTGCCTTGGGATTTACGGTCGGCGGGATTATCGGCCTCCCAGTAAACGTCTTTCTGGATATCGTCGACGGTCGGGTACGGGCTGGCTTCGGCGAATTGCGCGGAAGTCTCGGCTTCGGCGCGGGCGGACTCGTCGATCTTGGCGATGATTTCGTCAGTGAGAACTTTCTCGGCCAGCATAGCGGCCTGAAACACCATGAGCGGATCCTTGGTGCTCTTGTATTCCTCGATTTCGTTTTTGTGGCGGTAAGTGGTGTCGGGATCGGCGACGGAGTGGCCGCGGTAACGGTAGGTGCGGATCTCGATGACGCTCGGGAGTGATTTTTCGTGGGCGAGCTTGAGGGCGTGGCCGACTTTGTCGCGGACTTCGAGGATGTCGTGCCCGTTTTCCACGATATCCCAATTCATCCCGTAGCCTTCGGCGCGCTGCGCGAGGCTCGGGCCGGCGGAGGAGCGTTCCTGGCTGGTGCCCATCGAATAGCCGTTGTTCTCAATGACAAATATGACCGGCAGCGACCACAGGGCGGCGAGATTGTAGGCCTCGTGCACGGCACCTTGATTCACGGCGCCGTCGCCCATGAACGCCAAGCAAGCGCCTTTGCGGCCCTGATATTTCAAGCCGTAGGCGAGGCCGACGCCGAGGGGAATCTGGCCGCCGACGATGCCGTGGCCGCCCCAGAAATTGCGGGAGGGATCGAAATAGTGCATCGAGCCGCCCTTGCCCTTGGAGCAACCGGTGTACTTGCCGTAGTTCTCCGCCATCATTTCGTTCATGCCCATGCCGACGGCGAGGCCGTGACCGTGGTCGCGGTAAGCGGTGATGATATGATCGTCGTCGCCCATGACGGACACGCAGCCGATGGCGACGGATTCCTGTCCGATGTAGAGGTGGAGGAAGCCGCCGATCTTGCCCTGCTGGTAACTGCGCAGGCAGCGTTCTTCAAAACGGCGGATGCGGACCATGTCGCGGTAGAGTGCGATTAATTCATCATGGCCCAAGCGGGCGTTGATGTGGGCCTGCCGGGCATTATAGCTGGCGGCTTCGGGAGATTTCTTGGGCGGAGAGAGTTTCTTGCTCACAGTAATTGTTTCGAGTTCAAAATGATTTCGTGGCGCTGAAATTTGGTGATCCGAAGAATCCAACGAAATGACAAGCGAAACTTTGCGGGTGGTGGAGGTTTTGAGATTTCCACTTCTGTGCCAAAGCGACTTTTTGCTGATGGCAAGTGCGGGTGAGCTTCACTGAATAAACATAGGTCTCATAAGTCGTATAGGACTTATATGACCTATTCCAGGCAGCGCTTTACGAAACCAATCGCCTGACGCTCACATCGCACTTTTCGTGATCTGCTCAATCGTGATCTTGATGGGAGAGACCGTGCAATCCGCCCGGAGCGCCACAAAGCTATCGCGATACTGGTCGAAGATCGGCCAAAGTGCGGCTTGGTCGGTTTCAGGGATGGCGAGACGCTTGATCGCTTCGCGTGAATGAAAAGCAAAACTGCCTTCCTTGATATCCGGCGGCAGTTGTTCGATCGGGGTTTTGCAGCGGAAGAGAAACATCAGCCAGTGGGTGTCGCCGTGGTAGGCTTTTTCCGCGACCATGGCGAAGAGGTGCATGTCTTCAGTGGAGACGCGCAGGCCGGTCTCTTCTTCGGTTTCGCGCACCGCGCATTCAAAAGGAGATTCGCCGGTGGCCATCTCAAGTTTGCCGCCGATGGGCGTCCACACGCCGAGGTTGGGCTGTTTGGCGCGGAGCATGAGCAACTGCTCGCCGGCGCGATTTTCGATGAAGACAAGGACGCTGACTTTATAAGGTAAGACGGAAGACATGTGCGAAAGAGCGTGACCTTTGGGCAAAGTCGGGCAATCAAATCTTCCGACGGGCCGCACACACATGCGACCCGTTTTCTTTTTCCCCCACGCCACGATCATTG
The DNA here is from genome assembly GCA_025360455.1 of Opitutaceae bacterium. GTDB lineage: Bacteria > Verrucomicrobiota > Verrucomicrobiia > Opitutales > Opitutaceae > Didemnitutus. Next base: position 21,386 of record JANYCF010000296.1, on the reverse strand, counting down.
ATTGTGGGGCGAGTCGGACCACTTTGGCCGTTTTTAGCGGCAGGAAAACCGGGCGACTCCGACTGGAGTGCTATGCCACCGCGAATCTCGCCATCGAAGCCGGACAAGAAGGAAGTTGGTTGGGTAAAACCACGGAAGCACTGCAAGGTTTGCGCGCCAAAATCAATCCGGCCGGGCCGGTGACCGTGGTGCTGCCGCCTCATCTGACCTTGATGAAAATGCTGAGCACGCCGAGGGTGGAGGCGGCGAAGCGCGACAAGATTATCACCTTCGAGGGCCAGCAGAGCATTCCGTATCCGCTGACCGATGTCGTATGGGATCGCATGATCGCAGGAGAAAGCAGCCAGGTTTTCAATGTCCTGTTGTGCGCGGCCAAGCTTGAAGCCGTCGATCCGCTCTGCGCGGCGGTGACGGCCGCAGGACTGGCTCCGTCGGTTTTGTTGCCGTCAGTCCAGGCGCTCGTGGCTGGTTATCGGGAAACCCAGTCGGAGTCGGTCATGCCCACGCTGCTCATCTCACTCGGTGCGCGCTCGACCACGTTGGTGTTGATAGAGCCGAATGGGTTTCAAGCCCGGACACTTTCGCTGGGTGGAATGGGCGTCACGGAGCAGATCGCATCGAGGGTGGCGGTGTTGTCCAACCGGCTCGCGCAGGAAATCACCCGTACGCTGGTGAATTTTCATCAGCCCATCACGGCGGAGAGTTCGTTGCGCCTGATGATTACTGGGGGCGGGGCGCGTTTACCGGGGTTGGCGGCTTTGCTCGCGGCCCAGTTAAAGGTGTCCGTTGAGCTGTTTGATGGCGTGAGTGCAATCGAGATCGGCCGCGAGGCGGGGGATTTCAATCGGGAGGAAAATGGCGCGACGCTCGCTGATCTGATTGGCGCCGCGGCCCTCCAGCTCAGGGCCGGGCAGCTCTCGCTCAACTTATTGCCGTCGCGACTGCGCCTGCAGGCGGGTCGGCGGAAGTTGCGTCCTCGGCTGGCGGTGGCGGCGGGACTGGCGGTCGCGGCACTCGTTCCGGCGGTGGCGCACTATCGCGGTTTGATCGCTGCCGCTCACGCGCATAACGTCGCGTTGGAGCGTGAGCTCGTGCCCTTGCGTGCGGGCGAAGCGCTGGTGAAGGAGAACCAACAACGTAGAGTTAATCTCCTGCGTCAGCAGGAAGCGTGGCAGAAAATCGCGAAGGCGCGGACGGGTTGGGTGAACCTTCTCGGAGAAATTCAAACGAAGTTTATCCAGACCGGCGATGTCTGGCTGGAGCGAATGCAGGTGCTCCCGGCACTCGCCCCGAATGTCTCTGCCCAGTCAAACGCGGGCAGCCCGCTGCGGATTGCCTGCTCCGGCCTGCTGCGAGCGGAGGGCGAAACTTCCGCGCCAGCGGGTGACGCGGCCTATCAGCGGGTGAAAAGTTTGCTGGAGAATATCGCGACGGCACCGCTGGTGGCCGCGGTGGAAAGCGAACGCTTTGAGCCGGTGCCTGCCGGGCTGTTGCGCTTTGCTTTCGTCATTGTGCTCAAAGAACCGCTCGAACTCTGAACAATGAACGCGATCAAACGTCATCCGTACTTTTCTGCTTGGGTGCTCTGCTGCGTGGTGCTCGTGGCCGGCGGCTTCGGCTGGTTGCACCGTTTGCGGAAAAGTGCCCATCGTGAACTGGCAAGTGTGGCGCAGAAGAGTCAGCAACGAGATCACTTGTTGCAGCAAGCCCGATCAGCCGAACCCGTGCTCGCTGAGCCGGTGGTGATTTCGCGCGACGTGGCGATCGCCCCAATCACGCCCAAGCCAACGCCTCAAAAACCGCTGGAGGGATTCATTGCCATTGCTGGTGCGAGAGAGGAATGGCGCCGGCTCGCGGCCAGTCAGCAAGTCGCTTTGCTGCCGGAAGAGCTATTCGGTTTTGCCACCCATGCACACGAAGGTCCGCGCGAGAATCAGCTGGCGGCAGTTCACGCTCAACTCGGACTGACGCAGCAAGTGCTCGAAAAACTATTTGCAGCGCGACCGGACAAATTGCTCGCGGTCCGGCGCGAACATGTGCGCGTTAATGAGCGCGAGGGCGTGCCGGAGGTGGCGGCGGATTTCTTTGAGCTGGAGGCTCGACTTGATCTGCGAGTCGCCGGTGTGATCGAAGGGCAGGCGATGCAAGTTGAGTTCATCGGGCAGACGCAGGCGTTGCAGTCCTTTTTGAATGCGTTGGCCACGGCAGCCGAGCCGTTGTTGGTGCGCAGCGTCGAGGGGGAGCCGATGCCGGAAAACCAGAATTCGCCGGGTAAGAGCACGAAATTTTCTGTCATTGTTGAATTGGCGGAACCGGCTGTGTCAGCGGGAACGATCAGCGGCAGCGATCTCCGGCCGGCGACACTTAGGCTGTGGACTACGCCGACGGCTGCCCTTGCGGGAGAGAATCGAGGCTACGATTTGTTTTCTGAGCCGGGAGAGAATCGAGTGATCCCCCGGGAAGCGCCGATGCTGGTGGCGACCGAGGGCTTTGCTCTGCTGCAAGTGCAACGGGAGCCGTACCGGTTGCAGTTGGTCGGTTACTATGGTGCGCCCGGAGATTACACGGCGACGTTTGTCAGCGCGGGAACGTTTGATACGCTGCTGGCACGCGCAGGACATCGGTTCGCCTCGCTGGGGTTGACGTTGAAGTTTTTTGGCGTGGAACCGCGCGGGACAAAAACTCAGGCCGGCGAATTTAGCCACGAATTGATCGCACGGGCGCAACTCTGGGACGAAAGCAAAATGGCAATGGTGACACTTGTTAGCGATGAGCGACTGCTCACCGACACGCTGCGGGCGACGCTTCGCTTTGACGGTGGCCCGGCCCGGTCGAGGGAATTCCGGGTGGGTGAATCGTTTCAGGAAGGCGAGGCGACTTGTCGCATTGAACGCATCCAGCTCGATCCGGCGGAGGTGGTGATCGTGCGAGTGCGGCCCGGGACGACACCGCCGGAGCGACTGGTCCTGAAGCCCACGGATCACGCTCCCCTTAATGTATCTTCGAGTTTTCCCAGCAAATAACTTTCGCATGAAATCAAAATACTCCACCCTCCTCTTTGCTTCGCTGGGATCCGTCCTGCTGATAGTATCGCTCGCCGCCACGACCGTTCCGGTTGAAACCGATATCGCCACCCTGCTCCGTCGTGGGCGCAGCCAATTTTTGGCCAGTGAACCGACGGCTGCCGCGCAGACCTTTGCGCGGGTATTGGAAATTGAACCGACGAACCCGGTCGCGTTGGAATTTTTGCAACGGCTCGCGGCGAACACGATTGATGGGAATGGCAGCCGGGTGCAAACCACTGCGCAAATGCTCAACGAGGTGCAACGGGGTTGGCAGCAACCCAGTGAAAATAAGGAAGCACGGACGGACGTGACACACGGGGCGGTTGCAGCGACGTTGCTCGGGAAACTTGATGCCATCATGGTGCCGAGCATTCATTTTAGCGCGTTGGAGCTAGGGCGGGTGGTGAGTACGTTGAGCGCAATCTCCGAGGAGTTTGATCAGACAGGGTTGGGGTCGAAAGGGGTGAATATTGTGCTGCTTGATCCGGCGAATACAAATCCACTGGTCAGTATCACGTTGAAAAATATGCCGCTGCGGCGAGTGTTGGACCTGATCACGGATTCGGTCGGCTACCATTATCAAGTGCAGGCGGACGCGGTGTTGGTGCACCCCGCCGGAGGAAAGTCGGATCTAGGCATGGAGTTTTATCCGGTGTCGCGCTCGACCGTGCTGCGTTTGACTGGGCGCGGTAGTCCGGGCCAGCCGTTCGCCGGTGGCAGCGATCCGCTCGCGGGTGGGAGACACACGGTTGAAATAGCGGCGGAGGGAAATGACGGTGCCGCGATTAAAACATTTTTGCAGCTCGCCGGCGTCGACTTCGATGGTCAGCCGGGTTGCACGATGGCGTTTGATGGTTCGCAGCTGATCGTCACGCAGACGCGGCTCAATCTGGAACGCATCAGGAATATTTTGATTCGATACAGCGAGGTACGGCAGGTGGAGATTGAGGCGAGGTTTATGGAAGTGCAGGACGGTGCATTGGAAGAACTGGGCGTCAACTGGAGCGTGGCGACAAAGCCCACCGCCCTGAATGCCGGCGTGCAGGCGCTGTATCAAACGACCAACCGTTCGCTGGTGAATGCCTTCACCAATCAAGGCAATAACCGGCAAGGCCGAATTGTGGGAGGTGAGACGGCGCTCGATCAGGCCATTGATAATAATCCCCCTGTCATTCCCGGCGCCAATAATCTGGGGGTGAACGCTGATCCGCTGGCGAAAGTTTCGGGCATTCTCGGTGAATTCAATGTCAGCGCCGTGGTGCGCGCGCTCTCGCAGAAGAGCGGCACGGAACTGTTGAGTGCGCCGAAACTCACGGTGTTGTCGGGCAATCCGGCCACGATCACCGTCGCGCAGGAACTGCGTTACCCGAAATCCTACGGACAGGTGCAAAGTCAGGTCGGCACGGGGAGTGCGAGTGGCGGCGGTTCGGCCGGTGTCGCGATCACGGCTGGTACGCCGCAAGATTTCACGACGCGGAATATCGGCGTGGAGCTCAGGGTGACGCCGACCGTCGAGGAGGATGGACGCAGCATCAGTTTGGATTTGAATCCGAAAGTCACGGAGTTTGAAGGCTTCGTCGAGTACGGCGGGCAGAGCATTGCCATCGCCGGCAATCCGCCGACGACCGTCACGATTCCCTCGGGTTTTTATCAACCGATCTTCGGCGTGCGCGAATTGACGACGACCGTGACGATTTGGGACGGGGCGACGATTGTGATGGGCGGACTGACGCGCGAGGATGTGCGTAAAGCGAACGACAAGGTGCCGGTGCTCGGCAACATTCCTGTGCTCGGCCGGCTGTTTCGCAGTCGCGGTGAGAGTGCGCAGAAGAGAAATCTGCTGATTTTCGTGACCGCGAATTTGGTCAGTCCCGGTGGCTCGCTTAAGCGGCGGGAGGAGCCGGGCGCGCCCTCCGCCACGCTGTACCGCAACCCGGTGATCGTCCCGGCTGTTTCAGAAAACAAATAACCTTCCAGTAACTTGATCTCTTTATTTCGCTGGCGGAGGTACTCGCAACCACCGCAAATTTCGCTCCGAGGACTCGTCGGAAACGAGAATGGATCAATTCACGCATTTGCTAGTCGTATTCAACCGCAGCTTCAGTCCTAAATATATTTACCCCATGGCTCTTATCGGACTACTTCCCGCTTCCGGCAAAGCATCACGAGTGGGCGGCATACCCAAGTTTTGCCTGCCAGTCTCATCTGAGCAATGTCTCCTGCAATGGCACGTCACGGCCATGCAGCAAGTCTGCGACGTGGTGAAAGTGTCGACGCGAGCCATGTGGATTCCGATTGTGGAAGCGATGAAGCTTGACGTGCAACTGATGGCACGGGAGCCCACCACTATGTCCGAAGCGGTGCAGGCGATGATGCTGGGTCATGATAAAAACGATACCTTCGTGATCGGCATGCCTGATACCTACATCATGGGTGCGACGGGCAACTATTACCGGCAAATGGTCGAGGCCGAGGGCGACGTGGTACTGGCCGCTTGGCGTTGTACGGTTAATCTGCAGGGGCGGGTAGGGCAGATCCGGCTCGGTCGGCCCAATCGGGTGATCGCCTCCCGCGACAAAGATCCGAATTGCCAGTTTGAACACATGTGGGGTGCCATGGTATTGCGCGGTCCCGCGCACCAAGTGGATCCGATTCGTAATCATCCCGGTGAGCAATTACAGGAATGGATCGACGACGGTTTGAAAATCAATGCGGTCAAGCCGGACGGAGCGTATTGCGATATCGGAAATTTCGACGGCCTGAAGCAATTCTACCGCGATTTGCCGTGAGCAAGTTCAGTGCAGTTGCAGCAAAAGTGTAGCCGCGTTGGGGCGACAACGTGGTCTGAGAGGGCATCTAAAAAGGGTCCATTGGTAGGGCGGGCCCACTGGGCCCGCCGCGATTTGCCAGTGAGTGCACACACAAAACGGCGCGCCCAGCGGTCACGCCCTACCTTTTTAGCCGCCCTCTGAGGCTCGCGGACTACGCTTTCGTCTTCGGCTCAAGCGCGGCTACAAAATTCTTTAAATTGCTCAGCGCGCGGGCGGGTCCGGCACGATCTGGCGGTAATCGGTTTTGGCGTTGAATTTATAGCGTGTCGGTTTGCGCCAGGGGAAATATTTATAGAGGGCATGCATGTGATCATTGCCATCCTGATAAAAATGCAGGTCGGCATTCGGTGGCCGGCCGAGCGGATCGATTCGCGCCGGGCGGGACAAGCGGTAGTTCACCGTGTATTCGCCCGTCGTGAATCCTTTGGGATTATTATAGAGCAACCAGCGGCACATGCCCCGGTCAGAATCGATGTTCTCGGTGGAGTAGCCCTTGCGATTAAAAATCCAGGCGAGGGATGCGGCCAGTTCGCGTTTCAGCAGGTAGCAGCTGATGTCGATGTGGTGCTGCTGACTGAGCCAAGTCCCCCAGAAGCCGAGACTGTCGCAGTTGTCTTCGAAGAGAATTTGGCCTTCCGGCGAAGTGATATTCCGCAGCGAGTAAGCCCAATCGAGATCCAGTTTACCGGTGAGGTTGACGAGGCTGCTCACATGATTCGGATTCAGCCAATTGTCTTCATCGAGAAAGCAAACGAAGTCGGTGTTGATCTGGAGAGGGATGGAGCCGTAGATGCGATAACCGTAGTAACCGGCTTTGCCCGTATTCTCCGGGAGCACGATCACGGTAACGCGGGGCCGAATTTTATCGCCGAGAATCGCGCGAACCTTCGCTTCATGCATTGGGCCATCCACCACGATGTAATGCTGGATGTTCGGGTAATCTTGGGCGGCTATACTCTCCACGCACACGGCGAAAGTTTTATCTCCGGTGGTCGGAGTGATGATTCCCACGGTGGGACGGAATTCTGGGGTAGGGTCCGGCATAGGTGAGGGCACGTTAGAAGGCCCAGAGGTCGAATCAATCGCTATTCAAATTTAATACTTTAATTTTCTTCCGAGTTTTAACGATGCAATATCTCATGGAGGAGGCGGGCGAGATCTTCGCCGCTGAAAGGCTTGGCGAGCATCCGGCAGCGCTCCAATGTTTCAAGTCCGGTGCCCACCCCCGCCTGGCCGTAGCCGGTTATGATGATGGCTGGAATAGCTGGATTCACGCGCCGGGCTTCTTCGATGAGTTGCACTCCTGTGAGGTGAGGCATGGTGAGATCGGTGATGATGGCGTGGAAATGCATCGGCGTGGCGCGAATGCCGGCGAGGGCCTCCAGCGGATCATGAAACACGGTGACGTGATAACCCAACTGCCGAAGTCGCCTGGTCGCGAATTCAGCGACCGCCGGCTCATCATCGACTAAGATAATTTCCTGCATCGTTCCGTGTGGCGCCGAATTATTCGTGACCGGTGGGCGAACCGCTTCTGCACTAAGGGGGAAATAAAGTTCAAAGTGTGTGCCAACGCCAAGTGTGCTGCGGACCCGGATGGCGCCATGGTGGCTAAGCATGACGCCTTGGACAATGGAAAGGCCGAGCCCGGTTCCTTCACCCTGACGTTTCGTGGTGAAAAACGGATCGAAAATTTTGCTGACGGTGGTTTCGTCCATGCCATGGCCGTTATCAGTGATACTCAGACGCAGGGCGGTCCCCGAAGAAAGATCAGGTATTTCGGCGCTGAGCCGTTGATCCACGGTGATCTGTTGCACAGCGATGTTGAGCAGACCGGGATAGCCGCGCATGGCGTGGACCGCGTTTGTGCAGAGATTGAGAACGACTTGTTGGATTTGGGTGGAGTCGGCCAAGATGGTGCCGCTTTCCAGAACTGAGGTGATTTCGATGGTGGCTGGAGTGGAAGCCCGGATAAGTTTGAGGGCTTCCGTGACCGATGCCGCCAGGTCGAGAGGGACCAACTTGGTGATATTCCGGCGGGAAAAGGTGAGGATTTGGGTGACGAGATCCTTGGCGCGCAAACCGGCGGTTCTGATTTGCCGCAATTGATCCTGGAGTTCCGGTTCGATGGGATCGGTGAGCTGGGCGAGTTCACAGTAGCCGAGAATACCGGTGAGGATGTTGTTGAAATCGTGAGCGATTCCCCCGGCGAGTGTCCCCAGACTTTCGAGTTTTTGTGATTGGGCCAATTGCGCTTCCAAACGACGGTGGCGGTCTTGGGCGGAGAGCCATGCCGTGATGTCTTCCATCAGGATGAGATGAAGCCGGATCTGTTTATTGGGGCTGCGAACGGGCGCGATGGAAGAGCGCACTTGAATGGTGTCGCCCGTTTTGCGGCATAGGGCCAACTGGCCGTGCCAGGACTCACCGCGTTGAATGGAGGTAGCGATCTCGCGCAGTGTATTCGGGGCAATATCCACGGGCGTGAGGTGGCGAGAATTTTTTCCGATCAGCTCGGTGGGCAGATAATTGGTGAGTGCACAAATCTGGGGGTTGGTGAAAATAATAGTGCCATCAGGCTGGGTAATCAGGACGCCAACCGGACTTTGTTCGATGGCTTGCAGGAGCATCTGAATCTCTTCCACCTGACTGGCGAGCCGGGTGTTGCTGGCGTGTAATTCCCCGGTGCGCTGCGCGACCAATTTTTCCAGCAAGGCATTTTTGCGCCGGCTGAGGTGAGAGGATAGCCAGGCGGCGCCCAGGATTGTACCGAGGGCAGCGAAGGCGTAGGCCAGATAAGCGTAGCCGGTGCGAAACCACGGTGCGAGAACGGTGAAGGCCAATTTGGCTTCATGCCCGACCGTATCGCCCGAGCGGGCGCGCACCCGTAGTTCATACTTTCCTGGCTCAAGATGATTGAACGCGGCCGAGCCGGTCGCTCCGGTTGAGCTCCAGTCTCCCACCGCACCATCGAGTTTGATTTCAAAGGTTACGGGTTGGGCGATCGAATTATTCGGTGCCACAAAGTGGACCACGAAGGCGTTGTCCGAGGCTGAGAAGGGAGGCAGGTCAGTCCCAACGGAAAAAAATTCGCGGTTGCTGGCGGGAAACCGTACGCGGGTGATCAAGGTGCGTAATGGGACGCTCTGGGCCGCAGGCATCGCCGGATCATAACGGGCAAGCCGCAACCGTTGATGCATCCAGACCACTCCGTCAGATTGCGGGTTGAAGTGCATCGGCAGTATTCCATCGGGTATGTGCTCTTCGGCTTCTTCGATTCGTCCATCCTTGAACGCGTAGATGTGTACGCGGCCGTGGTTGGTCATCCAAAGACGACCGGACGCATCGTGGGTCGGGCGGCCCACCGCTCCTTCCAGCACGGGGATCTGTTGGAGTATTTGTGTGTCCGGCACGAAGCGGTTTAATTCCCGGTTAAAGATTTTAATAATCCCGGGCACACTGATCCGGACTTCGTCATCAATTTTAAAAACCTGCACCCAGCCGTCAGGCACTCCTTCGGCCAGCCCGTAAACTTCCACGGTCGGCCGTGGTTTTTTTGTATCAACTCTGGCGATTCGGGCGGAGCCCAATTCAGCCCAGAAAATACCATGGGCATCCATTAGTCCCCCGTGAGGATGGCCCAGCTCCGGGATCGGAATTCGTTCGATCGAGAATTTTTCAGCCGCCCACTTTAGCCAACCGATTTCATTTTCAGCCACATAGAGCCAACGATCCGGCCCGCACGGTTCCGGGCAAATGTAAGAGCTGAGCGGGCCGGACGCGACAAGGTTCCATGTGTTTTGCGAGTCCCGGACAAAAATATCATTCGTGCCACTGGCGAACAGGGAGCCGTTGATGTTGGACAATGAGCTCAAAAATCCCGGTGGAGAATCGTTTTGAAACCGTTCCAGTCGACCGCTCTCGTCGTAGATTCCGCGTTGCGCCAAGCCATCGGATAAAAGCCAGAGCCGGCCATCGAGCCGGTGGGGACGGGCAAAGGCCAGCCCGGTAGAAACCAGCGGCTCGAATTGCGAGACGCGGGAGGGAAAATTGACCCGGACGATTCCTTCATTGAGGAGTGCCCAGATTACGCCACCGGGAGTGCGCAACAGCCGGCGTGCGCGCGCCAACCGGTGGTCGATTGATTTGTCCAGGATTTGGACCGTGCGCCCGGTGCGGTCAAAAAAAACGATACCCACATTGTCGACGGCGGCCGCAAAAAAACCACCATCAGTGGCGCAGAGATCATTGATCCGATGGCCACTGGTGAGCATGCCTTTTTCGACTAAAGGACGGACCGAACCTCCCTCCGAGATAAGCACCCCAATGCCGGCGGTGCCGAATAACACTCGGTTATCATCGAGTAACGCCAGACTCGTGATGGTCTGGTTGACCGGGACTTTTCCGATCGGTGGGTTGGTTAACTTGAGGGTGCCCGCTTCCATCTTGAACAATTCGCCGTTGGAGTAATCGCTCAGGTGGGTGATGCCGTTTAACTGAAAAACTCTTTCCGGTGCGCTGGCTCGGCCCACGACCTTGGCTGGGCTGCCGGGTTTCCAGGAAAAAATCGATCCGCTGCCCCACCACCACAGCCATTCATTGCCTGCCACTGCCGTATGGATCGGCGCTGACGAAGCGGGCGTCACCCCGGCCGGAAGATTTTCGAGCCGAACAAACCGCCAGCGGGAATCCTGTTCAAAGTTAATCCGCGCGAAACCACCGGGTACCCCCGCATAAATTACTCCGTCTTGGTCTACGGCTACGCTGGCGGTATCAACCTGTGTGTCCCCTTCGACTTGGCGGAAACTCTCCCATCTTACTCCATCCCCCAAGGCTAGCTCATTGTGCCCCACGGCGAGCAGTCGTCCATCAGGCAATTGCTTGAGATCGACCGGAGCGGTGGTCAGGCCGAGCGCTTCCGGTGACAACACGACAAAGGCGGGTACGCCGGCTTCGATCAGATCAGGAGGGGCTCCCGCCAAGGGCAGAGACTGGGCGAAGATCTTGGCTGATAGGAGCCCGAACATGACGCCCACGGCCAGCAAGTGTGCTTTGCTCTCAGTTGAATAATTTCCCTTTCGCCTGTGCTGAAAAAAGCACTGATAAATTGATGGGGTCAGGAAGCGCACTGGGAGATAATGTCGTATGCGTGAGCGAGTGATATCAAATCTAAGGTGCGACTGGATGGTTGAAAACCATCTCGATTTTCAGTGCAGAACAGGATTCAGCGGGCGGATCGGCTGGTGATGATTTCATTCAGGATGCGGGCGAGATCTTCACCGCTGAAAGGTTTGTAGAGCATCCGGCTGTGGGTCAGGGTATCGAATTGGGCGCCCCCGATCGCGTGGCCATAACCGGTGATGATGACGGCGGGAATGCGAGGAGCCACGAGGCGGGCTTCCTGAATGAGCTGTACTCCGGTGAGGTGCGGCATGGTCAGGTCGGTGACGATGGCTTGAAAGCGTTCCGGCGCGGCGCGAATCGCGATGAGCGCGAGGCGAGGATCATTGTAGGCCGAGACGCGGTAGCCGAGTTGGCGGAGGCGAGTACCCGCGAATTCGATAATGGCCGACTCATCATCCACCAACAGTATTTCCTGCTGCGAGCCCCGTGGCACTTGGTCGGTCGTGGGCGGGAGCGGGATCCGCTGTGGACTCAGGGGGAAATAGAGATCGAACGTGGTGCCCACCCCGATGGTGCTTTGCACGCGCAGGGCTCCGTGGTGGCTGGAGATGACGCCTTGGACGATGGAGAGTCCCAGGCCGGTGCCTTCCCCTTGGCGCTTGGTGGTGAAGAAGGGATCGAAGATGCGGGCGAGCGTGGCTTCGTCGATGCCGTGGCCGGTGTCGGCGACGGTAAGTCGCATGGCAGGCCCAGTGGAGAGGTCCTCGACTTCGGCCGCTAGGCGGGCATCAACCAGGAGGCGTTGCACGGTGACTGTAATGCGTCCGGATTGATCGCGCATGGCGTGGGCGGCGTTGGTGCAGAGATTGAGTACGACCTGTTGAATCTGGGTGGCATCGGCGCTGACGGTGCCGCTCTCGAGATTTGATTTGATTTCAATGGTGGAGGGCGTGGAGGCACGGAAAAGTTTCAAGGCATCTTCCACGGGCCGGGCGAGATCGAGGGGCACGAGCTGAGTGATATTCCGGCGGGAAAAGGTGAGGATTTGGGAAACGAGATCTTTGGCGCGCAGGCCGGCGGTGCGGATCTGTTGCAGATTGCCCAGCAGCTCGGGCTCATTCGGTGCGGTGAGCACGGAGAGTTCACAATAGCCGAGGATGCCGGTCAGGATGTTATTGAAATCGTGGGCGATGCCCCCGGCGAGGGTACCCAAGCTCTCGAGCTTTTGCGACTGCGTCAGCTGGGCTTCCAACTTTTTGCGACGTTCCTGATCGGCGAGCAAATCGGTGATATCTTCCTCCAATATCAGATGGAGGCGGATCTGGTTTTGGGCATTGCGGATCGGAGAAATCGTGGTGCGCACCTGGAGTAATTTTCCGTCCTTGCGGCGCTGGGCGAGCTGACCGTGCCATGACTCGCCTTGCTGGATGGTATCGGCCAGTTCCCGTATCTGCTCCGGCGTGATATCTTCCGCCCGGAGCAGACGGGAGTTTTTTCCAATCAACTCGGTGGCGGCATAGCCGGTGAGTTCGCAGAGCCGGGGATTCGCAAATATGATCATGCCGTCGGGCGAGGTGATGAGCACGCTGACCGGACTTTGCGTGATCGCCTGCGACAGCATCTGGATTTCATCCACCTGGTGGGCGAGGCGGACATTGCTCTCGTTTAATTCAGCGGTGCGCTGGGCCACCAGTTTTTCCAGCAAGGCGTTTTTTCTTCGGCTGAGCAGGGAGGATAACCAAGCAGAGAAAACAATGATACCAAGGGCGGAGAACGCATAGGCGAGATAGGCGTAGGTCGTGCGGTACCATGGTGCCAAAATAGTGAAGGCTAACTTGGCTTCGAGGCCGATGGTGTCGCCCGAGCGCGGACGAACCCGCAGTTGATATTTGCCTTGGCCGAGGTGGTTGAAGGCGGCGGAGCCAATGGCGCCGGTGGCAACCCAATCGCCCTCTGTGCCGTCGAGTTTGACATCGAAAGTTACGGGGTGGGCGATGGAATTGTCGGGCGCCACAAAATGAACGACGATGGCATTTTCTGTGGCCGCGAGTGAAGGCAACTCGGAATCAACGGAAAACATTTCGCGGTTGCTGGCGGGGAATTGCACCCGGGTGATGAGGGCGCGCAACGGCACCGCTTCGGCTTGGGGCATGGCCGGATCATAGCGGGCGAGGCGCATCCGCTGATGCATCCAGACGACGCCATCCTCTTGGGCATTGAAATGCGTGGGGAGCAGGCCGGCCGGAATTTTATCGGCGGATTCGGTCGTGTGACCGTCTTGCGTAGAGTAGAAATGAACCTGGCCTTGATTGGTTACCCACAATCGGCCTTGCGCGTCGCGCATGGGTCGGCCGATCGCTCCGGTCAACTCGGGGAATTCGCCGAGCATTTTTTTATCCGGGATAAACCGACCTGAAGGGACGTCCAGGATTTTGATCTGACCGGGAACATTGATGCGGACTTCGTCATCAATTTTAAAAATTTGCACCCAATGATCGGGCACACCCTCAGTCTGGCCAAAAGTTTCAACCGTGGGCTGGGGCAGGGTGGGAGTGACGCGCGCCGCCTTACCCGCTCCCATTTCGCCCCAGAGAATCCCGTGCGCATCCATCATCCCGCCGTAGATGGTCCCGAGGCCGGCCACGGGAAATCTTTCGAAGGAAAATTCCCCCGCCGTGCGTCTCAACCAGCCGACTTCATTTTCCGCCACATATAACCAGCGGTCCGGCGCCACCGGTTTTTCGTAGATGAAGACGCCGTGAGGCGTTGCGGCCATGCAGGCCCAGCCTTTTTGGGCATTCCAAATGTAAGTGCCTTGGGAGCCGCTCGCGAACAGAGTGCCATCCAGATCGACTAAAAAACTCAGGAAGCCGGGAGGACTGTCGACTTCGAATTTAACCAAGCGATTAGCTGCGTCGTAGATGCCGCGTTGGGCCCGGCCATCGGCCATGAGCCAAAGCCGACCCTGGTGCCGGTAGGGTTGGGCAAAGGATAAGCCGGTGGAAACCAGCGACTCGATATGGGAGACACGATCAGGAAATCCGACCCGAGCAATCCCTTCGGTTAAGAGCGCCCAAACGACTCCGCCCGGCGTGGAGAGGAGTCGCTTAACCCGGGATAAACGGTTGTCGGTGGTACGGTCCAAGACTTGTACCGTGCGGCCGGTTCGGTCGAAAAACACCAGGCCGGCATTGTCGACGGCGGCGGCGAAGAAACCACCGGCTGTGGTCACGAGATCATTTATCCGGTGTCCGTCCGTCAGGAGTCCGCCCGTGCCTAACGGTTGCAGGGAAAATCCGTCGGCTATGAAAACTCCACTGGCCAATGTGCCAACCAGATCCCGCCCAGCCCCGAGTGGCACCGCGCAGGTGATGGTTTGATCGATCCGGCCGATTGACGGGGCGGTGAGGGAACGGAAGACTCCTTCTTCCATCCGAAACAGGCTCCCACCCGAACCGTCACTCAGGTGGATTTTTCCATTGAGCTGAAAAACCCGTTCGGGGGCGTTGGTTTTCCCGACCAATTTTGATTTTGTACCTGGGCGCCAGGAAAAGACGAGTCCGCTATCCCACCACCAAAACCACTCATTGCCCACGGCGGCGGTATTGAGCATGGCGGGGGTGCGCTTATCTGCATCCGGCGGCAGCGGGGCGACCAAGGTGAAATGCCACCGGGCATTCTGGCTGAAATCGATTCGGGCAAAACCTCCGGGTACGCCTGCGTAGATTTGGCCGTCTTCGTCCACCGCGACGCTCAAGGTGTCCACGGTCGGATCGTTCTCCTCCTGGCGAAAAACTTCCCAACGCACGCCGTCACCCAGCGCGATTTCCCGGTGGCCGACGGCGAGCAACCGACCATCAGGCAGGCGTTGCAGATCGACCGGAGCGGTCGTCAAGCCGAGGGCTTCCGGACCTAAGACGACAAAGGAGGGCAAGCCCGATTCAATCAATCCGGGCGCAGCGGCTTTGAGCGGCAAGGATTGGGCGGAGGCGGACAAAGTCAGAGCGAAACTCGCAGCCAATAGGCCAAGAACTTTGCGCAGTCTGCCCGTTTTATCGCTTACTCGGACGGGTAAGATAATCGAAGCGACGTCGATCATGAAGGGCGCAAGAAGCACGGTCCAAATTTTCTAAGATAGCTCTGGAGGAATTTCAACCTCTGGCTGCTGATATTGTGATAATTATATTAGGGGATGTCTGCACAATCGAGGTGCGAGATGAATTCCGTTCGTAGGGTCAGCCCGTTTGCTGGCGCGGTTTGGGCGCACGCGAGCTCACTGACCTACAAGATGTGGAATTTGAAGACCTGCCCCCGCTATTCCTTCCGTCGTACGATGACATCTGGGATGAATCGTTGGCCGAGTTTGGTTTTGGCGCGTGAAATGGTTTTACGTGGGCGGGGTTTCTCTTTTGCGTCAGGTCATGGCGAAATGGCTGCTCCTCGATGGCTACAATCTGGCGTTCCGTGCGTTTTATGGCATGCCGGAGCTCACGCGTGCGGACGGTTTTCCCACGGGGGCGCTGCACGGTTGGATGAAAACGATCTGGCGGCTGCAAGATCAGATGAGCCCGGATGCGATGTTGGTGTTTTTCGATCTCGGCGGCTCGCAAGACCGATTGGCTTTGTTGCCCGAATACAAAGCGCAACGGAAAGATACCCCTGAGCCACTGGAGAAACAAATTCCCGTGATCAAGGAACTGACGCGGGCGCTGGGTTTGGTCGGCGTGGAATTGGACGGAGTAGAATCAGATGACTTGCTCGCCGCCCAGGCCTTTGCCCTCGCGGAGGCGGGCCACGAAGTCCTGATCGTGAGCGCGGATAAAGATTTTGCCCAATGTGTGGACGAACGCGTAAAGATGCTCCTGCCTCCGCCCACGGCCAATCCCAAGCTGGGTTGGCGCGTGATGGATGTCGCCGGGGTAGTCGAAAAATTTGGCGTGCCGCCCGTGCGCATCGCGGAATACCTGGCGCTGATTGGCGACACCTCGGACAATATTCCCGGCATCAGCGGAGTGGGCCCGAAGACGGCGGTGAAATGGTTTGCCGAATTCGAAACGCTCGAAGGCATCATTGCCCACGCGGCGGAATTGAAACCGGAACGGTTTCGCGAACCGGTGGCCGCACGTGCGGAAGATCTGCGCCGCAATTTGAAACTCACCACGCTGCGGACGAAATCGCCGCTGCCTCACGTGGCGCCGGGCGAACCGGCGCGCGAAAAATTGTGCGCCCTGCTCGAGGCGATGGAGATGCGCTCGACGCTGAACGAGGCGCAAGTGCGCTACACCGGCCAGCGCGAGCTATTTTGATTCCGGCTGCTTGGGTGGCTCGAAGATGTAGCCGATGCCGTGGACCGTTTTAAAACTGTCGAGCGAAAGACCGTTTTCTTCAAACGCCGACCGGATCTTCACGATGTACTGGTCGAGCGAGCGGCTGCGAATATCGGCGTGAATGCCCCAGACGGAGTGAATGAGTTCCTTGCGGGTGATGACCGCGTGCCGATGGGTGTGGAGATAGGCGAGGATGCCGAGTTCTTTGCGGCCGATCTTATGCTTGCCGCCTTTGGGGAATTCGATTTCGAGCCGATCCGGATGGACCTGGGCGCCGAGAAATTCGAAGGGGCCGTCGTGCGTGCGGACGTTTTTTGTGAGATTGAAATCGTGTTGGCCTTCACTGCGGCGGAGCACGGCATTGATGCGGGCCACGACTTCGGCATAGCTGAAAGGCTTCGTGATGTAGTCGTCACCGCCCATTTCCAATCCCTTGATCTTGTCGGTCTCGATGGCGCTGCCGGTCAGAAAAATCGTGGGGACATGGATGTCCAGCTGCTTGAGTTCGGCGAGCAACTGGAAGCCGGTGGAGTCGGGCAGATGCAAATCAAGCAGGAGCAGATTCGCAAAATTACGTTGGAGAAACTTGAGCGCGGGGGCGCAGCGGTTGTAAGGTTGGGTTTGCATGCCGGCTTCTTCGAGCTGCATACAAATCAGACGGCACAGTTCATCATCGTCTTCGACTACTACAATCAAGGGGCGGGGTTCAGCGCACATAGGAAGGATGGGTAAGCAATGAGGCGGGGATAAATAGGAAGGGCGAGGGAGGGGTGAATGCTCGCTGCGGTTGGGGGATATTGGGGGAAATATTCCGGGTTTGTTTGATCAGGGGCCTGATCACAATGGAACTTTTTACAATTACTTCGGCATTTGTCAAAGACTTGTTCACAGAAAACTGCGCTTTCGGGCCGTGAGAGTTTCCTTGTCAATCGCAAGGCGGGGCCGTTCGCTGCCGCTGCGCCTATTGCGCTCCCTCTTTTCCTATGAAAGTCACCCTCGGCCTGCTGCAACATGCCTGCTCCGCGAATCCCGCGGAGAACCTCAAGAAAACCCTCGCGCTCGCCGAAAAAGCGGCGAAGCAGGGGGCTCAAATCATCTGCACGCAGGAGCTTTTCCGTTCGCAGTATTTTTGCCAAAGCGAGGATCACGAAAACTTCAAGCTGGCCGAATCGATTCCCGGCCCCAGCACCAAAGCGTTCCAGGCCTTGGCCAAAAAACACCGGGTCGTGATCATCGGCTCGCTGTTCGAGAAGCGCGCGTCGGGCCTGTATCACAACACCGCAGTCATTATCGACGCCGATGGGAAACTGCTGGGCGTCTACCGGAAGATGCACATCCCGGATGATCCGCTCTTCTACGAGAAATTCTATTTCACCCCCGGCGATACGGGTTTCAAAGCCTGGCAAACCAAGTACGGCAAGATCGGCGTCCTCGTGTGTTGGGATCAATGGTATCCCGAGGCCGCGCGGCTCACCGCGATGGACGGTGCGGAAATCTTGTTTTACCCCACCGCCATCGGCTGGCATCCGAAAGAGAAAAAAGAATACGGCGTGAATCAACACGGCGCATGGGAAATTATCCAGCGCAGTCATGCCGTGGCCAACGGTTGCTACGTGGCCGCGATCAATCGCATCGGCACGGAGACACCGGTCGGCGGCGATGGCCTCGAATTCTGGGGCCAGAGTTTCATCGCCGGCACGAGCGGCCAGATTCTGGCGAAGGCGAGTGTGGCTCGGGAGGAAATCCTGTTGCACACCATCGATCTCGATAAAGTCGACGTCACCCGCACGCATTGGCCGTTTCTGCGCGATCGCCGGATCGATGCCTACGGCGATCTCACGAAACGTTTCCGCGATTAAGGTAGGGCGCGACCGCTGGGCGCGCCGACTGATTATCGCGGACGGCCCAGCGGTCCGTCCCTACCTCAAATGGCCTCGACCAAAAATCACTCTCACTCAATCACTCCCGCCACCCTGGGGTTTCGCATGCCCGCCGAGTGGGAGCCGCAGACGGCGATCTGGCTCTCGTGGCCGCATAAATATGCCTCGTGGCCCGGCCAATTTCGCCCGGTGCCCTACACGTACGCCGAGATCGTGAAACAGATCAGCCGCTTTCAGGAAGTGCGGATCAATTGTGCGGCGCGGCTTCAGCCTCGGGCGAAACGGCTCTGTGCCGCGGCCGGTGCGGACATGACGCGCGTGACTTTCTATAATCACCCGACCAACGATGCGTGGTGTCGCGACCACGGCCCGATTTTCGTGAAGCACGACGGCACGGGCGAAGTTGCGATCACGGACTGGGCCTACAATGCGTGGGGCGATAAATATCCGCCGTATGACCTGGATAATAAAATCCCGCCGAGCATTGCGGCGAAACTCAAGCTCCGCCGGTTCGTGAAGGAGATGATTCTCGAAGGCGGCTCCATCGACGTGAATGGGCGCGGTTTGCTCCTCACGAGCGAACAATGTTTGCTCAATAAAAACCGCAATCCCTCGCTCACGCGCGAGCAGATTGAGCGGAACCTGAAGGATTATCTCGGCATCAAGACGGTGCTGTGGGTGGGCGATGGCATCATCGGGGATGATACCGACGGCCACATCGACGACATCACGCGTTTCTATAAAGCCGACGGCTTCATCACCTGCGTGGAGTCCAATAAGCGCGACCCGAACCATAAAATTCTCGAAGAAAATCTCGCGCGCCTGCGCAGCTTCCGGACGCCCGCGGGCAAGAAGTTTGATCTCGTGGAATTACCCATGCCCAAGCCGTTTGGTTTTGAAGGCCAACCCGTGCCGGCCAGTTACGCCAATTTTCTTATCATCAATGGTGCGGTGTTGGTGCCGCAATTCCGCCAACCGAAGCGCGATGCGATGGCTCGGGAGATTGTCGGCAGTTGTTTTCCGGGCCGCGAAGTCATCGGCATCGATTGCTACCATTTGATTTGGGGCCTGGGTACGTTACATTGTATCTCCCAACAACAGCCGGCCTGATTATCTTTATGCGTACTTTCATTCCGTTGATTTTTCTATCGAGCATTTTGCTCCTGCTCTCCGGCTGCGCAGCCATGTCCGACAAAGTGCGGGATCGTTTCACTCCCGTGCCACCCAAAGTCCAGGCCTTCGACGGCGATGTGCGCACCGTATATACGGCGGCCAAAGCGGCGTTCAAACGGTTGGATTTTGCGCTGACTGATTCCTCGGGTGCGCCCAGCAGTCTCGAAGCTTCAAGTCGGATACTTACGAGTGTCGCGCTGGGGGATTCACGGCAGACGGTGGTGAGTCTGCATTTTCATGAAGTCGAAGCAGGCAAGACGGAGGTAGAGATGCGGGTCTCGTTGGAAGTGGAAAATGCAGCCCAAGGCGGCCACACGGCACAGCCAAAGCGGGAGGATGTTTTATTCGAAACCTACTTCACGACTCTCCAGCAAGTTTTGCAGGAGCGCGGCACCCCCGGCCAGTAAGGGCTGGTCGGCGGTCGTTGGTTTTGATATAGATGCTCGGAAGATTGTTTGGACTTGCTGGGGTAGCTGCGAGCGCCAGCAAGCAGAAAAAATCACTCGCTGGCGCTCGTGGCTACACGTTCAGGAAACAGGTCCTTGAGTGGCGTGGAAATTTTCTCAGTGCCAGGCGCTGGAATCCGTGTTTTTAGCTTACGGATGAGAACGCTCTGCGTGTATTGCTCATCCAGTGACCGGCTCGACCCGAAATATTTCGCGGCGGCGGCGCAATTGGGCGGGGAAATGGTCGAGCGCGGCTGGGGACTCGTCTATGGTGGCGGCAAAACCGGATTGATGGGCACGCTCGCCCGCGCGATGAAGGAACGGGGCGGCCATGTGGTGGGCGTGATTCCTGCATTTATGAAGGAGCGCGAGCTGGCCTTCGAGGGCGCGGATGAACTCGTGTCCGTCATCACGATGCGGGAGCGCAAGCTGCTGATGGAGTCGCGCGCAGATGGGTTTGTCGCCTTGCCCGGCGGCTGGGGCACACTGGAGGAGATGATGGAGATCATCACGCTGCGGCAATTGGACGTCGTGCGAAAACCCTGCGTCTTTTTCAACCAGGATGGTTTCTACGACGATCTCATCCGCTTGTTTGAGCGCATGCTGGCGGACCGATTTTTTAAACCTTCGAACATGGATCTGTTTCGGGTCGCCTCGTCAGTGCCCGATATTTTCACGCAACTGGAGGCCGCGCGTACCGGGTCGGCCGAGACGAAGTGGTTCGAAACGAAGTGAGGCGTGAGTCTGGGTTAACCACAGAACACACGGAATACACGGAAAGGGGATATGCCCTGCGCAATTCTTTCCGTGTATTCTGTGTGTTCCGTGGTGACCTATCGTTTTCTATTTCTTTTCCAGCAGACTCGCGAGGGCGGCTTCGTCGATCTCGCCTTTGACGGCGTGCAAGTGATGGAGGACGCCCATGCGATCTTCGGGAGCGGAGGTGGAAATATCCAGCATCCAGTCTTCGGTTTTGGCGGCGGCGACGATGACTTCGTCAGCCCAGCTGATGATGACAGCTGGGTCGATCTGACCGGAGGTGAGGCCGCGAATATAATATTCGGCCATGGTGCGGTGGTTGGGAGTGGTTGACATAAATGGATCGAGGAAGGGCTGGGGTGAAGGAAAAGAATGGATAGGACCGGTTGGCCGAGGCGACGAAAAAACATCTCGGATCGGCTTGATGGGGAGAGATCACCTAAATCAAGCCATTCACCGCCGCTTATTTTGCAGTCAACACCCCGGCCAGATGAGCGCGCTGACGCAAATTTCCTCGTGGATTTGCCGGAGGTTTAATTCCTGCGGTAAACGGCAGGGGGAATTCCGTTAGTGCGCGTCTAAAAAGGGTCAATCGGTAGGGTGGGACGGCTGGACCGCCGCGATTTACCGGTGAGCGCAGCCTAGTACCCCGTACCAGCTATAATTTCGGATAAAGTCTGATAAGTTTTATGCGCGCGTCCTCTGTGGTGAAGCGCCAGTTAATGGGGGCACCGCGATTGTTACGGTGCTTCTGCCAAGCGGAGATTTCGTGGCGCATGAT
>JANYCF010000284.1 GCA_025360455.1 Opitutaceae bacterium | reverse complement strand
GCTCGGCGCAAAAGGTCTTGGTGGTATTTTTCTCACGCTCGGCGCCGTTGCTCTCGCCGTGATTTGTCTCTTTCAACTTGTGACGCTCCCCGTCGAATTCGATGCGACTGCGCGTGCCAAGAAGCAGCTGGTTTCGCTGGGTATTGTTGATCAGGACGAAATGTCCGGTGTTAACGAGACACTCGATGCCGCCGCCCTCACGTATATCGCCGCTTTCGCCGCTTCCTTCGGCAGCTTGCTTCACATTTTAATGATCATTATGGGCGGGCGCCGGAATGATTGAGCGTAAAGCTTCTGCCTAGGGTGGCCCAGCGGTCACGCCCTACCCCAGTCGTAATATTTACTTCACCCCAAAACGGTGAATCGTCGTGCTGCGGTACGTCTGCCCGGGACGAAGAATCGTACTCGGAAACGTGGGCTGGTTGGGGGAATCGGGGAAGTGCTGCGTTTCCAGACAAAAGGCATGGCGGCGCAGGTAAGCTTGACCGCTTTTCCCGACCAAAGTCCCATCGAGAAAATTTCCACTGTAGAACTGTACGCCCGGTTCGGTGGTGAGAATATCCATGCAACGCCCACTGTGTGTTTCATGCACGGTCGCGGCTAGTGCAGGTGAACTGGCCTTGCCGGTCTCAATCACGAAATTGTGATCGAATCCCCCATCATTCTCCAATTGCGAATGGGACAGACAGATCTGGTCACCAATTTTCTTTGGTGTTTGAAAATCGAACGGTGTCCCGCCCACAGGGGCGATTTCACCGGTGGGGATTTGGCCTGAATTCACCGGCGTGTAATGAGCGGCGCTCAATGTCAGTATGTGGTCGAGGATATCGCCCGTGCCTTCTCCCTTCAAATTGAAGTAGCTGTGGTTGGTTAGATTGATCGGCGTGGGTTGATCGCAGCTTGCCTCGTAATCGATCCGGAGAGCTTGCTCCGCGGTGAGCGAATAAACAACCGTCACCGCTAGATTGCCGGGATAACCTTCCTCCCCATCGCGACTCAGGTAGGTGAGACGAAGCGCAGGATTACCGTCACAGGTGATCATCTCTGCCGTCCATAATTTCCGATGGAATCCCTCGGAGCCGCCGTGCAAATGGCAGGGCTGGCCCGCCGGAACATTGTTGGTCGCGAGCGAATAGGAGCGCCCATCGAGCGCGAATTTACCCGCGGCAAGGCGATTGCCGAAGCGTCCGATCAGACAACCAAAGTACGATGAGTGCGCCGCGTATTTTTCGGCACGATCGAATCCGAGCACGATATCACCCAATTTTCCGTTGCGATCCGGTACGAGCAGCCGGACAACCGTCCCGCCATAATCCGTGATGTCCGCCTGCAGTCCACTGGGCAGTTTGAGCGTGAAAAGCTGGGCCGCGCGGCCATCGGGGATGCGACCAAATGATTGGGAATTCATGGAGTTTTGATCGAGGTATTTAAATGCAGGAGCCTGTTTATAGGCGACTCAGGAGAGGAATAGTCGTCGTGCGTTTCGTGTCGCCTGTAAACAGGCACCTGCAAAATTACTGTTTCTCGTGACTCACGCCCGCCGAAGCCTTCGTCACATAGATAGCCGGGGTGACACCGAAGCGTTTCTGATAGCCACTGGCGACGACGGTCGCGAGCGCTGTGGCGTTTTCCGTTTTCACCAACGCCACCCCGCATCCGCCAAAACCGGCTCCGGTCATACGTGCGCCGACACAGCCAGGCTGCAGGCGAGCCAGTGCGGAAATCTCATCGAGCTCATCGCACGACACTTCGTAATCCGCCCGCAGACTCTCGTGGCTGGCGTTCATGAGTTGGCCAAGTTTCACGGCATCGCCCGCGTGCATCGCGGCGATGGCTTGTTCCACGCGATCGTTCTCTGTTACGACGTGACGGGCGCGGCGCCAAATCAACGGATCAAGTTGGCCCTGAGCGGCGGTGATTTGGGCAACGCTGACATCACGCAGCGCCTGCGCGCCGAAAAATTTTGCCGCCGCTTCGCATTGGCTACGCCGCTCGTTGTAGGCCGAGCCTGCAAGGGTGCGGCTTTTCTTGGTGTCGAGAATCACCACGGCGTAGCCGACGGGGAGGGGAGCCGCTTTGGTCGCGAGCGAACGGCAGTCCAGCTGCATCGCCTGACCCTCTTCGGCCGAAGCAATAATGAGCTGGTCCATGATGCCACAGTTCACGCCGATGCGTGCTTTCTCCACGCGCTGACACAACCGCGCCATCGAGGCGGAGTCCCAAGTGAAACCGCTTACTGCATGAAAAGCCCGGGTAATACCGAGGGAAAATGAAGCCGAAGAAGAAAGCCCGGCACCGACCGGCACGTCTGTGGCAATCACTGCATCGAAACCGCGCAACGCGTGCTTTTCACCGAGCAACTGTTCGGCGACCCCTTTGGCGTATTCTGCCCATTCTGGTTTATCGCTTTTCAGATCGGTGAGAGAAAACTCGGCGCTCTCCTTGAAGTCCGTCGAGTAGAGCCGCACGCGGTTGTCGGCGCGAGGATTCACCGCCAGCCAGGTCGAACGGTCAATCGCCAGCGGGAGAACAAAGCCGTCGTTATAATCCGTGTGTTCGCCGATGAGATTAACCCGCCCGGGCGACCGGACGATGATGCTGGATTTCGCGCCGAAATGGCGGACGAATTCGCGCTGGGCGAGGCTGCTGATCGGATTACTGGCGATGAAAGACGACATGAAAGGTAAGGACGAAGCCTTTCAAAGAAGCATTTATCGCAAAATTATCCAGACTTTCCTTAATCGGAGATTAGGTTCGTTTTCGCTGCTCAGTTTTCAATCTGCACTGCCGCACGGTTGAAATGCTACTGTGGTTTGGATTGACTCTGCCGCGAGATTTTCGACCGGAATTCATTATAAAATGTCCCTCGTCAGCAGATCACGGTGGTTGGTATTTCAGTTGGCCAACTGAGGTCCATCCGTTCTGTAACGGCGCGCGTTTGTTCGAAATACCAGGACGTCCGCGTGCCCCAAGCCCCTCTGCTTATCGTACCGAAAGAATGAATACTAGTCGCGAGGATTTTTCTTGAGAGACACGAATGATACCCCTCCTTACTCTGTAAACCGGATATCCGTAAAGCGGGCTTGAACGTTCGTACTGGTCGGAGACTGCACGGTGAAACCAAGTTTTATCGGTTGGGTGGCATCCATTCTAAATCGGCGGATGAAGGCCCACTGTTCACCTTCCTTGGACCAATAAAAAGTAAAGACGGGACCCTGCCGGGTGATCTTTAAGAATAGACTGTCGCTGCTATATTCCGCATGATGGGCATCATCGCTGACGGCTTTCGTCACCAAAGTACCCAAGCCATTGCGCCCAGAGTCGAACCGCTCAAAGAGCAACTTGGCCCAGTCGGTGGAATCAACCAGAACGAAAAGCGCAGCGCCATCATAGGCCTGGGTGAAATGGCTGCTGACTTTAGTTGATAAGGCAAAGTCCCCCTTTGGTTCGAAATATATTCTAGGGGTGTTCATCATCGTCACTGCGCCGTCCGGACTGATGTACAAATCCGTCCCTTTCGCGGCGACGATTGTGATGCTCTCTTTTTCGGCAAAACTTTTTGCATCGGTGTTCTCCGCCCTCAAGCCGTATGGAACGGGCGTGATGGTTTCAGTTCTTTGGGTTTCGGCCGAGAAAATCTCTGCGCCAAAGAAGAGCAGCATTCCGACGGCCAGGCCTAAAATCAGTTTTTTCATCGTACTTCGTTCCTGTTTATTCTGGGGAGCTTTGGCGATTGCCTTGGAGCAGGGGCGGCTGACCAGCGGTGGCGTAATTGCTTGAATACGGTGAAACGGAGTCGCGCCTGCAAGACCATTCCCATTGGCTACTCCCTCTTTCGAGGGGGAGCGGGGTAACGTATTTACTCGTGATGGGTCCGATGCCCCGAAGCTTGCTCCGGCTTGGAGGGATGGGAAGGTGAGGGAGGGAGAGCAGCTACATTCGCAAGAGCCATAATGTTTCGGTGCTGATGTATCACCTGGTGTGTGCGGCGAAGTATCGGCGCGTGGTGATGAGTGAGCATGTGGATAGTGTACTGCGGCAGGTGTGTTTGGAGATCGAGAAGCGGTGGGAGATAATATTTCCGGAGATCGGGTTGGATCGGGATCAGGTGCATTTTCTCCTCCAATCAGTGCCGGCCTACAGTGTGACCCGGGTGGTAACGACGGTGAAGAGCGTGACCGCCCGGGAGGTGTTTGCGAAGGCCTCGGAGGTGAATCTGCAACTGTGGGGCGGCGAGTTCTGGGGGAAGGGGTA
>JANYCF010000280.1 GCA_025360455.1 Opitutaceae bacterium | reverse complement strand
ATCGCTGCGATACTTCGCGAGTTGGTACTCATCGAAGCGAGCGAGCGCGACACCGAGACCCTTCTTGAGGGAGTTTGGCACCGGGCGACCGTAGATCGCCAGATAGTAGCCGAGAATTTCGACCACGTCGTCTGGGCGACGCACGACATGGCTATAGAAACGCTTGGTCCATGGCGCGCCCTTGACGGACTTGGCTAGTTCACCGGCCACCAGGTGGCTTACCGAACGCATGCCATGCGTGTGACGCGCGTAGATCGCCGCCTTGGCGACGAAGCGAGGATCACCGACCTTGTCGATCAGCTCGCGAATGCGGGCCGTGGTTTGTTTCTCGGTGCGATAGAACTCATCCTCGAGAAACGTGGTGAGCAAAATCGAAACGAGCTCGAGCTTGGCGGTCTGGGTGAAAGCGAGACCGCCCTTGTAGTTCACCGTGTTGGGCACGGTGGACTTGCGCGAAAGAAATGGAAGAATACTGAATTTGGCCATGGTGGCCTCCTTATTTTGATTAATGCCGCGCCAAGAATGGCACGGCGGGATAGCCCGGAAACGCCGGGAAACGGTGGCTGAAATCGCAGGAGAACCACGAACACGGAACAAACCGCACCGGACCAGGGGCCCGGGCGGCTTCTGCTCTACCACTGAGCTACCTCCCCGTTGATGGAGAGGGACGGAGTCGAACCGGCGACTAGAAGTAACCGTATTCTCACTGCCTGCGAAATTGAAAGAGCCAACGCCCGGGAGAAAAAACGAGCCGGGGATTGGTTCAGTTTGGATGAAGTAACCCGGCCCTCACTGCCCGGGCGAAAGGGATCGAGGGAGGAAAACGAACGCGGTGTTGATGGAGTTGAACCATAAGGCGCTTGCGCGCTTTACCAGAAGTAACCGTGCCCTCACTACCCTCGAAATTGAATCGGCGGAGAAAGTTGCGAGCGGGTTTATGATGATTCCGCCACCAAGCCGTTGCCGGCTTGGGCAGGGATTGAACCTGCAACTCACGTCTTTCGACGGGCGCGTTTTCCGAAGTAACCGCACGCTCACTGCCACCGAAAAGTTTTTCTGGGAGAAATACAGGCGAAGGTCCCTGGAGCCCTTCCTGTCTTCCGTTTTCACGGACAACAGGCGCTCGTATTTGCAGCCATGGTTCGCACCAGGCACGGGATTCGAGTTGGAGCGAAGTATCTTCACCTTCACTGCCCAGAAAATGGAAACCGGGAGACGGAGCGTAGCGGAGAAGGGGCCGTCGAAGACGGAGTCCGCAGGACCGCGCATTGCGCGCCAAAATCGACCAAGGTATGGGAACGTGCTCTACCATTGAGCTACTGCTCCATTGCTGGAGCAGGTCGGACTTGAACCGACAACCACGCGCTTATCAGGCGAAGTAACCCTAGTCTCACTACCCGGACGAAGCAGCCAGCGCTATGCGTTGGCTGCGAAGAAGGACACGCCGTAGGCGTGGGGCAAAGCCCCGAGCGACAGCGAGTCAAATTGATTGGAGCCTGCCGCCGGAGTCGCACCGGCCTGTTCGGAGTACAAGGCCGGCACGTCGCTCTCTACGTTTGACAGGCATGGTTGCCGCGCCGGGTAACGCTCCCGGGCCTGGCGCTCATCTAGCGCGATTCCGTGTATAAGGCGGACGGTTCACTTTGAACTACGCGGCAAAAAAATGGTTTCGCGAAGAACATCGGTCCTTTGATGAAAATTCGCCCCGACGGGTGGAGCGAAGCGGAACGGCACGCCAGCAGGCGTGGGCCGCAGGCCCGAGTTTCAATCTTTGAAACGAGTCAATTGCATCCGCCGTCGCTCGGCGAAGCCGAGCTATGGCGGACACAGCCCGCGTTGCCCGCTTGAGAGGCGGATCTCCTGCTCGCTAGAGGACGAGGCGCTAAAGTGGTCGATGGGACAGGATTTGCACCTGCACGGGCTTTCGCCCACGAGTTTCTGAGACTCGCGTGTATGCATTCCACCACCCATCGAAAAATTGGTGCGGCCGGGGCGACTTGCACGCCCACGCGCCTTGGGGGCGCAGCGGTTTTTGAAACCGCCCGGTCTACTGTTCCACGCACGGCCGCAAAATTGGTCGCGGCGACCGGGGTTGCACCGGCACGGACCCAAGGGTCCAGCGGGGTTTAAGCCCGCTGTGTCTGCTGTTCCAACCACGCCGCGAGAATGGTGCGGGCGGAGGGAATTGCACCCTCATGGGCTTGCGCCCACCGGCTTCTCGCGCCGGCGCGTATGCTGTTTCGCCACGTCCGCATAAAATGGATCCGGCACGGAGCGAAGCGCCGCGCGGAGCGGCACGCCTAAGGCGTGGGGCGAAGCCCCGAGTGCGAAGCACGAGTCAATTGCGCTCCGCTCTTCCCAATACCACTGGGATACGTCGCTACCTACGCTTTGCCGGAATAAAATTGGTCGAGGCGGAAGGACTTGCACCTTCGTAGCCCGTCGGGGCGACGCGTTTACAGCGCGTAGCAATTGCTGTTGTTCGCCGTGCCGCCCATTGGGCACCCGCACAACTCACCCTTCGCGTTGCTCAGGGCTACGCCTTCTACGCGCTTTGCGCTTCGTCTGCCACGCCTCGAAAATGGGGGCTCGGGCGGGATTCGCACCCGCGACCTTCTCCTTATGAGGGAGCTGCGCTCACTGCTGCGCCACCAAGCCGTGGTGGGCCGCCTCGGTAATGCTCCGAGTTCTGCCGGTTAAGAGCCGGCGGCTTCACTATTAAAGCTTGCGACCCATGAAAGTGACGGAGCGCGCAGACAGGATAGTCTCGCGCCTCAATTGGCTGCGGCAGGAGGATTGGCTCGCGCTCTTCGCGCTCGGCGCGATGCGCTCGACCTGCGGTCGCCCGGTCGCGCTGCTGCGCTCCCGCACCTCCATTCACGGGTTCAAAGCCGAATGGCGCTTAAGTTTGTTTGGTTTGGGTGGCGGGGCGGACGGTTTTTGCGGGGTGGCGGTGGAGGCTGCCATGCCGGACTTCGCGGTATTCGTGCCGGGGCCGGTTGAGGAGCGAAAAGGCTTTCGGGCGTCGCTTCAGGACGCGTGGTTCCCAGCGGTCGGGTC
>JANYCF010000279.1 GCA_025360455.1 Opitutaceae bacterium | reverse complement strand
CCCAGGAAGGCGTCATCATCATCGCAGCGACTAATCGCCCTGATGTCCTCGATAGCGCGCTCCTACGTCCGGGCCGCTTTGATCGCCAAGTCTACATCGATCTCCCCGACATTATTGGCCGCGAACAGATTCTCCGCGTTCATGCCCGCAAGATTTCGATGTCGGACAATGTCGACCTCGCCGTTATTGCGCGCGGTACGCCCGGTCTTTCCGGTGCCGAGTTGGCTAATTTGCTCAATGAATCCGCTTTGCTCGCCGCTCGTCGCAGCAAGAAAAAGGTGGACATGATCGATATCGATGATGCTCGCGACAAAGTTCTTTGGGGCCGCGAACGCCGTCGGGTGATGGATGACGCGGAGAAGCGTCTGGTTGCCTGGCACGAAGCCGGTCACGCTATCGTCCAAGCCGTACTTGATGACGGCACCGTGCCGGTTCACAAGGTCACGATCATCCCGCGTGGACAAAGCTTAGGCAGCACGACCTATCTCCCCACCAAGGATATTCTGACTCAGCCTAAAAAGAAGCTGCTTAATCAGGTTGCCATGGCCATGGGCGGTCGCATCGCCGAGGAGCTGGTCACGGGTGATTTTAGCAATGGAGCTTACGGCGATATCAAACAGGCTACGCGCATTGCACGCGCCATGGTATGTGACTACGGCATGAGCGATCTGGGGCCAGTCGCCTTGGGTGAAAATCAGGACACCGTGTTTCTTGGTCGTGACATCACGCGTTCCCAGCATATCAGCGAAGATACCGCCCGCCGCATCGATGGCGCTGTTTCTGAAATCCTGAATTCCCAGTATAAACGCGCTCAGCAGATCGTGGGGGAACATCGCGCCGCGCTCGACAAGATCGCGGCCGCGCTCCTTGAGTACGAGACTATCGAAGGTCGGCATGTCTTGGAAATTCTTCAGCACGGCGAGATCAAGTCGCCCATCGTGAATGCTAAGCCACCCAAGCTGCCTGATACTGCTTCCACGGCGAAGCCTGCGGCTGCCATTAATACCGATACTGCTGCTGGAGCTGCACCTAATGCGGAGCCGAGTCCGGCTTAAGATAAAATAATCCTTGGTTTTCTCTCATGAGGCCGGCAAGCTGCCGGCCTTATTTATGAATATTTGCTGCATTGGAGCCGGTTACGTGGGCGGGCCTACCATGGCCATGATTGCCCTGAAATGTCCCCATATCCAGGTCACGGTCGTGGATATGAACGCCACACGCATTGCGGCTTGGAACAGCGGGACTCTGCCCATTTATGAGCCCGGACTGGATGACGTCGTCAATCAGTCCCGTGGTCGCAATTTGCATTTCTCGACAGATGTCGCCGGTAATATTAAGAAGGCTGACATTATTTTTGTTTCCGTTAACACGCCGACCAAAATGTATGGCGTCGGAGCGGGTCGCGCCGCCGATCTCCGGTTCATCGAGTCTGTCGCCCGCACGATCGCGGAACAGGCGGAGAGCGACAAAATCATCGTGGAGAAATCCACCATTCCGGTGAAAACCGCCGATGCGATTTCCACGATTCTCGCCGCCAACACCAAGGGCTTGAAATTTCAGGTGCTTTCCAATCCGGAGTTCCTCGCCGAGGGCACGGCCGTCAAAGATCTCACCAATCCCGATCGCGTGCTCATCGGTGGCGAACGCACGCCGGACGGGAACAAGGCGGTCGAAACTTTGGTTGGCGTTTATGCTAACTGGGTGCCGCGCGACCGCATCATCACGACCAATCTCTGGTCTTCGGAGCTCTCCAAACTGGTGGCCAATGCTTTTCTCGCCCAGCGTATTTCGTCCATCAATTCCATTTCCGCTCTCTGCGAAGCGACCGGAGCCGACGTCGATGAAGTCGCCAACGCCATCGGCAAGGACAGTCGTATCGGACCGAAATTCCTCAAGTCCTCTGTCGGTTTCGGTGGTTCCTGCTTTCAGAAGGATATTCTGAACCTTACCTACCTTTGTGAGAGTTTTGGTCTGCCCGAAGTGGCCGCCTACTGGAACAGTGTCGTGACGATGAACGATTGGCAGAAGAGCCGCTTCGCCGGCCGTATCGTCAAGGAGCTCTTCAATACGGTCGCCGACAAGAAAATTGCCGTACTCGGTTTCGCTTTCAAGAAAGACACCAACGACACCCGCGAATCTGCCGCCATTAATATCTGCCGCGATTTGCTGACGGAGCACGCCAAGGTGTGCGTGTATGATCCCAAGGTGCCGGCCGACGAAATCAAAACCGATACGCTGGGGAAAGGCGTGGAGAATCCGCGCCTCACCGTGGCCAAGGATGCTTATGAAGCCTGCGCCGGCGCGCACGCCATCGCCATCGTGACCGAGTGGGACGAGTTCAAGACCCTTGATTACGCGAAGATTTTTGCCGGCATGCCCAAGCCCGCGTTCCTCTTCGACGGACGCAATGTCGTCGATCTCGCCGCGCTACGAAAGATCGGCTTCCGCGCCTCCGGCATCGGCAAGCCGGTCTGAGTGCCTTGAAGGTGGAGCGCATTGCCCCCAATGCGCTGGTTTGGGATCACCCGTGGCAAAGTACGTTGAGGGCAACTCGCTCCACCCTAATCAGAATCCTTCCCGCACTCGACAGCCAGGCACGGTCGCTGCTAACACATGACTGAATTGCCGTCGCAATTTTTCTCATGGCTTCCCACCGCCTCGTTCCTTCACTGAGCACCAAGCTTTCCCGGCTTAGTCCGCTTGGGCTCGGCCACACGAAGCCGAAACATTTCCGCGACATGGCTAAGGTGGTTTGGGATAACCGCGATAATCTCGGCTACGCTTGGAAGGTCATCACGAAGGGCGTGTGTGATGGCTGCGCACTCGGCGTGGCGGGGCTGCACGACTGGACGATCGACGGCGTGCACCTGTGCATGACGCGGCTGAATCTTCTTCGCCTGAACACCATGCCGGCGATGGATCCGGCCGTGCTGGCGGATGCGGGAGCGCTGGCCGGGCAGGACAACCGGCGGCTGCGTGAACTCGGCCGACTGTCCCATCCCATGCGCCGGCGAAAGGGCGAGAAAGGTTTCACGCGCATCACCTGGGACGAAGCGCTGACGACGATCGGGGCGCGGCTGCGAGCGACGGATGTTCATCGCATGGCGTTTTTCGTGACGGCGCGGGGTGTGACCAACGAGATTTATTATGCCGCGCAGAAGGCCGCGCGTTTCATCGGCACCAACAACGTCGATAACGCCGCCCGGCTTTGCCACTCACCCTCGACGGCCGCGATGAAACACATGCTCGGGCTCGCGGCGACGACCTGCAGCTACACCGATTGGTGGGGCACGGACCTGATCGTTTTTTTTGGATCTAATCCGGCCAACGACCAGCCCGTCTCCACCAAATACCTGCACATCGCCAAGCAGCACGGCACGAAGATTGTGCTCGTGAATCCCTACCTTGAGCCCGGCATGCAGCGCTACTGGGTGCCGTCGACCGCGAGCAGCGCGTTGTTCGGTTCTGACCTCGCTGACTATTGGTTTCCAGTCGGGCAGGGGGGCGATATTCCGTTTCTCTATGGCGTGCTCAAACACCTCATCGCGATCGGCCGCGTTGATCGCAGTTTTGTTGACGCGCACACCAACGACTGGGCGGAGGTCGAGGCGCGGGCCACTGCGCTCGACTGGGCTGAGTTGGAAGCCGGTGCCGGCCTGCCGCGAGCGAGTACCATCGAATTCGCCGAACTCGTGGGCAACGCGTCGAAGGCTGTTTTCGTCTGGAGCATGGGCATTACGCAGCACCCGTGGGGCGCGGACAATGTGCGGATGATCCTCAACATCGCCCTCGCTCGCGGTTTTCTCGGACGCGACAAATGCGGCGTCATGCCGATCCGCGGCCACTCTTCCGTGCAAGGCGGCGCGGAGATGGGCGCGTATTCCACGGCGTTTCCCGGCGGCAAGACGGTTAACTCCGTAAACGCCGCCGCGCTGTCGGTGCATTACGGTTTTCCCGTGCCCGACTGGCCGGGCATCACCACCACGGAAATGGTCGAGGCGAGTCATCGCGGCGCGCTCGACGTGTTCTACATGGTTGGCGGTAATTTCCTGCGTACGCTGCCCGATCCGGATCATGTCCGCGAGGCCTTGGGGCGGGTGCCCTTTCGCGTTCATCAGGACATTTTGCTGACCGACCAGATGCTGATCGAACCGGGCGAGGAAGTGATTTTGCTCCCGGCCAAGACGCGTTACGAACAAGACGACGGTGGCACCGAGACGAGCACGGAGCGTCGCGTGATGTTCTCGCCGGAAATCCCGCGTCAGGTCGGCGAGGCTCGGGCCGAGTGGAAGATTTTGCTACAGGTGGCCGCGGCCGTGTGGCCCGAGCGGGCCGCGCAGCTCGGCTGCGAGACCGGCCAGGCCATGCGCGAGGAGATTGCGCGCGTGGTGCCGTTCTATGACGGCGTGCAACACCTGAAGAAAACCGGCGATGCCTTTCAATACGGCGGCCCGCACCTTTGCGTGGGCGGCGTATGTCCGACCGAAGACGGCCGGGCGCGGTTTGCCGCGGTTGATCTGCCTGATCGCGCGCCTCGCCCCGAGGGTGTGTTTCACGTCAGCACGCGCCGGGGCAAGCAGTTCAACACGCTCATCTACGCCGAGACGGACCCGCTTAATGGCGCGCCCCGCGATGCCGTGCTGATGAACGAGGAGGATGCCGCCGCCTTGCACTTGATGAATGGTGATCGCATCGTGTTGGTGAATGATCGCGGGCGTTACGAAGGTCGCGTGTTTCTCGCCCCGCTTGCGCCCAGCAATTTGCAAATCCACTGGCCCGAGGGAAATCATCTGATCCGACGCGGGGTGGAAGATCGCGGCGGTGGCGTGCCGGATTACAATGCCCATGTGCGGATCGAACGTATGGCGGCGACGAGCTCTGTGGTATGAATTTCTTCTCCCATAATGTATCTTCTGAAAGGTGGAACCCGGCCTCCGGACGGGTTGGTTCGGCGCACGCTGAAGAAAACGCGTCCGGAGGCGAATGGCGCTTAAGTTTGTTTGGTCCGGGTGGCGGGGCGGACGGTTTTTGCGGGGTGGCGGTGGAGGCTGCCATGCCGGACTTCGCGGTATTCGTGCCGGGGCCGGTTGAGGAGCGAAAAGGCTTTCGGGCGTCGCTTCAGGACGCGTGGTTCCCAGCGGTCGGGTC
>JANYCF010000243.1 GCA_025360455.1 Opitutaceae bacterium | reverse complement strand
CTCCAACGCCTTTTCTAACTTGCTCCCTGCTTCTTCGCCCGCCAGCACAAAATCCGTTTTTTTGCTCACGGAACCCGATACTTTGCCGCCGTAGCGTTGAATGAGTACCTACAACACACCCGAAAAATATTTGCGCGAATTGCTCGATTGCCTGACGCAGCAACTTTATCCGCGCTGGGAATTGTGCATCGCCGACGATGCCTCGCCTCATCCGCATGTTCGGCGCATGCTCGAGGCCGCCGCGAAAACCGATCCGCGCATCAAGCCATTCTTCCGTCCCACCAACGGCCACATCGCCCGGGCCACGAACTCCGCGCTCGATATTGCCACCGGGGAATTTGTCGCCCTCCTCGATCATGACGACTTGCTGCCGCACGATACGCTGCTGCACATCGCCCAAGCCATCGTCCGCCAACCGACCGCCGGTTATCTCTACACTGACGAAGATAAAATCGACGACACCGGTCGCCGTTACGATCCCCAGTTTAAGGGCGGCTGGAGTCCCGAGATGGCGATCACGCACAATTACACCCACCACCTCACGGTCATTCGCCGCACGATCGTGGAAAAAGCCGGCCGGCTCCGTCCGGAATTTAACGGCGCGCAGGACATCGATCTTTTTCTCCGCTGTTGGGAATTAATGAAGCCCGAGGAGGTGGTGCACGTCCCCTTCATCGGCTATCATTGGCGCGCGCATGCCGAGAGCACTGCGTCGCG
Source organism: Opitutaceae bacterium (assembly GCA_025360455.1). Lineage (GTDB taxonomy): Bacteria > Verrucomicrobiota > Verrucomicrobiia > Opitutales > Opitutaceae > Didemnitutus. The sequence continues at coordinate 7,633 of JANYCF010000243.1, read as the reverse complement.
CGGCGACCAAAAAGGCTACCTCTTTGAGGCCGCACGCCAAGGCATTGCCGAGGCGATCCAGCGGCGCGGCCTGCGCGCCGAGCCCATGCTGCCCGAGTTTGCCAAGCACTACGCACTCTGCCTGCACCAATTGAAATGGGACGCGGCCATCCTGCGCGAAAATCCCGTGACCATTGTCATCCCGACCAAAAATCGAGTTGATCTTCTTCGCACCTGTCTCGACTCCCTCGCCCGCACCACGCCTAGCGAATCAGTTAAGGTCATCGTGGTCGACGATCAGTCCGATGACGCCGCCACCCTCGCCTATTTGCTGACGTTGCCGGCCCGCACTGACCTGGGTTGCGAAGTCATCACCGCCCCGGCCACGTCCGAAGGCTTCAATTATTCCCGGCTTGTTAATCTCGGCACCGCGCGCGCCGACACTCCGTTGGTACTGCATTTAAACAACGACGTCGAAGCGCTCACCGCGGGCTGGCTCGAAGACATGGCGGGCTGGCTCAGTGTCAGCGGAGTCGGCATCGTAGGCGCGAAACTCCTCTACCCCGACGGCACGCTCAATCACGCCGGCATCAGTCTTAGTCGTGCAGACGGTTTGCCGCATGTGCTGTTCGAGAAAGAATCCGCGGCAGATCTGGGTTATTTATTTCTATCTCACGCCGCACGGAATGTCGCGGCCGTCACGGGCGCCTGCCTGCTCACCCGCACCAATCTCTACCGGCAGCTCAATGGCTTCGATGAGGAAAAGCTAGCGGTTGCCTACAACGACGTGGATTTTTGTCTGCGCGCACAGGCTGCGGGTTTTCGCACCGTCTATTCGCCGCAGGCCACATTGCGCCACGCCGGCAGTGCGTCCCGTGGCATCACCTACGCGGAACGCGAGCACGTGGCATACCTCACCCGTCACGGCAACTACCGCGATCCCTACCATAGTGAGACCCTTAATTTCCCACCGAGCAATCTCCCTCTCAATCCCTACCATCAGCGCTACGCGCAAACCGCCCGGCCCTTCCGCGCCGTCGTCCTCACGCACAACCTCAACTACGAAGGTGCACCGATCTTCATCTTCGAACTCGCCCGCTATCTCGCCGAACAACCCGGCGTCACGATCACCATCGCCTCGCCGCAGGACGGACCGTTGCGCCAACGATTCGAAGCCCTCGGACTTTGCGTGGAAATTTGGAATGCGTCCGCGCTGTTGACCGCGAAAACTCCGGCTAGCTTCAGCGAAGCCTTGGAGAAATTCGGCAAGTCACACTCGTGGGCCGACACCGATCTTTTCATTTGCAACACCATGCTGACTTTCTGGGGCGTGCATCTGGCCGCCCATCTGGGCAAGTCCTCCGCGCTCTACGTTCACGAAAGCAAAGCGGTGAGTCGTTTCTTTCAAGCCCTGCTGCTGCCGGCGCTGCACGAGACGGTCGAAGAGGCGTTTCGCCTCGCCACCCGTGTGGTCTTCACGGCACAGGCCACCTGCGATATTTTCGCCGAGCTTAACGCGAACGACAATTTCCGCCTGCTTCACAGCTGGGTCGACTTTGAGCGCATTGAACGGTTCGCCGCTGCAAACGACCGCACTGCGCTCAGGCGCAAGTACGGGCTCGATCCTGATGCAGTGATCATCGTCAACATCGGCTCGGTCTGCGAACGCAAGGGTCAACACATCTATATTCGCGGCATTGATCTACTCAAAAAAGAGCTGCCCGCACTCTACCCGAAGAATAAAATCCAGTGGACGATGGTCGGTGCGCGGCCCGGCCTCTACATGGAAACGCTCGCCGAGGACATCGCGCTCATGGGCCTGCAAGAGTTGAAGATTTTCAACGAGACCGGCGACATTTATGATTTTTACCGGCTCGCGGATATTCTCGTCTGCACCAGCTTCGAGGAATCTTTTCCGCGCGTACTCCTCGAAGCAATGGTGTTTGGCACTCGCATCGTGAGCACCGACGTCAACGGCATCCCCGAGATGCTAACGAGCACAGACGAAGCCTACCTCGTGCCTGCGGGCGATCCGTTCAAGCTCGCTGCCGCGATCAAGCTGGCGCTCGCCGATCATTTCGCCGGCAACCAGAAAATGCTTTCGATGGCCTACGCCCGCGCCACCCGGAATTACCACCAGACCCGCGCCTTCCCCCCGCACCTACAGATGGTGCGCGAGGCTTGGTTGGGTTAATGCGCCATGCGGCCCAAAGCTAACACGATTTCTTTGTAGGGCCTGTAAACAGACTCCTACCTAAAGCAACATGCCCGAAAACGCTTTCAGTTTCAGCCACCTCGAATCGCCCGCAGCAGACGCGACTTTGCCCCAGGGGAAACATCTCCTTCAGGGCTGGGTATGGCCGAAACCAGGCGGGCACTTCGTCGATGTTCGCGCCCGGCTCGGTCTGCGCATTTTCCCCGGCGTGCACGGTATTCCCCGCGCGGATCTCGCGACTCATTTTAATACCGGCCAAAGATTCGCTCTTGCCGAATTTCAGATCGCAGTCGATTTCACTCCCGGCCCAGTGGTGCTGAGCCTCGAAGTACTCACGATCGAAGGTCACTGGACCTCATTCCAAACGATCAACTACACCATCATCCCGCACCAGCCACCGGTAGATTTCGCCGTGCCCGCCGCTCCGTTGCGCTGGCTGGATTTCTGTCGCGGGTTGCAACGCCTGTTGCGCGAATCCGCCCGTCTGCCAGACGTAGCGCCAGTAAATTTAGCCGCGACGTTAATTGCCGAGCTTCCTTATCCGCGCGATCTCCGCCAACCCCCATCTCCACTGCTGGGCTTCGTGGATCAACCGGCCATGGTCACTTGCTGCCGGTTTGGACGCATCCCCGCTTTCGGTCATTTGTTTCATCCCACGCTGAAAATGCGCCGCGTCCTCGGCACCGTGGATTTGCAAACGTGGCAAACGCTCACCTACAGCCAACCCTCGCCGGGGCCGGCCGCCTATTATCAGCAAAGCCATGCGCACGACTGCGGTTTTGCCAGCCTCGTCGATGTGCCGGCGCAATTGTCGAATCCACTTAGCCTGCGAATCTACGCGGAGCTAGAGGACGACAGCCTGCAACTTTGCCACGTCGTCCGCACGCGGGCGCATTCAGTCGAGGAGGAGAAACTTCCCTACCTCGTTCAGCAACCGGGCACCTTTGAACGGATTTTAAAATTGTGGAATGAAAGCCTCGCCGCCGCAGGCCTGAGCGTAGAGCGGAATGCCGAGCTCGATCGCGCGTTGCAGGAACTCCGCGAGGAATACGAACGGCGCGCTCCGCTCCGCTCGATTCCTCCTGCGGCTCCTTTGCGCGAATCGTCGTTGCCCGTCGTCGGCTCCGCCGCATTGCCTCGGCAAGTCATCCTCGCAACCCACGGTCTCAGCCTGCAGGGTGCACCGCGCTTTCTCTTGGATTACGGCCGCTCCCTGACGGCGGCCGGCGTACAGTTGCACGTGATCAGCGCAGAAGACGGGCCGTTGCGGAAAGAATTCGTCGCGCTCGGCGCCAAGGTGACGCTGCTCGATACGAGCGCGATCTTCGCCGCCAATTCTTTCGCAGAAACGAAGCATGCGATCGCCCGTTTAAGCACTGCGGCCGACTGGGGCGCAACGGATCTTGTCGTCGCCAATAGTTTCACCACCTTCTGGGCCGTGCATGCCGCGAAGGTCACCGGGCGCCCGACGCTGCTCTACGTGCACGAAAGCACCACGCCCGCCACATTCTACGAACAGCGGGTGCCGCCCGCCGTCATTACCCTTGCCGAAGAGGCGTTCGTTTTAGCCGACGCGGTTTCTTTCACGACGGCATCGACGCGCAGTTATCATCTCGGCTATGGTCGCACTGATCACCACCACCTGACGGCGGGTTGGATCGATGTGCCGGCACTGGACGCCTGGCGGGTTGGACAAAATCGCGAAACGCTCCGCCAAAAATTCGGCCTACGTCCCGAGGAACGGCTCGTCTGCAACATCGGCACCGTATCAGATCGCAAAGGCCAACATACCTTCGTCCGCGCCGTCGATCTCTTTTGTCGGCGACATCCGGCCCTTGCCGCCCGCACGCGTTTTATACTGCTCGGCGGACGGAACTCCGCCTTCGACGGCCTGCTCAGCGACGTGCTGACGGAACTCGGACGCTCTAATATAGTCGTGCATCCCGAAACCACCGACTATCTTCCCTACTATTTTGTCGCAGATATTTTTGCGTGTTCCAGTTATGAAGAGTCATCGCCGCGCGTGGTGCTGGAGGCCATGGCCCTGGGCACGCCGATCATTGCGTCCGCAGTACAAGGCATCCCCGAGCTGGCGCGACCTGACCTCGAAGCTCTTTTATTGCCAGCTGGCGATACGGCAGCCTGGTGCGCAGGTTTGGCCACATTGCTAACGACGCCGGAGCAAGGACGGGTTTTGGCCGTAAACGCCCGAGCGAGAGTGGTCGCTCATTTTTCCGCCGCCGCCGTACTGCCGCGCCACTTGGCGTTGGCTGCCGAGGTCGCGGCCCATCGATCCTAACTGAAAGCGAAAGTAATTCGCCAACAAAAATTTCTTCCGCTGAGACACCGGCTTAGCTTACTCGACTTTAATTTTACGCCAGTAAGCCCAGTCAAAAGCCCCATTGCCATTAGGGAGCGTGCGAAAGATCAAACGTTCACCTCGGCGGGGCGCAAACGCGATTGTGGCCCGCTGAGTGCCACGGTCATTTTCACGATTTGCCGGATCAAGCACCTGACGAAAAATTTCGCGGCGCCCGCCATCCGGCAATTCTCCTTCGATGAGAAACTCGACTCCGTCTGTTCCTGGCACTTGCTGGTAAGCACCCGCGATGATGCCAAACTCCCAGATGATGTTTTTCGCCCCCGCCGGAATCGGGACGAACACTTCGCTTTCGACATGGGCGGGCAACACCGGTCCTCCCTGCACCGACCAGAGATCGTAGCTATAGGCCAAGTGATAGAGCACTGGCCGCGGTGTGATCATCGTGAAGGCATATTTCGACGCACCCGGCGGTACCATGCGTGGCGGAGCCGAAAATTCGTTGCTTTCACTCCGGGTGGCCAGGGTCACTCCAGCAAAAACGGGTTCTTTGGCTAATCGGCCCACCGCTGCTTCACGCACAAAACGACTCAGATAAACGGCAGCCGTGGGATGCACAAAAGTCGGAACATCATCCAGATTAAGCCGGGAACATAAAACTGCGAAATACGCCGGATCGATGCTGGTGCCATTTTCCACGATGAGGGCGCTAATGAAAACCTGCTCCCACTCCTTGAGCCTGTGCTCAAAGCCACCCGTGGGATTTCCATCCCAGCTGCGAGATCGCCGATCAGCATCAAGGAGCTGTAACTGCAACCGGTCACCCGCGACAATGAGACAGACACTTTCCGGCGGCGTGACTTCGCGCAAGGCTTCGACCAGTCCCCTTTGGGAAACATCCGCCTGCTGTTTCGCTCCCATGCAAGAGAACGGATGCGATAGTGCAGCCAATAACGGCAGCAGGCACGCGAGCGGCCAGATAACAATCCGTGGCCAAGGTGAACCGAGGAGCCACGCGGAGGCACCGCCCAAGCTCAGAGACAAAACCAGCCACCCCAACGCTGCGCCACTGCTTGCCATCGTTTCCGATAGAACAAGCCCACTCACAAGTGCGACACCGCTCCAAGCCAGAAGGCGCGTCACTCCCCGCTCAGACCAAGCAACGCAAAACAGAACTGCGGCCCACGCCGCCCCTGCGGCAATGAACGCGGATGAAGGGACGGTCGCGGCACTCACGCCAAGCGCCGGACACCAGCTCACGGCCGCGAGCCATAACCCGCGGGCTGGCAGCAGCGGAGTCAAACGGCGCGAGAGCAGCCAACCGGCAGTCAAAGCAAGCCCCCCACAGGCCAGAAAAATAAATCGGGCGGTCTGCCCGACGGAGACATCGAGCAACCGTGCCGTGGTACCGACCATATGTGAGGTAACTTGCACTGAGAGACTCCGCGCGCGCAACGAGTCCGCCTGGACTTTATCGGCGGAAAAAATAGCCTGGGTCAGCAGTGCCGACTGGCGTTGTTCCGGCCGATCAATCAGCGAGGGAACACGATCCCAAAGCTGAAACACGTGGACCACCTGTACCGCCAATCCCGCAACAATCAAAAGCAGGACAGCCGACAAAGTGAACTTGCCCGGCAAATTTCTCACCCAAGTAACCGCCCGCGCCGGCCGCTCGCCCAGCCACGCCGGCGCTGACGCCGCGAGCAAATACGCACAGCCGACGAATACGGAGCATTTTGCAGTCTGTTCAAGCAGGTTCGGCAACACCACGCGCCACCATACCTCATCCGCAGCAGGGGTGAGCCATGGTTTCCACAGCTGCTGCCAGAGCGCGATAAACATTACGATCAGCGTCAATGTACTGACCCAACGACGATCTCGCGCCGTATCGCGGGTCCAATCAAATAATTGGGGCACGGTGAAGATTAGAAATATCAGCCGGTAGTCGAAATTAGATCCGAGGAGAAACGTACCAACATAGATCCCCGCACCGAGCCGGAACGCATCAAGATTCGGCATCGCGTCCTCGCTCAGTGCGGTCGCTTGGCCTTGTCGACTCAGGCGCCACACCATTGCGGCCAGCAAGGCCACCAAGGCGCCGCTGCCCAGGATCTGCGCAACGATCAACCAAGGCCCGGGAACATCGGTGAGGTTTTCCGTTAGAGAACGTGCCGTCGTGATGAGTCCGAACGAAAGCCAAGTCTGACTCGGTGTTGCTTCCAGTATCGCACTAATATCGGTGCGATACCAAATCATATAGGCCGCCACCGCCACCGCTGAACTGAAGATGAGCAAATAAAACCGACGACGATTTTCGCGGAGCAGTACGACCAAGCCAATAATCGGATAGAGTTTCAGTACAAACCCACCAAACAACACCCCGGTAGCGAGCACCGGACTTCGCTGCAACACGAGCAGGGCCAGTGCTGCCACCGAGAACAACACCAAATCGATATTTCCCCGCTCCAGGCAAAGCATCACGGCCGGCGAGAGCAAAGCGGTCGCAACGCCCGCTGCGCTCAGCGCATTAAGGTGACGGGCAAAAACAAAAACCCCCATAAGAAACCCAGCAACAATCGCGATACCGAGGGGAACTGTATGTCGTTGCGTGAGGCCAAAAGCAAAAAGTCCCTGCCACACCCGCGGGTAGTTCATCCGACGCTGCATTGCATCAAAAGGATTATTATATAGCGGATCAAAGCCCTGCGCATGTGATTCCGCACCGGCCGTAATCACCCGCAAGTCCAGAAACGGCGTGTCTGCCGAAACCACGCCCCAAGTATGCCACGACCGTTCGTAGCCATGAATCACAACCAGCCACGTGAACAATGCTGCACCTGCGCACATGAATCCGAGCAACCACCCTCGTCCGGGCGAGACAAATCGGTTCAACCGAGGTGACGTGACTCGGGTTGGCGTGTCCGGCATCATGGCGAAACACTGTGCGGGAGACTCCGTCCGTGGTTCACGCCTTGCAGACTAGTACCCCGTACCAGCTATAATTTCGGATAAAGTCTGATAAGTTTTATGCGCGCGTCCTCTGTGGTGAAGCGCCAGTTAATGGGGGCACCGCGATTGTTACGGTGCTTCTGCCAAGCGGAGATTTCGTGGCGCATGAT
>JANYCF010000206.1 GCA_025360455.1 Opitutaceae bacterium | reverse complement strand
CGGCAGAATTTTTAAAGGCATCGGGATTCATTTTAAATGCCTTGGGAGGAAATTAAAAAAACAACCAATCCGCAATCGTTCTTTTAAATAAGTATGCGCGGGTTTTTAAAAGCCTAGGAAGGCTTTTAAAGGACCGTATTTTAGCCGGAAGAGTTATTTCAGGGCCAGATCCGTGCGCTTTACTTCTTTCACGGGCCACTTGCTGACGGTCAGGCCTTTGGCGGTGCGCGTGCTTACGGGTACGGCGGTGAGGTCGAAGTCGAGTTCGCGTACTCTCGCGCCGCTGCGGCCGTCGAGGAAGATTTTCACTTTCTTCGGCATCTCTTTCTCGGTCGCACTGACTTCAAGATACACGATACGGGAGCCTTCACTTTTCACTAACGGATAAAGTTTATCGCGGGAGAGGCCGCCGATTTGGAATTTCTTGGCGAAGGCTTTGCCCGTCTCTTTGTCCTGATAAACCATCGTGTAGAAATTCGTGTCGCCGTCCTTGGGCCACACGGCGACGTGCAAAATTTCGCGGCCCATGAAAATCTTGTCGGTGACTTTCGAGACTTTGAGCGAGCCGTCGGCCATGATGGTGAGCGCGCTGTCGAGGATGGTGCACTCCTGCACGAACTCGTGTTGGCGCCAATTGAGGCCGATGAAGCCGTCCTCGCGGTTGACGTAAAGGCGTTGGTTGGCGGAGACGACTTCGGAGGCGTCGATCTGCTCGATCTCGTCGTAGCTGGTGCGGCGCTTGGCGCCTTTGCCGTATTTCTCCTGCAACATTTCGAACCAGGCGATGGCGTAGGCGGTGAGGGTTTTGAGGTGAGCCTTCGTTTCCTTGATGCCTTCCTCGATCTTCTTCATGGCCTCGTCGGCCTGGAAACGGTTGTAGGCGGAGATGCGTTTGATGCGGATCTCGGTGAGGCGGGTGATGTCTTCGTCGGTGACTTCGCGGCGGAGTTGCTTGAGGAAAGGTTTCAAACCGTCGCGGATTTCGGCGAGCACGCTTTCCCAGGTTTTGGATTTCTCGATGTTCCGGTAGATGCGTTCCTCGATGAAAATGCGCTCGAGAGAATCCCAGTGCCATTGCTGTTCGAGTTCGGCGAGTTTGATTTCCAGCTCGCGTTTGAGGAGTTCGCGCGTGGCATCGACGTTGCGTTTGAGAATCTCGCGCACGCCGAGGAATTGCGGTTTGTCGTCGCCGGTTTTCTCGTCGCGCACGATGACGCAGGCGGCCGGTGAGAGCTGGATCTGGCAGCTGGTGAAAACGAAAAGCTGCTGCGTGACCTGATCGGGGTCGGCGCCTTGCGGCAGGTGGATGAGAATCTCGACTTTGTCGGCGGTGTTGTCGTCGACGTGTTTGACCTTGATCTTGCCCTTGGCGTTGGCGGCGAGGATCGACTCGATGAGTGATTCGGTGGTGACGCCGTAGGGAAGTTCGGTGACGGCGAGAAGATATTTGCTGCGCGTCTCGATCTTCGCGCGGACTTTGACTTTGCCGCCGCGTTCGCCGTCGTTGTATTCGGAGAAATCGGCGATGCCGCCCGTGGGGAAATCAGGGAAGATGCGAAAAGTTTTCCCTTGAAGATGATTGATGGCGGCGCGGCAGAGATCGTTGAAATTATGCGGGAGAATTTTCGTCGCGAGACCGACGGCGATGCCTTCGGCGCCCTCGAGGAGCGTTATGGGGAATTTCGCCGGGAGTGTGATGGGCTCTTTGTTGCGGCCATCGTAGCTGCTCTGCCAGTTGGTGGTTTTGGGATTAAAGAGCACTTCGCGAGCGAAGGGCGTGAGACGCGCTTCGATGTAACGGGGCGCAGCGGCATCGTCGCCCGTGAACATGTTGCCGAAATTCCCCTGCGGCTCGATGAGCCAGCCGCGTTGGGCGATGGCCACGAGGGCGGCACCGATGGAGGCGTCGCCATGCGGGTGCAGCTTCATCGTGGCGCCGACGACATTGGCGACTTTATGGAAACGACCGTCATCCATTTCCCAGAGCGTATGGAGGACGCGGCGCTGGACGGGCTTCAGACCGTCGTCGAGGTGAGGGACAGCGCGGTCGAGAATAACGTAGCTGGCGTACTCGAGAAACCAGTTGCGGTAGTGCCGGGCGAGGGGAGCGTTATCGTCTTGGACTTTTTCGCCTTTCTTACGCGGTGGAGGTGGTGGAATTGTCTCGGAGGCAATGTTCTCCGCTGTCTTGACCTCGAGCTTGTCGGCGATGGCCGGCGGGGTGGTCTTCGCCTCAGCCGTGGTCTCAGGCGTGCCGTCGAGAGGCAATTCAGGCTGGTCGTTATTGGGCTGCTTACGTTTGGCCATCTATAAAAAGGGAAGAAAACAATGTGCGCGTGAGGGAAAGAAAGCGTCAAGTAGTCCCGGTGTATAGAAAAATCTGTCGGGGAAGCAGGAGAAGGGTGGGGGAACTCGGGCTGTGAATAACTTTGAGCATAATATTTTATTTAGCGCTTGATGTGCGATGAAGCGGCGTGGTTTATTGATCCTCCATTTCGTCAAATTACAGCATCTTTAGCCAAACTAGAGGTGCACCAGACGATACGGTTTCGGGAGTTTCTGCTCTCGGAGTTCGTATTTTTTGAATTATCGCGAAAAAGTGCTTGCCCGACATTTCATGTCCGGTAGGTTCCGCGGCTTTTCCTCTATTTCCAACCTCAACTTCACCACATGCCAACCATCAACCAACTCGTAAGAAAAGGACGTCGCAAGGTCGTCGCGAAGTCCAAAGCCCCAGCGTTGCAGGGTAATCCCTTTCGCCGCGGCGTTTGCGTGCAGGTCATGACCCGCACCCCGAAGAAGCCGAATTCGGCTATTCGTAAGGTGGCCAAGGTTCGTCTGACCAATGGTCTTGAGGTGATTTCGTACATCCCCGATGAGGGACATAATCTTCAGGAGCATTCTATTGTGCTCATCCGTGGCGGCCGCGTGAAGGATCTTCCTGGCGTGCGTTACCACATCGTTCGCGGCACGCTCGACGCCACTGGCGTAGAGAAGCGTCGTCGTTCCCGCTCCAAATACGGAGTCAAGCGTCCGAAAGCCGCTAAGTAAGCCGTTCTTTATTTAATTCACCATGTCACGTCGTCGCAAAGCTACCCACCGTACCGCCACCCCAGACGCCCGCTATAACAGCGCGCTGGTGACGCATCTTATTAACGTCATCATGAAGAGCGGTAAGAAGACTATCGCTGAACGGATCGTTTACGGTGCCTTTGAGCGCATGAGCGAGAAGTTGCAGAAGGGTGATCCCGTTGATCTTTTGATGGGAGCGCTCGAAAACGCCCGCCCGAAGCTTGAAGTGAAGAGCCGCCGCGTTGGTGGCGCCACCTATCAAGTTCCCGTGGAAGTTTCCTTTGAACGTCAGGAATCTCTCGCTCTCCGTTGGATCGTGCTCGCCGCTGGTAACCGCAAGGGTATCGCGATGCGCGAAGCGCTTTCGGCTGAACTGATCGACGCCTACAATAACACTGGCTCGGTGGTGAAGAAGAAAGAAGACACTCATAAGATGGCCCAGGCGAATCGCGCCTTTGCCCACCTTCGCTGGTAATTAGGACCTATATAACGATGTCTGCTGTTGCTCCTATTTCTATTACCGTCGTCACCGACAAAGCGAAGATCTCTTCGGCTAACGCCAAGGATCGTCCGTTCCCGCTGGAATGGACCCGCAATATCGGAATCGCTGCGCACATCGATGCGGGCAAGACCACGACGACAG
>JANYCF010000201.1 GCA_025360455.1 Opitutaceae bacterium | reverse complement strand
CAGGCTCGGGATTTGCGGGCGGGATCGGCTTGGGGTGGAGTGCATCCAAGGCATTGAAATAATTTTGCAGCCCGGCCGCGAGCGCTTGGGCGATTTGCTGGCGATATTCTGGCGTCGCGACGCGGCGGGCTTCCGTATTATTGGAAAGATAGGCGCATTCCACGAGCGCCCCGGGACAATCGAGCAGCTTCAGGACCGCCCAGCGCGCACGTTTGTAACCCCGATCGGGTGCTTTAAGAGTGGTGATCATGGACCGGTGCAGTTGCTCACCGAACATCAGATTCGCATAGTCAAATCGGTTGGCAGGAAAAGCGACTTTGGTCATCTGGTCACCAGTTTCATCTCCCGCAGAAAACATGAACTGCGGGGTCATGGAGTAGGTTTCAACCCCCGTCACGCGATCGGCGCCGTGGTCCACCGAATTGAAATGAATGCTGAGAAAAAGGTCGGCCTTGTTTTTATTGGCAAAGTCATCCCGCAATTGCAGATCGGTTTTCTTCGCCGGAGAAAGCTCATGATCATCGGTGCGGGTAAGCAGGACCCGCCATCCCTGGAGCTCGAGTAATTTCTTTAGGCGGAGCGCGACATCGAGCGTGAACGTTTTTTCGTTAATCTTGAGCAGCTTGTTTTCTTTGCCGGGATCGTTGCCGCCGTGCCCGGGATCGAGCACGATCAGCTTGGGCGAAGTGGCGGGCAACATGGCAACATGGTCAATGGGGCGAATGAGTGGCGCGACGATCTTGATCACATCAACCTTACTGAGCCACAGTGTGTCTTTTTCCCGGATCACGGCTTCGCCGAGAAATATGCGCAGACCGTCGAAATAAAAATCACGCTGCTTCTCTTCAAAAGTGAACCGCAGCCTGCTTTTATCGCTGAGCGTCATCGTAGGTCCGGGTTTCGCCCAGTCCGCCTTTAACCCGAAACGCTTCGCGACATCGCGCACATCAATATAATCAGCGCCGCGCAGTGAAGACACCGGCCAGAGCTTGGGCGTTTCCGGCCGCGTGGGAGCGACGCGCACGGGCGCGGGAGCAGCCACGGGTGCCGCAGGGGCCACTTGGGGCGCCTGCGTTTCAGCTCGGGAAGACGCGGGCGGAACCGGCTGTTGGGCACCTGCACACGCAGAAAGTGCGAGCAACAGCGGAGGGAAAAGAAGCGAGCGCGTGAATTGAAACCGCGCCATGAAGCACTCCGTAAACTTAAGCGTGCGATGCCGGGGCATCGTCAGGCACATGACCTTCCGCCCGAGTGTGGTGCTTGGGCTTCCGCTTATTGATAGGGTGCGGTGAGATCATCAAATTAATCTGCTTACCCGAAAGCTTGGGAGGAGAATCGGGATGGCCCATGCCATCGAGTTCCTTGATGGCTTTCTTGACCAACTCAAAGCCAATCTCGGTGTGCGCCATTTCACGACCACGGAACTTGAGGCGCAGCTTCACTTTATTGCCATGATCGAGGAATTCCTCGGCGTGGCGGAGCTTGGTCATAAAATCATTCGACTCGATGCGGACAGTGAATTCGATTTCCTTGATCTTGCCGGCCGCAGGTTTGCTGTGCGCATGCTTCTTCTGTTCCTCGTACACATACTTGCCGAAATCCATGATGCGGCACACGGGAGGAACGGCCGTGGGCGCAACCTCCACGAGATCGAGATTAAATTGGACCGCGAGCGCCATCGCTTTCGGCGTGTCCATAATGCCGAGCTGAGTGCCCTCGGGGCTGATCACGCGAATCTGCGGTGACTTGATGCGAAGATTGCGGCGGATGGCCGCAAACGGGTCGTTATTACGTCGCGGATCGCGATTATAAGGAGGGCGGCCGCTAGGCGCAGAGGAAGGAAGTGCCATTAAGTAGGAAGTGCTTTACTGAGTAGGTCGCGGTGTTTTTGCCTCTATCTTCGTCGATGACAACACCTATTTACGTGGGTTTAAACCGACCTGGCAGAGGTCAAACGCTGAAGCTTTCACCGCAAGAGCAGGACGCCTTGGCGTTAGGATTGGAGAATTTAAAGCCGCCACCCACCATTTTATTGGAATAATCGAGCTGGGTCCCCTTGAGGTAGAGGGCGGTTTTGGGGTCGACCACCACAGCGGCTCCACCGGTACGGACCAAAATATCACCCCGGCGCGGCTCGGTCGTAAAACGCAGTTTATAGCTCAGGCCATTGCAGCCACCGCCGGTGATTGCTATCCGGAGAAAGTCCCCCTGACCCTCGCGCGCAACGAGCGCGGCGATTTTCACCCCGGCATCAGCGGTCAGGCGAATGAGGTTTTCATTCCCTTCGCGGACGCCTTCGGGTGGAGCAATAACTGTGGTGGATACGGACACAGCTGACATGTATTACCGGGAACGGGAATTTATCAAGCGCCGCGCGACACTTACGGCATTAGCGAAACTACGCGGACTCGCCTTTCCCTGTCCCGCGATGGTGAATGCCGTGCCGTGGTCCGGGCTTGTCCGCACAAAGGGCAGACCGAGAGTGACATTAACCGCTTCGTCGAAATCCACCGCTTTGAGCGGGGCGAGGCCCTGATCGTGATAGAGCGCGACAACAACATCGAACTCCCCGCGGAGCTGGCGCAGGAAAAGCGTATCGCCCGGCAAGCAGGACGAAAGTCCGGGGAAATCCTTGCGCAATTGCACGAGGATCGGGTTGAGCAAATCGCGTTCCTCGCCGCCGAGCAGTCCGCCCTCGCCGGCATGCGGATTAAGTCCGCAGACGCCGATGCGAGGCGCAACGACTCCTTCGGCTCGCGCCAATTGATCAGCCGCCACCACCGTGCGACGCAACAATTCCGGAGTCAGCAATGCTCCCACGTCCTTCAGCGACACATGCCACGTAGCCAAAGCGACACGCAGTTTGCCGCCACAAAAACACATCACCGGTTCACCGCTCCAGCGGGCCGCGAAGAATTCTGTCTGGCCGGGAAATACGTAACCGATCTTCGCAAGTTCCGCCTTGCTCACGGGTCCGGTGACTACGCCGGAAAATTCCCCCGTTTTACAGCCCGACGCCGCGCGTTCCATCGCCGTCCACGCCACCAGCGCGCCTTCGCCGGTGGGTTGACCGGGAGTTGCCGCGAATTCCTCCGGGCCGACGGATATTTTTCCCGCCATCGTCGCGAGCGAGGCGAGCCAGAGTGCCGGACCAATCACCGCGACCTCTGCCGCAACCTCCGGATTCGCCGCGAGCCAAGTCGCAATGATTTCTGGGCCAACGCCGGCGGGATCGCCACAGGTGAATGCAAGTTTACTCCGCATCGCCTTCTCCTACCTGTCCGGCCCGATTCGGTCGGACGAAACCGCGTTTGCCACCCGAGAAAAACTCCAGGAAACGCCTCGCCTCGGGCGAAGTCACGCCGGCCGCGAATAGCGCGACGGCATGAGTGCGCGGGTTTCCTCCCGAAAAAACCCGCGCATAACACGCTTTGAGTTCCATGATGGTCTCGCGGCTGAAACCCCGGCGCTTCAGACCCACGGAATTAAAACCAGACAGACGATTACGCTCCGCCACCATGAGAAAAGGCGCGACGTCCTGCGTGATTGTCGCCATGCCGCCTGCGATCACGCCTTCGCCAATGCGGCAGAATTGATGCACGGCAACCGCTCCACCCAAAAAGGTATGCCCGGCCACTGCGACGTGACCCGCCAGCAGCACGTTGTTGCCCAGCACCACATCATCCCCCACCACGGAATCATGGCCGACATGCGCGTTGGCCATGAGAAAACAGCGCGCGCCAACCTCCGTGTATTTGCCGGCGTAGATCGAGCGGTTGATCGTACTGTGCTCGCGCACGACCGTGCCGGCTCCGATGCGGGCACCGCTCACCGTAGAGGGATCGAATTTCAAAAACTGCGGATCGCCGCCGACGATGGCAAAGGGAAGAACCTTTACTCCCTCGCCCAAAATTGAATGTCGCTTGATGATCGCATACGCTTCGATGACGCAACCGGTGCCAAGCTGGACGCCGTCTTCAACAATCGCCGTGGCATGAATACTCATAGACCAGATTTGGATTTGCGGGTGGTGGCAGGACGATCGGCCATAAGATCGAGCTGCGCATCTTTGAGCAGATCATAGTTCTTCAGAATACGCATGACCTGGAGTGTATCGCTCTTGGTGTAATTCTGGTTCACTTCCACTTTATCGAGCAGATCGAGCAACATCGAACGGAAGGAAATAATCGCATCGACCCCCCGTTCTTTAAGTAAAGCCACACTCTGCGAACGGAACGGCTCCGCCGTCGGCAGACTGGGCAACACGAGAATCTTCGTCAGCGCGCCGGCCGGATCATCGCTGGCCGTTTCCGGGAAAAAACGCGTCACATTTTTCAAAACTTTTTCTTCCAGAAAGCCAAAAATATCCGGACTGCTTTTCAAAATTGCGGGAGTGAAAACGCCGGTATGCCAGCCTTTGACCGCCACCACCGCGTGCCGGACAAACTGAAGTTCAGTGGAGAACAGAAAAAAGCCCGGCTTGCGCGCGCTCCGTTGCCACGCAGGATTGAACACCATCAAATCAACTTCTTCGCTGCCGGTTTTATGGCGCGACTGCACCTGATATTTGCGGCCTTGGCGGACCAGAAAACCGTTCTGCTCGAAATACTCGCGGACTATACCTTCGTCGATGGCTGACATGAGAAAATCTTTACCCGCGAATCAGGCGAATGACACGAATTATTTTAAGCCAAGCAGAAGGGACGGCCGCTTGCACAGAATGATCAACTTGCCCCCAACTCGCCCCAAACAGCCTCGACGAGATCGGCCGGAACATCTGCCTGCGTCGCGGCCTCGCCTAATTGCTTCATCACAACGAAGCGCAGCTTTCCGGCCCGAACTTTCTTATCGTGCTGCATGGACTCCATGAGAACAGCCGTGGCCAGCGACTCACGCAGTTGGATAGGGAGCGCGTGCGCCGCCACAGTTTTTTCCACCCGAGCGACATCGATTGAGGTGAGATAACCGAGTTTTTGTGATAGCCGAGCCGCCGCCACGAGGCCCACGCCGACCGCTTCGCCGTGCAAATAAGTACCGTAGCCCGTCACTTGCTCGATAGCATGCGCGAAAGTGTGTCCGAGATTCAGCAAGGCGCGACCACCCTCCTGGGCTGTCTCACGCTCGTCCGCCCGCACAATCGCGGCCTTCATTTCGCAACAACGGTGAATCGTCGAGGGCAACTCAGCGCTCGTTACGGTTAAAGCAGTTTTCTCAAGCTGGTTGAACAGAATGGCATCACCGAGCAGTCCGTATTTGATTACCTCGCCCATGCCCGCAGCAAATTCTCGCGATGGCAAAGTTTTAAGAAATTCCGTGGCAATAAAAACCGTGTGCGGATGATGAAAAGCCCCAACGAGATTTTTACCGGCGGCGAGATTGATGCCAGTCTTCCCCCCGATGGAACTGTCCACCATCGCGAGCAATGTCGTGGGCACCTGAACAAATTCGATTCCGCGCAAATAGCTCGCCGCCGCAAATCCACCAAGGTCGCCCATCACCCCGCCACCGACCACCCACAACACTCCGCCTCGATCGAGCCGTTGGCTCGCAAGAAAATCCAGCACTCGCCCCAGCGATTCGAGCGATTTTGTTTTTTCCCCTGGTGGCAGCACTGATTGCGGAATAGCTCCAAAGCTGGCGCGTACCGACGCCGGCATCGCGGCCAGCACCGCTTCATCAGTTAGGAGAACGCTCTTGCGACCCGCAAGTGTCAGCTCCGTGAGCATCTGACTGAATGCAGTCGCAGGATCTCCGATGAAATGAATCGGATAATTTTTAGCGCACAGAATTACTTGGAGGCTGGTGGGCACTGAATCCTTAAAAACCAGCTACTTGCACAGGTCAATGCCAGTTATCCTCACGATATGAGACAGGTTCTCATAAAATCCATTGACTTGAGAATGTGTCTCGTATTCAGAAGTGATTTCCTCCTCATTTAGATTCACTCTTCACTCACCAATGCACTTCCGCCGCTTCCCTTCACTTCCTTCCTTAGCGACCACCGTTCTCGCTCTGACAGCCCTAGCTGTATGCGCCAAAGCCGATGAAAACTATTTTGGCTACACTTACGGTTCCGAAACTTTGCCCAAAGGCCATTCCGAGATCTATCAATGGATCACCTCCCGAACCGGCAAAGCGGATGGTTCGTACCATGCCATCGACTTCCAAACCGAGATCGAGCATGGTTTCACCGACCGACTCCAAGGTTCACTTTACCTTAACGCCATCCAGCATCACATCTCACAGGTCAGTGATTTCAGTGATCGCAATCAGTTTTTTTTCAATGGCCTGCAAGGTTCACTTAAATACAGCCTCAAAAGCCCCTACAAAGACGGCTGCGGTTTAGCCGTCTATCTCGAACCCGGATACAAACGTTACAGCGCCAAAAGCGGTGAACGCGTGGACATCTATTTCTTTGAGCCAAAATTGATCGTCCAGAAAAACTTCCGCGAAGACACTTTAATCTGGGCGACCAATTTCAGTGCAGAATTCGAGCGCGAGCATAATCTGGAGAATCAGTCATGGGAAAGTGAACTCGAACTCCAATTGAGCACAGGCGTAAGCTATCGCTTCGCGCCGAACTGGTTTGCCGGAGTCGAGTTGCTGGCCACATCCGCCTTCGAACGGATGCACCTCAATGAATTGGGCGAGTACGCCATTTTCGCCGGCCCCAACCTGCACTACGCAAACAAAAAATGGTGGGCCACCCTCACCGTGATGCCCCAGCTCACCGGTTGGCCAGAAAACAAAGGTCAGCGTGATCTTGAGCATTTTGAAAAGCTGCAAATCCGCGTGAAAGTCGGCGTGAATTTCTAACCGATCCATTCATCTGCGATGAAAACTCACGCCTGTTCACGTCTCCGTGTCGGCCTGGCCACTTTGCCAATCGCACTCGCGATCTTGGCCTGCGCACTCCGCGCCGACGAAAATATTTTCGGCTACGTCAAAGGAGTCGAGACAGTCCCTCAGGGCCATACTGACTTCTACACCAATCTTACGGCGCGCACCGGCAAGAATGCCGGCTCCTACCGCGGCTATGACGCGGAACTCGAAGCCGAATACGGTTTCACCAACGAACTCCAAGGCAGCCTCACTGTCATTAATCACTACTTTGACATCAAAAGCGTGGCCGAGCTCGACGACCAAAACCGCTATTGCTTCGGCGGCGTCGAGCTCGCGGCCAAATATCGGCTGTGCAGCCCGTTCAAGGACGGCTATGGCTTCGCTATACGTCCGGAGCTCGGCTACCTCCGCCACGACGACGTCGCGGGCATCATCCAGCGCGAATTCTTCGTCGCCGGGCACGCGATCTGGCAGCGTAATTTTCGCGACGACACCATCATACTCGCCGCCAATGCCGGCCTCCAGCTCGCCTGGGGGAAGCGCCCCGCCGAAGAATACGACTACGAACTGGCGCTGGAGGAATCGGTCGGTGCATCCTACCGTTTCGCCCCCAACTGGTTCTTTGGTGTGGAAGAGCATCTGCGCGCAGAGTATCCCAATTTCAACTTGGGTAAGCACGAACACACCGTGCTCTTTGCCGGACCCAGCTTGCATTATGGCTCTCGCCGTTGGTGGGCTACGATCACCTACGTCTATCAAGTCTGGGGCAATGAGGTGAACCCGGTGGTTTACAACAAGGCTTACGCGGAAGAGGCTCGCAACGAATACCGCGTCAAAATTGGCTTTAATTTCTGAGCAATGAACTCTCGCCAGCCACTCCTCGCCTTCGCCACTGCCGCGATCATGGTCGGCAGCACTTCCGGCTACGCCGTCACTTATCTGACGGTGGAGCAGGCACAGGCGACACTATTCCCCGGGGAGACGCTCACCGCCGTCCCACGCACGCTCAGCACCGGTGAAGCCGCCGCCATCGAGAAGGCATCCGGCGTGCGCGCGCGTGTGCGGGGATTGCGCCTGTGGCGGGGGGCGACCGGCAATTGGTTCATCGTGGACGAAGTGCTGGGCAAGCACGAGTTCATCACTTATGCCGTGGCCCTCACCACCGAGGGAGCCGTGCGCCAAATCGAAATAATGGATTATCGCGAAAGTTACGGCGAAGAGGTACGCAACGGGACGTGGCTCGCCCAGTTCACCGGCAAGACCTCCACTGCTCCGCTCAAGCTCGACCGCGACATCAAAAACATCAGTGGGGCGACGCTCTCCTCCCGCCATATCACCGACGGCGTCAAACGCCTCCTCATCACCCATGAACTCGTTCTCAAAAATCTCCGCTGAACCCGCTTACGACTCTATGTGCCGCGCCCGTCCCTGGCTCGGCACCTTGGTCGAGATCCGTGCCATTGCCGGGCCATCGGGCGAGATTGAACAGGCGATCAACGCCGCCTTCGCCGCCGTGGCCCAAGTCCACACGCTGATGAATGCTCACGACGCCAACAGTGAACTCTGCCGTCTGGCGTCGGCTCCGCTCAACCAGCCCTATTCCATCCACCCCTGGACTTGGCAGGTGCTCACGGCAGCCAACCAGCTGGCCGAATTATCTGACGGTTCCTTTGACTTCACCCAAAGGGGTCGGTGGCGTGATTTGGAAATCCTGCCGGGCAACCAAGTACGCCTGCTTCGACGCATGCCGCTGGATTTATCCGGCATCGCCAAAGGCTTCGCTGTGGATGCCGCGATCGCGGCGCTACGCTTGGCCGGGATGCACTCAGGAGCCGTCAACGCTGGTGGCGACCTGCGCGTGTTTGGACCGGACGGCGAACCGTTGCACGTCCGCTGTCCGAAAAAACCGGGGCAATTGCTCGCGGTTGGTCACCTCGCCAACGAAGCCGCCGCCACCTCAGGAAATTATTTCGATGCGAGGAAAAACGCGCGTCTGCGTGATCCTCGCACGGGGCAACCTGCCCTGGCCCGTGGTAGCATCACGGTGCGGGCTCCCACCTGCATGTTCGCCGACGGGCTGACCAAAGTCGTCGCAGTTCTCGGCTTAATCCGTGCGCAGCCCCTGCTCGCCAAGTATGGAGCCACGGCGTTACTACTCCAGACTAACGGTCGCACTCACACTTCAGCTCAAATCAAAAATGCCGCGTAAATCCCTACGTTTCCCTCGTGGCCTACGCACCTGGTTCTGGGGATCATTCGCGGTCTTGTTTATCACGGGCGTGCTCTGGCTCGTCCTCCACTACCTCGGACGTACCGAGGACGAATCGGGCCTGACCACGCATTCGATGGAACCTTGGCTATTGAAACTCCATGGTTTGGCCGCGTTTCTCGCGTTGATGGTATTGGGAGCAGTGTATGTGCGCCACGTCCTACCCGCCTGGCACGCCAAGCGAAATCGCGGTTCGGGGCTCATCCTGACTGGCAGCCTCGGCTTGCTCATTCTGTCCGGGTACGGCCTCTACTATTTTTCCGGCGAATCGCTCCGCACGTGGACCAGCTATTTGCATGACGTCCTCGGTGTTGCCTTGCCGCTCATCGTGGTAATTCACATTTGGCGCGGACGCTCTCAACAACCCACTAAAGATTCTCCTGCCGCCCATAGAAAAGACGCGGATCACTCCGCGTCTTTTCCGACTACCCCAACTACACCTAAAAGATAGAACCCGCACGCGTCACGGGCCGGTAATCACGCGCGGGTTCCATTTTGGTCACCTCTCGCACCCCTTGAGGGCTGCGAAAATCAAGAGATGATTCATACGCTAACGACCGCATATTGCGGATCGCCAAAAACACCTGAATTCAGGTTGTTCGTAATTCCGGAGTGACTGCAGGATAGCATCGCTCGCCCAGCAACACCCGAACGCCATTACCTGCGTGCGTGATCAACACTGCCAGAACGGTCAAACCAACCGGACCCTCACACCGCCTCCAAGCCGAATACGGCCCGGGCATAATTCTCCACTGAGAATGGCTGCAAATCATCCGGCTGTTCGCCAAGTCCGATGAAATAGATCGGGATTTTCAACTGCCGATAAATCCCTACGATCGCACCGCCGCGACTCGTGCCATCCAGCTTCGTCACCACCAATCCCGTGAGTCCAAAACTTTGGTGAAACACTTTGGCCTGCTCGATGGAGTTGCTCCCCAGCGTACCATCCACCACGAGCCAACGATGTTGCGGGGCCACCGGATCGTGCTTCTGCAGCACCCGACGGATCTTCGCGAGTTCCTCCATGAGATTACTCTTCGTATGCAACCGACCGGCCGTATCCACGATCAACCAATCGCGCTGCCGCGCCTTCGCCGCCTGCCACGCATCGAACGCCACTGCGGCCGAATCGGCACCGGTGTGACTGGCCACAATTTCCAAATCGAGGCGCGTCGCCCAACTTTTAAGCTGCTCGACGGCTGCGGCCCGAAAAGTATCGCACGCGGCCAACATCACCGTCTGGCCATCGGCTTTGAGTTTATACGCCAGTTTCGCCGTGGTCGTCGTCTTGCCTGAGCCATTCACGCCGATCATAGCGATGACTTGTGGGTTGAAAGGTGGAACGCGGCCTCCGGACGCGTTTTCTAAAACCAATTTCCCTTCCGATCCCGCCATCACGCGCCGCAAAACGGCCGCGCCAATCTCCGCCGCCTGCCGACCTTGCAACGTGGCATCTTTGCGGTACGCCATTTTGATTTCTTCCAATATTTCCGTCGTGGTATCGACGCCGAAGTCCGCCGTGTAGAGCGCTTCCTCCAGTTCATCGAGCGATGCCGTATCAATTTTGCGCCCACCGAAAAGCCCGTGCGTCTTGGCTGCAATGGCCGAAAACGTCTTCGTCAGACCTTCCTTGAATTTTTTGAAAAGAGAAAACATCGCCGCCGCTTACTCTGTCGCCGATTTTCGCGAATCCCGGCCGAGCTTGTCCTTCATGCGATCCAGAATGCCGTTGATGAAACGTTTCGAATCGGCGGTGGAATAATTTTTACTGAGATCAATCGCTTCGTTGATCGAGACCACCGGCGGAATATCTTTGCGAAAAAGCATTTCGAAAATAGCAAGGCGCAGGATGGCCAGATCGATGCGGGCGATACGGTCGAATTCCCAGTTGTGCGCCAGCGTGCGAATATGACCATCGATCTCCGCCTGCTTCTCGATCGTGCCGTGAATCAGCTCCTCGGCGAAAGCGTAGGTATCGCGGGGCTTATCCAAGCCCTCGAAAAACACCCGCAGATCTTCCGCCAGATTGGCCGGGGTATTCATGCTCCACGCATAAAGAAACTGAAGGGCGGCGGCGCGGGATTCCCGACGTAAAGTAAACTGGCTGCTCATAATTGTTTGGTTCCGATTTGGCGTTTCAACGCCCCCATGGCCAAGGCGGCCTGCGCAAACTCCGCACCGCGATCAATCCGGCCCGTGCAACGCGCCCGCGCTTGCGCCAAGGTATTCGCGACAATCACGCCGTTGATCACCGGCACGCCGGTAGTGAGCGCCACTTGTTGGAGCGCTTGGGAAACACTCTGCCCGACCATCTCATGGTGATTCGTATCGCCGCCGATCAGCACGCCGAGACCGATCATGCAATCGCGCTCTTCCGCCAAGGCCTGCACGGCCCACGGCACCTCATGTGAACCGGGCACTCGCACCACGGAAATAGCTTTCTCCGACACGCCTGCCGCCGTCAAACCAGCGATCATGCGGGTCAGCAACCCATCGACCAGCGCCTCGTTAAAGCGGGCCGCCACGATGCCGATGCGCATCTTGGCACCGTTGACCGGAATTAAACTGGGCTTGGCTAAACTCATGAGGGGTCCATTGGCGGCAGCGAATCGGATTTCCGCAACCAGAAATCCGCAAGATTCACACCTGCACCTGTTCGACGATCTCCAAACCGTACCCTTCCAGCCCGACGACACGTCGCGGAGAGTGCTGCAACAGTCGTATCTTACGCAGGCCCAAAGCCGTAAGAATTTGCGCCCCAATTCCGTAATCCCGCAGATTTAATGGCGCACGGCCGGGCGCAGCGGCCAAGTTGACCAACGCCTCCTGCATCCGGCCATTTTGCTCCATATAAACAATCGCCCCATGCCCCGCTTGCGCCACGCGCTGCAAAGACGACATCAACGAGCGGTGGCTCCCCATGTCCTTCCCGTGAAAAACATCGCTCAATAAATTTTCCGTATGCACGCGCACCAAAGTGGGCGCGCCATCCAGTCGACCCATTGTGAAAGCGAGATGATGCCGCCCATCCACCTTGCTGAGGAAAACATGGAGGGTAAATTCGCCATACTCCGACGAAAACGGGCGCTCGGCCACTTGTTCAACCAGCTTTTCGCGTCGGTGCCGATATTCGATCAGTGCCGAAATGGAAATCAAAGGCAGGCCGTGCTTTTTCTTGAACTCCACCAACTCCGGCTGTCGCGCCATCGTGCCGTTTTCGTTCAATATTTCGCAAATCACCGCCGCCGGCCGCAGCCCAGCCAGTGCCGCCAGATCGACGGCCGCCTCGGTATGGCCCGCGCGTTCCAACACTCCACCCGGTCGAGCACACAACGGGAAAATATGGCCCGGTTGCACCAACTCATCGGGCCGCGTCGCCGGATCAGCCAGCAACTTGATGGTGCGAGCCCGGTCGAAAGCACTGATCCCGGTCGTAATCCCTTCCGCTGAATCCACCGACACGGTAAAAGCCGTGCGATGCGATTCCCGATTCTGCTGCACCATGGGATTGATCCCGAGCCGTTTCAACTGCGGCTCTGTCATCGGCACGCAGATGAGCCCACTCGCGTGACGGATCATCATGTTGACCAATTCCGGTGTGGTTTTTTCCGCCGCCATCACGAGATCACCTTCGTTCTCCCGCCCCTCGTCATCCGTCACAATCACAAGCCCACCAGCAGCGATCTGCTGAATGGCGGTTTCCACGGAATCGAAGGACGTTTGGTTCTGCATGGGCGGGATTCACAGCATTCCTACCCCGCGCGTTTCTGTCAAATCTCTGCGCCGAAGGAGCCAATGAAATTCGATTTGCGATTTGGTCCGATAAAATCAGATTTACGGGGAACAGAAACCGTCCTTTATCGGTCAATTCCCCTTCATGAGCAACCCAACACTCCTTTCCGCTTCACTCCTCACTTTAATTATGTTCAGCAGTGGCTGCGAAACAGCCGGACCACGCACCAAGGAAGATGCCACCGGTGGGGCGCTCTTGGGCGCGTTGGGCGGTGCCATTATCGGCAATAACAGCGGGGGTGGCAACGGTGCGTCTGGGGCCCTCGTCGGCGCCATCGCCGGTGGCCTCATTGGCGGAGCGATCGGCAATGAAGCGGATCAGCAAGCCGCCAATCAACGCGAAGTGACCGCCTCCCGATCTTACGAAAGAGAAACCGCGACCACCGTGATTCTAGCCGAGCCACCCCAACCTCCGGCGATGCCCTCCGAAATCATTCCCCGTCGCCCTGCGGCTGAAGCTGTCTGGGTGAGCGGCTACTGGATCTATAATTCCAACGGTCGCTATGAGTGGGCTCCAGGCCGTTGGGAAATCCCACCGCCCCACTGCCGTGATTTCGTCCCCCCGCATTGGGCTCGTCAAGGCAACGGCTACGTCTACATGCAAGGCTACTGGAGACTCTGAACCCGCACCGACGTTACGATTTGCTTGAAACCTCTGGCGTCGATTTCAGTTAAAATGTGAGCCTCAGCGCCCGTTGGATCTTCTGGCGCACTTTCATGAATTCTGTAGCCGCGCTTGAGGTGGAGGCGAAAGCGTGGTCCGCTGACGTGACCACCTAGTGCTTACTTGCAATATTAAGCGATATATGGCAGGCCTGAGGCATGGCCCGAACAGCAGCACCCCTGACGTTGAGTGAGGATGACCGGTTAACCTTGGAGCGACTGGCAGCGAGTCGCACCGAGTCGAAGCAAGCGGT
>JANYCF010000192.1 GCA_025360455.1 Opitutaceae bacterium | reverse complement strand
ACAAATACCAGCTCGGCGCGAAGTGCTGAATGGTTGAGAGTTGAGAGCTGAGAGTTGAGAGATGACCCGCTGTCGTTCTGTTTTGCGGAATTCTGGCGCGGCAAGGAGTCGAAGGTTGGGAGTTGAGAGTTGGGCGTTGAGGGTTGAACGTTGATTTTCGATGCCTTCAACAAAATGACATAGGCGGCGAGCTGGAGAAAATACGCGGGATAGTCGGCGCGTAGTTCGGATTCTTCAACGGGGAGCGGTCGGGTGACGGTCTTGATCTCGCGCAATGTTGTGCCGACGATCTGATCGATCCGTCCGGTCAAGGTGATGGCCCAGCCGCGATGGACGAGCCGGCCTTCGATGGGGACTTCGAACAAGACATCGGGGCGTAGAGCCCCTTCTACTGTGTGATCCCGTTCGACCTGGGCTTTGAGTTCGTTGTGCCAGTGTTGGCCGAGCTGCGCGCGCCACAGGCCCTGCGGGCCGCCGAACGATTCACGCGGGCCGAGAGCGAAGTCGGAAAAATCGCCGACGCTCAGGCTGGCGGTCTTATGATCGAGGGAGAACTGCATTCAAGAGAAACCACGGAACACACGGAAGACCCGGAAGGGAAGCAGGAAGAGGAATTCGACGTGATGGATATTTAATGCACTTGCATACGTACCACTTCCGTAACCGGCGCGATGAGGGTCTGAATTAACTTAGGCTCAGTACGCTCAGAATCACCGTTCCATACCTCGAGATGGAATGAATCGGCTGTGGGCTTCGCAGTGAAATGATACACCGCTTTAGCAACGGCTACGATTTCAACTTGGACACAGCCGACCCGGATTGGTGCAATACCAGCCTTGAATCCAACTATGATCCGATGCGGACCAGGCTCGACGAAAACTTCTCGGACATCACCAGTCATTAAGTTGGGCATTATGCGTTTTTCGTCGACCTTAACAAAAAAGACTGAGACCTCATTGCCACCCACTATGCGGAGCGCGTTCGGGAACTTGCTTTTTAATACTGCTGATTGATCACTGTTTCTGTTGGAATAGAATCCTGCACTCGACGCACATCCACCTAGAATTATAGACAGAATTAAGATTACGGAAAATTTCATATAATTGATGCGTTTAAGCATGATAGGGGACAGGGCTTAGAGTTGTCTATTGGGATTGATTGCAGGAAAAGAATATAAGTCCCGCCTACAAATGAATCTCCGTTTCGGCTTTGATCCACTCTTCCAGACGGCGGGTGATTTTGGTCACGGCGGGGGCGTCGGCGGTTTGGGCGGCGAGGGGTTGATTCAGCAGGTGGGCGGCGAGGTCCCGGTCTGCGGCTGGCAGTTGCGGCCACCAGTCTTGTTTCACCGGATAACCTTCGTCGCGGAGGTAACTGTAGAGTGCTTTGAGCCAGACGATGTCGGGGCGACCGCCGGCGCCGAGGGCGGTGAAAGAATTCCGCAGCAGCGTGGTGATCGGTTCGCGGGATTCGTCGGGCACAGCGTTGCGGCTGATGAGCGTGGCGAAGGCTGCCGCCGCTTTGAGTGCGTCGTAGGAACGACCGATGCCATCGTGGCGTTGGATGAGCCGGTGCTCTTTGATGAACCAGGTGCGGCCTTGGTTCGTGGATTCGAGGGAGAGTTCGGTCTCGTCGAATAGATCCAAGGGCGTTGAGGAGGATGATTTGCCTTGGGTGACACGGCGGAGGCAGTGAAGCGTGCCGTGTTCACTGGAGAAAACGTTTAGCTGTTCAAACGCATCCGAGCTGGATGGCTGCCGGGAGAGGATGAAAGCGGAAGTCTGGAGCTGTTGGCCGGGCATGCGGGATGGGCAGAATGAAAGTGAGAGTGAAAAGTGGGAGGAATTCAAGGAGGAGCCAAAACGAAACGAAAAACTTGCTTGGCCACAAAAGAACGCAGAGAGCGCAAAGATTACGGAGGAAGGCTCGTAAACCGTAGGGTTGAGTTTTTTGACACAGAGAAGGAAAGAGGAGCACAGAGTTCACAGAGGAAGGCACTCTGTTTGGGGGGGATGGGCAAGTTGCCTGACTGTGGCCTGTTTCCTTTGCTCTATTTCTGCTCTGTGACCTCAGATCCCCTCCTGCCATTTCTCTGTGTCGAAAACTCAGGTGGGGCTGTTTAAGATGGTGCGGTTAGCGTGCTGGCGTAGCCGCGCTTGCCTGCCGTCCGTAGCCTTGGCGAAGGATGGAGCTGGGCGAAAGCGTGATTGGCGGTTAAACGCGGAGGACGCGGAGGGCGCGGAGAAAAAGAGGAAAGGATTTTCGTCACAGAGGACACAGAGACTCACAGAGAGGAGGGAGTAAGGCAGCAAGCCAAGAACCGGGAGAGATGAGGCATTTGCGACTAGGCCGGTGCTTTGCATTTATCTGCTCTGTGACCTCAGTGTACCTCCGGCCTTTGCTCTGTGTCGAAAACTCAGGCTTTAAATTTTGAGCTCTCTGCGTTCTTTTGTGGCTCACACTGCCTTGATCGAGCTCCGATCACTTTCCCTTTTCAATTTGTATCGCAGCTTTCGCCGCATCGGCGCTGGACCAGTGGGGCAGGACGGCGCCGCAGCTGATGACGCTCTTCATGCCGTCGCCGACGGACATATCGAGTTCGACGATTTCCGTACGCGGCAAATACATGAAAAAGCCATTCACCGGGCTGGGGCAGGTGGGGACGAAGACCGCCCAATGTTCACTGGTAATATGGGCGTGCGGTTCGCCTTGGACTTTGTTGGTGAGAAACCCGATGGAGTACGAACCGGCCCGGGGAAACTGCACGAGGACGACTTTGCTGAACTGGTTGCGATCCTTGGCACCGAAGGTCTCGATGAATTGCTTCACGCTGTTGTAGAAGCCGCCGATGCCGGGAATATTTTGGATGAAACGTTCGGCCATGGCACCCACGAACTGGCCGAGAAAGAGGCGTGAAACGTAGCCGAGGAGAGTGATGGCTCCGAGAGCGATGACGGTGGTGATAATATCCCAGATTATCACTGGCAGGAGGCTCAGGGTAGCTGGCAGATAGGGCGAGAAAAGGGGAGTAATTGAACCGCCGACAAAGCCGATTACCAGACGCAGACCCCAGATGGTGACAACCAACGGAGCAACCAAGAGAAGTCCGGTGAGGAAGGCGTTGCGGAGAGAAGCGAAGCGGGATTCAACCATGTAAGGTGGAGTAGAGCACGAAGAGGGCCGGTTTTGCACTTAGATTTTTCGGGGGAAAGAAAGTGGTAGAGCGCGACAGCAAAGGTTTCGCACTTCACCTCGCTGGGCGCGCCGTAAAGCCATTCGCGGTCGGCCCAGTGGTCCGACCCTACCCCCGAACTTAGACCAGTCGGAAAGCGGGTATGGCTTTGGCTTGGCTGAGGAGGGTCATGGCGCGTTTTTCGGCGGCGCGCATGCGGCGTTTTTTCGCGGGCTTTAGATCGTCGTAGCCGGAGAGATGCAGCCAGCCGTGGACGATGTAGAGGGTGAGCTCGGTGGCGAAAGATTTTTGTAGGGCCGGCCCTTGTGGCCGTGCCGCGCGCGCCGAGATTTGTAGCGCCGGTGCTGGTCGCCGGCCGGGGCTAGGCATGCCCGCAAGGGGCAGCCCTACGTAGCGGGCGGCGGTGTCGGCGGAGATGCAAATTTCTCCGGCGAGTTCGGCGGTGGCATCGCCTTCGAAGGTGATGACATCGGTGGCAGTCGGGTCCGCCATAAAATCGGCGTGGATTTGAGCAATCGCGGGATCGGTCAGGAAGACGAGGGAGAGTTCGCCGGTGGGGCAGACGGCTTGGATTTTCGATTGAAGCAAAACATGGCGGGGGCGGAGGAGCGAGAGGTGAGGCAGATCGCCCGGGAGCATGGCGAATTGCTCGTCGAGTAACGTGATGATCTTGGCCACGGCGCCGCGCGGGATGCGCAGGCGCGGGTGGGCGTTACGGATGGCGATGGGTCGGGTTGAAGACACGGAGTGGGGATCTGGGGTTTTGGTTCTGGACTCTGGGGGCTAGCACGGCGGGCCCAGCGGTCCCGCCCTACCTTTGAATTCTCTCCGCCGCTTTGGCGGCTTCGTACGCGGCGATGATTTGTTGGACGAGCGGATGGCGGACGACGTCGGAGGCCGTGAACTGATGGACTTCAATGCCGGGAATATTTTTCAGGATCTTGGGCGCTTGGATGAGGCCGGAGGATTTGGCGCGGGGGAGATCGATCTGCGTGACGTCGCCGGTGATGATCATGCGGGAATCTTCGCCGAGTCGGGTGAGAAACATCATCATCTGCTCGGGCGTGGTGTTCTGCGCCTCGTCGAGGATGATGTAGGCGTTGGCAAGGGTGCGACCGCGCATGTAGGCGAGCGGCGCGATCTCGATGATGCCTTTCTCGGACAACGTGGAGACATCCTCGGGGTCGAGCATATCGTGCAAGGCATCGTAGAGCGGACGCAGGTACGGGAGGATTTTCTCGCGGAGATCACCGGGCAGAAACCCGAGTGCTTCACCTGCTTCGACGGCGGGGCGGGTGAGGATTATCCGCTGCACTTGATTTTTGAGCAGGGCACTGATGGCGGAAACCATCGCAAGGTAAGTCTTGCCCGTGCCGGCGGGGCCGATGCCGAAGACGATGGGGTTTTTCTGGATGGCCTGCAGGTAAAGTTTTTGTCCGATGGTTTTCGGCACGATACTCTTTTTCTTCGTGGTGATGACGAGGGCCTCGGTGAAGAGGGAGCGGAGTTGCGCGGCACCGCCATCTTTGGCGTAGGTTTCGAGTAAGCGGACGAAATCCGTGGTGCGCATCGCCAGGCCTTGATTGCGACCGTGGTTGAGCAGATCAAAAAATTCTTCGGTGCGAGCGACAGCTTCGTCGGTGCCATCAATCTTCAGCCAGTCATCGCGGGTGACGAGTTGGGCGCCAAGAGTCTTTTCCGTGAGCGTGAGATTGGCTTCGTCGTTGCAGTAGAGCAGGCCGAGCTGACGGACGTTGGGGAAGTGAAGGGTGCGGGTGGCGGACACGGGTAGGGGAGAAAGACTGAAGGGCTGAGGGAAAGGCAGGGTCTTGAGTCTTGGGTTTTGGGTCTGGGGTCGAGTGCCGGGGGCTACGGCGTGAAATGACTTTTTGTAGGAGCCTGCTTGCAGGCGAGGATTGTGGGTCGCCTG
>JANYCF010000151.1 GCA_025360455.1 Opitutaceae bacterium | reverse complement strand
ATGTCGTCAATTCTGCCACCAGTAATACCGCGACACTGACCGTTAATTCTTTGCCGGTTTTCACCACGCAGCCGCTCAGCCAGCCGGCGTTTGTCGGATCGGCGATAAGTTTAACTGCAGTCGTTAGCAGTTCAACCGCGCTCACGTACCAATGGCAAAAAGGCGGAATCAATATCGCCAATGCCACCAGCGCGACGCTCTCTTTCCCCAATATCCAACTGACGGACGCCGGCAGCTACGCGGTGATTGCCACGGACTCGGTGGGTTCGACGACGAGTCGCTTCGCCCGACTCGTCGTGCTGGTCCCGCAGACCAATGCGATCGTCTACGCTACCACGGTTTCCTCGACGAGCGTCACCGCCGGCGGAGTCGTCAACCTCGCCTACTTCATGACCAATGTGGGGACCCAAGCCTGGGGAGCGAATCACTATCTCTCGATCCGCGACGTCAACAATACCTTCGTGGGCTTCTCTTCCTTGATCGGCACGCTTCCGGGCGAATCCACCACGGCGACTCTGAATTTCCCGGCGCCCGCGACTCCTGGAACCTACACCTACTTCGTCCAAGCCTTGGAAAACGGGGTGCAATTTTTCTCCACCTCGACCACGCTGACGCTCACGGTCCTCGCCCCGCTGACGAATTCGATCACGTACAACACGACGACTTTCCCTGTGAGCGCTGCGCCCGGTTCGGATGTGGTCTTCACGTACAATGTCACCAACACCGGCACGCAACCTTGGGGCGCGAATCATCTGCTGTCGTTGAAGAACGGCGCTGGCACCACGCTCTCGTCGGCCTTGCTCACCGTCCTTGCACCCGGTTCGAGCAAAACCGTCAACCTGCGCTTTACCGCACCCACTGCGCCCGGCACCTACAACTACACCGTACAGGCGGCCCAAACCGGTGTGGGTAATTTCAACACCCAAGCGGATCTGACATTGGTGGTGCTCGCGCCGCGGCCGAACGCGATCGTCTACACCGCCACGCGACTGCCTGATGAAGTGGTGCCCGGTGCGGTCTTGAATCTGAGTTATAAGCTCAGCAACGCTGGCACGCAGGCGTGGGGTGCCGGCCACTTCGTTTCGCTCCGCGATGAGAACGGCACGTTCCTCGCCTTCCTGCCCCTGAACGGTGTGGCCACGGGAGGCAGCACCAACGTGGCCTTTAGTTTCTCTGCTTCGACCACACCCGGTCTGCACACGTATTTTGTTCAAGCCCTCGAAGATGGCATCGAATTTTTCTCCACCCAGGATGTGGTGGTCGTGACGGTGGACGCCCTCCCGCTGGCCAACGCCATCATGTACAACACGACGACATTCCCCGCGACCGCGACCCCCGGCGCGACGGTCAGCTTCACCTACAACCTCACGAACCGCGGCACGAAAACCTGGAGTGCGACCGACTTCCTTTCCTTCCGGGATGTGGATAATACGTTCCTCGGATTCCCCTCCATCAGCGGCGTCGCTCCCGGTGCCAGCAAGACGGTGACCATCAGCTTCGTCGCTCCAACCACGCCCGGTATCTACACCTACAAAGCGCAGGGCCTCGAAGACGGCGTCGCTTTCTACGTCATGGACGACACTGTGGTGCTGTTTGTGCAATAGAGTGCAGGAGATTCTCCTCGCCGAATGGATGGAAGCCCGGGGCAAAACTGAGCGGGCTTGTAATGGGGTTATTAATCATGTCGGTGTGGGAAGTTATAGGCTGGGTGCAGTTCCTTTTGAGGTATTAATTGCCGCAGTCATGCCCTCGCTAACCTTTCCACGCCGGTTTCAAGTTGATTGTTTATGATGGTTTAAGCCTGCACTTCGGTTTGGTTCGGTTCTTCCTCGCTGAAATAGCACGAAACATCTCATCCCGTGAATATGCCGAACCACAGTTTTCCCCTGCTGAGCCGCTGCTTGAATCGTTCGCTATTCGCCTTGGCCCTCCTCGGTGCGGCGAGTTTCTCGCTCGTCATCGAGGCAGCAGCTGCAGCTCCGACCATTTCGACCCAGCCTCTGAGTCAGGCGGTGTTTGTTGGAGCGACGGTGAACCTGGTGGGAGTGGCGAGCGGCAGTCCCACTGTTACCTACCAATGGCAAAAGGGCGGAATCAATATTGCGGGGGCCACGAACGCGACCTTCTCCATTCCTAATTGCCAACTGACCAATGCGGGTAGTTATGCTTTGGTGGCGACCAATGTCGACGGATCGGCGACCAGCCGTTTCGCGCGCCTCGTGGTACTCGTAGCACAAGCCAATGCGATCATGTACGGAAATACCGTGATTTCCACCGGAGTGACCGCGGGCGGAGTGGTGAATTTGAGTTATTTCATGACCAACGTCGGGACCAAGTCCTGGGGTTCATTACACTATCTCTCGATCCGTGATATCAATGATGTCTTTGCCGCGTTCTCGCCTCTGATCGGGGTGATGCCGGGAGAAAGCACGACGGCTAATTTGAAATTTACGGCTCCGACGACA
>JANYCF010000141.1 GCA_025360455.1 Opitutaceae bacterium | reverse complement strand
CCGAGCAGCACCATCATGTTAATGCGGGTGAGAAATCCCACCGCCGGCGTGAACAGACTCAGGCGCCAGAAGATACCGCGCTGCTGCTCGAGACAGGCCAGATTGGCGGCATCAAATTTCGCCCGCGATTCGGCTTCGCGGCCAAACGCCTTGGTGACCGCAATGCCTTGGATGCCCTCGGTCAATGTCTGTACCATCCGATCAACCAGCGTACGGTTGTGCGCGTACTCCGGCTGGATTTTTCGGGAAAAACCTGCCGCCATCAGCCACAGCAGGGGAGTTGTCGCGAGACAAGCGATGGTCAGCGTCGGACTCAGGCTGGCCATATAGATCACGTAAGCCGTCAGCGAAATAACCATAATCACGCTCTGCATGAGCACCTGGTCCACAAACATCCGGACCGACTGCACGTCGCCCGTTACGCGCGTGATGATCGAGCCGGTGGTGTTGGCATCGAAGAAGCGAAAGCTCAGTTGCTGGAGCTTGTCGTACACCTCGCCGCGCAGTTCCACCACGATCTTTTGCTGCACCAGCCGGTTAATCGAGAGCGCATAAACGTAGTTGAGCCACGCACGGACCAAAGCGAACAACAGGATCAGCCCCGCGAGCAAACCGAGCACCTGCCACGGTAGCCACGCGACCGGCAATGTAAGATGAAGTCCGTTCGTACCGAGCGGGACGTGATCAAGCTCGTGGCGAATATAATCGATCCCAAGACCCGTGAAGCTCAGTCCGCCAATGCCCAAAGTAAGCAACACGAGCTGGATGCCCAGCACCTGCAGACAATGCAGCCGGTAGCGCCAAGCCAGACCAAACAACCGCCGAATGAGCGCGCCATTGCCGGGCTCAGAGGACGGAGTGGCGGTGACAGGTGGCATCAGAGTTTATTAGCGTATGGACACTCACGCGTGGTGCACGAAATATTTTGTCGGAAATTCCCTGTATTTTGGTGTAGCGCAGGCCTCTGGCCTGCTGATGGGGAAGCAGGCTGGAAGCCTACGCTACTTGGCCCCCTCCCACCCCGCCAATTATCTCTTGCCTAAAGATTCATCCCGAACAGGTTTCGGTTTGTTCGATTGGTTGTTTGTTAGATTCTACCGCCACGGAAAATTATCAGGTGAGCGCGGAGTGTGTGTTCAGTGATGATTTGAATCCCGACAATCGGGTACGAGCGGCCAGACAACAGCAGGCAACCCGGATCATCACATGTCAGATAACTCAAAGCTCTACGTCGGGAATCTTCCCTTCGCCACCACTGCCCAGGATCTCGAAGCTCTGTTCAGCCAGGTTGGCACTGTCAGCGTCGTTGAAATCATCTTCGACAAGTTCACCGGTCGTTCCCGCGGTTTTGCCTTCATCACCATGGGAAATGGCGACGAAGCCCAGAAAGGCGTGGATAAATTCCATGGCCATGAAGTGGAAGGACGCGCCCTGTCGGTGAATATTGCTCGTCCTCGGGAAGAGCGGGCCCCCCGCGCCGAAGGTGAAGGCGGCGGTGGCGGTTATCGCGGTGGTGGTGGCGGCTGTCGCGGTGGACGCGGCGGCGGTGGTGGTTTTCGTGGCGGTCGCGGCGGCGGCGGTGGTGGTGGCTATCGCGGCGGCGGCGGCGATCGTGGAGAACGCGGCGAACGCGGTGGCGGTGGTGGTTACGGCCGCGAGTAATACCTCGCCTCCCATTTTACTTTCAAGGCCGGACAATCGTCCGGCTTTTTTGTTTTCGCATAGATGTTATATGACCTATGCGACCTATAAAAATCGTTTTTCCCACTCGGGATTCGGCAACGGCGACGGTTTATATTCACCGAAGAGCGCGTACCGCGAACGAGCGACGAGCTTGTAACACGGATCACGCAACCACGCGGGCAGAATGCGCAGCCACGACACCACGCGCAGCACTCCCCCCACCTCTGCGGCTGCACCTAAGGCACCGGCAGTACGCAATCGAGCCGCACCAGGCTGTTGATTATTCCAATCGGGCACAAAGACCAGGCTGTCGAAATCCTTCGTCGGCAATCCTTGGGTGTGGAGATATTTTTGCGCCGGCTCGCTCTGTAGCGGCGCGTAGTGGAGGCGCCCGGCCTTGTCGGCCCGCAGCAATATGCGCACTGACCAGTTGCACAAACCGCATTCACCATCGTAGAGCAGGACGGGCTGGCGCATATTATCAGAGCAACGTTCCGCGCATGATCAGGAAGGCGAGGCTGAAGTAGATGATCAAGCCGGTGACGTCCACCAACGTCGCCACGAAGGGCGCGCTCGAAGTCGCCGGGTCGAAGCCGAGTTTTTTCAAAATCAACGGCAACATCGAACCCATCAGCGATCCCCACAGCACAATACCCACCAACGAAGCCCCGACGGTTTCTGCGACCAACAAGTAGTGTTCGCCATAGATGCCACTGAATTGGGCCCAAATCACGATGCGCAGAAATCCGATAACCCCGAGTATCCCGCCAAGCATCAGGCCGGCCGCGAATTCCCGACGCATAATCCGCCACCAGTCGCGCAATCTAAACTCTCCCAGGGCCAGCGCACGGATGACCAGGGTTGCCGCCTGCGATCCGGCATTGCCACCGGAACTGATAATCAGCGGCACGAAAAGCGCCAACACCACCGCCTTGGCAATCTCATCTTCAAAGTAGCTCATGGCCGTCGCGGTCAGCATCTCGCCGAGAAACAACACCACCAGCCAACCGGCCCGCTTCTTGACCATCTTGGTGAGAGCAATGGTCGTATAAGGTTCGTCGAGCGCCTCGCTGCCGCCGAGCTTTTGGATGTCTTCCGTCGCTTCCTCCGAGGCCACATCGAGCATATCGTCCGCAGTCACGATACCGATGAGTTGACTTTCGGTATTCGTCACGGGCAGCGCCACGCGGTCATATTTTCGGAAAACCTGCAGTGCTTTCTCCCGGTCATCAGTGGGCGTGAGCGTGGCATAGTTTCCATCCATCAGCGCACTGACCTTGGTCTCCGGTTCAGCCAGCAGAAACCGTCGCACCCGGATATCATCAATCAGGTGGCCGCCCTCGTCCGTCACATAAACCATATTGAGTGTCTCGCGATCAAAACCATGGGTCCGAATATAATCGAGTGACTCGCGCACCGACCAGTCGGCATGCACCGCCACGAAATCGAGCGTCATCATGCGACCCACGCTATGTTCGGGATAAGCCAACAGGTCCTGGGTGATCTTCCGCTCCTCAGGCGTCAGCAGACAAATGAGCTGCATGGCCACATCGAGAGGCAACACGTGCAGGAAACTGGTCCGATCATCGGCGGGCAACTCATTGAGCAACGCGGCCGCCTGCGCCTGGGTGAGCGTCTTCAGCAGTTTGTGTTTCGCATTGTGCTCCAGATAGGAGAAAACGGCCGCCGACAACTCCTTGGAGCAACCGCGGAAAAGCACCGCCAATTCCTCGATGGGTAATTCCGAGAGGATGGGCGCCACATCCGCCGCCAACCAGGGCGTCAGCTTGACCTTGAGCGCCGCGAAATCCTTGTTCGCAAGCAGGGTGGAAATTTCCGTCTTAAAACTATTGTTCAGCGCCGTCATGGTGAACGCAACGTAGGTATTGCCGCGACTCTGGCAATCGCGAAGCAATCTCCCTCGCGGAAAATTCAGACTTGCGCCAGGAAACTAAAAATACGTTTCTAGTTTCCTAGGTTTATGCCCACGACCCTACCCTCCGCGTCCACGATCACCGCCCCGCGCGCCCGCATTCTCCTGCAGGCCCGAACGCATTTCATCACCCACGGTTATAGCTCGTGCACCATGGACGACCTCGCCCGGGAGCTGGGCATGAGCAAAAAAACCCTCTACCTCCATTACGCGAACAAGGAAGCGATCATGGAGGGCGTCATCGACGGGATCTTCGCCGACGTCCGCGCGATGGCCGCCGCGCTGTTCGCCGACCGCACGCTCAGCTTTACCGAAAAGCTCCATCGGTTCACCGAGGGCATGACGAAGCGTTTCACCACGATCAGCCCGCAACTCCTGCGCGATCTCCAGCGCTTCGCCCCGAAACTTTATCAACACATCGAAGACCTGCGCCACACGCACATCCCAGTAATCTTCGGCCAACTCCTGCAGCAAGGCCAGACTGCGGGCATGGTGCGCGCCGAAATCGATCCGGCCTTCGCCATCGCGTTTTGGCGGCCCGCCATTCAGAGCCTCATGCATCCCGACACGCTGGAGCGACTGCAACTGCGGCCCGATCAGGTTTTCAACCAAGCTATCACCCTCTTCTTCGGCGGACTCCTCACCCCCGCCGGACGCAAAGCCCATGAAAAACTCCTCGCCCGCTAACTCGTGTCAATTCAGTCGGAAAGTGGAGCGCGTTGCCCCCAACGCGCTTCAATGTGGCAGCGCTCAAGCCAGCGCATTGGGGGCATCGCGCTCCACCCTGCTTCAAAACAAGAACGTCATGATGACAGCAGTATTACTTTGCACTACTTTCGTTCTGGTCGGTTGCGGCCGCAAAGCCTCTTCCGGTTATCAAGGCTATCTCGAAGGCGAATTTGTTTACCTTGCCTCACCGCTCGCCGGCCGGCTGGAAAAACTCACCGCGCAAAAAGGCTCCCAAGTTTCCGCTGGCGCTCCCCTTTTCGCCCTTGAGCAAGGCGCGGAGCTCGCCACCATGCGCGAAGCCACCGAACGCTTGCGTCAAGCTCAAGCCCGTCTCGCCGATCTGAGAAAAGGCCAACGTCCCTCCGAGCTGGCCGCCATTGACGCCCGCTTGGCCCAAGCCCGCACCGGAGCAGAACTGGCCAACTTGGAATTCGAACGTGCTACCAAGCTCCATGACACCACCGTGCTCTCCGACGGCGATTTTGACCGCGTGCGCCTAAACTACCAAGCCTCCACCAAACTTGTCGCCGAACTCTCGGCGCAACTCGACACCGCCCAACTCGGCGCGCGCACCGACACCCTCGCCGCCGCCCACGCCGATGTTGGCGCCGCCCAAGCCGCACTTGATCGCGCCGGCTGGGCCGTCGCGCAAAAAAGCCAGACGGCTCCGCGCGCCGGCCTGATCTACGATACGCTCTACCGTGAAGGCGAATTTGTCGCCGCTGCATTGCCCATCATCTCGTTGCTGCCGCCGGAAAACATCAAGGTGCGCTTCTTCGTGCCCGAAGCGGAATTCGGCGCGTTGAAAACCGGCGGCATAATTAAAGTCGCTCTCACCGGTCGTATTGAATCGCTCGAAGCCCGCATTAGTTATCTCTCACCCAAACCGGAATACACCCCGCCCGTCCTCTACAATCGCGAAAACCGCAGCAAACTCGTATTCCTGGTTGAGGCTACATTCGACCCGACGCTCGCCCGTGATCTCCATCCCGGCCAACCGGTGGATGTCATGGTGGGGCAATAATCAAAGCATACTTCACTATGTTTCAGGATTTTTCGTCTCCTTGCCGGAGCCATCAGCTATGAGTGGTGGCAAAAATTCATACGTAATTTTCCACGCTAAGTCACGGCATGGCCACGAGGGCCAGCCCTACGGGATTTGTAGGGCCAGCCCTTGTGGCCGTGCCGAGCACCAAGAACTATTCGAGTACGAACTTCTGCAACGATGACCATGAGCGCCACCGACTACGCCATCGACGTCACGGGAATCACCAAGCGCTTCGGCGCCAAGACGGTCGTCAACGCGATTGATCTCCAGGTGAAGCGCGGCGAGATCTATGGCTTCCTCGGCCCCAACGGCAGCGGCAAGACCACGTTTATCCGCATGCTCTGCGGCCTGCTCACGCCCGATGCCGGCAGCGGCACTTGCCTCGGCTACGACGTGCGCACCGGCCAGGCCGACATCAAACGCCACGTCGGCTACATGACGCAGAAATTCAGTTACTACGAAGATCTCAGCATCCGCGAGAATCTGGATTTCATCGCCCGCATCTACGATGTGCCGGACCGCCCCACGGCCGTACAACACAGCCTCGAACGCCTCGGTCTCGCCAATCGCAGCGCACAACTCGCCGGCCAACTCTCCGGCGGCTGGAAGCAACGTCTCGCTCTCGCCGCCTGCCTGATTCATTCACCGCAACTGCTCCTGCTCGACGAACCCACCGCCGGAGTCGATCCGAAAGCACGCCGGGAATTTTGGGACGAGATCCATAAGCTCGCCGCCACCGGACTCACCGTGCTGATCACCACGCATTACATGGACGAAGCTGAGCGTTGTCACCGCCTCGCCTACCTCGCCTACGGCAGTCTGCTTACCCGCGGCACGCTCGAAGAAGTCCTCACCACCGCGAAGCTCAGCACCTGGATGGTCACCGGTCCCGACCTGCGCACCTTGGCCGACGACCTGCGTGGACGCCCCGGCGTGGAGCAAGTCGTCGCTTTTGGGACCACGTTACACGTGAGCGGACGTGATGCCACACAGCTGGAAACCGCCATCGCCGCCGTACGCGATCCGCGCCATGAATGGAAAAAAATCCGCTCCGGCTTGGAAGACGTCTTCATCAGCCTGATGGATCAGGCCAAGGATAATTTCGCATGAGCACGGAGCCCAGTAGCGCCGGCTTCCAGCCGGCATCTCGCAACGGCCGGCAGGATGCCGGCGCTACTACCCGCCGCTTCACCTTCCATCGTCTGTGGGCCATCGTACTGAAGGAATTCATCCAAATGAAGCGCGACCGCGTGACGTTCGGCATGATGGTCGGCATTCCGCTGATGCAGCTGGTCGTATTCGGCTTCGCCATCAACTCCGACCCGAAACATCTCCCCGCTGCGATCCGCTCCGCCGACCAAGGACCCTTCGCCCGCACGCTCGTGGCCGCATTAAAAAACAGCGGTTACTTTACGCTCGTGGAGGAACCCGCCACTGAAGCCGAAGCGCAACGCCTGCTCCAACTCGGCGACGTGCAGTTCGTCATCAACATCCCCGCCGACTTTTCGCGCGATCTCCTCCGCGGCCAGCGCCCCACCATCTTAATCGAAGCCGACGCCACCGATCCGGCGGCCGTCGGCCCGGCCGTATCGGCCACTCGCGCTCTGGCCGACACCGTCTTCAATCGCGATCTCCTCGGCCCGTTCACCCGACTGCAAGCCACGCCCGGTCCGGTGAACTTCCAGATCCATGCGCACTACAATCCCGAAAACATTACCCAATACAACATCGTGCCCGGGCTGATGGGCGTGGTGCTCACGATGACCATGGTAGTCATCACCGCGCTCGCCATCACGCGCGAGCGCGAGCGCGGCACCATGGAAAACCTCCTCGCCACACCTGTGCGTCCTTTCGAAGTGATGCTTGGAAAAATCCTGCCGTACATCGCCGTCGGCTACATTCAGGTGACCCTCATTCTTCTGGCGGCAAACTATATTTTTCATGTCCCCATGATCGGAAATTTCGCGCTGCTCTACGCAGTGGCGTTGCTCTTCATCGCTGCGAACTTGGCGGTCGGCATCACGTTTTCCACTCTGGCGCAGAACCAACTCCAGGCCGTGCAGATGGCGTTCTTCTTTTTTCTGCCGTCAATTTTGCTCTCGGGATTCATGTTTCCTTTCCGCGGCATGCCCGACTGGGCGCAAGCCATCGGCTCGTGCCTGCCCAACACCCATTTCCTCCGCATCGCCCGCGGAATTTTGCTGAAAGGCAACGGCCTCGCCGAGATCACGCCCGAGCTCTGGCCGCTGTTAATCTTCCTGATCGTGGCGATGACGATCGGCGTGAAACGCTACCGGCAGACGCTGGACTGAGCAGCTCCGACTACCTTGGCTGCAATCACAGGTGAAAGAGAGGTTGGCCGTCAGCTTCATTCAAGATGAAGGCTTCACTATTCCTCGGACACCCTTTCGCCGGAATATCCAAGCTTTAGTGCGAGCGAGCAGCGGGGCAGTTCGAGTTCTGGCAGCAATCGCAAGGGTATCCTTGCGACCAGCCACCAGACGGACGAGGCCAGCGCTGGATCGCCCTAAGCAGCGGCGAGCCACTGCATAAACACATCCCGGACGATGCACAACAGGAACAACCCTGAGTCGATGAAATCAGCGGCACGAAGTGATCCTGAAAATAGTGCTGAACCTTTTCCGGGTACGCCCTCAGCGACGGCAGTGAAACTCCACCCAAACTAAACCAAAGTGAGGCGACCAGGCCAACCGCAGCGACGGAAGGAAAAAGCAAAACTAACGCCACGTCATTCTGTCGATTTTGACGAGATGGTCGAATTACCGCACGCTCATTTCCTATGAGGGCATCACGGCAGGAGTCTGGGCGCTTGGCGGCATGGAACGTCATGATTTCAGTTCGGTACGTGTGGTGGAGGTGGCGGCGGATGACCTCCGCTCACATGAATAACGTAATTTGCCTCCAAAAACTCTCTCTGACCTCAATTCGAACCCTTGATCCCTGCTTTTGGACGGAACGCACGGTCGCGCGGGAGCGAGGGACTCCACTTGGCGTCAGGAGTTTTTCACCCGCAGCAATCTGCCACCCATTAAAACAGTCCAGAACGGCAGCGCAAAAACACCCATGTACGAACCGTATTTAACGATCTGGTGGAGATATCCGTTTGCGGCTGACTCCGGTACGGATGGATCGACTAATAACGCATAGCCCAGCGGGAAAGTACCGACGAGAACGAGGCCGAGTCCGACGATCATCCCGAGCCCTGTCAGGTGATTTGGGAGGACCTTCGCTATGCGCCAGCTGACGATCATCAGCCAACCTCCGACGACTCCCTGCGGAACCATGTACCACGGGAGCCAATCGAGGTGAAAGAATTCGACCAGCAACAGTATTGCCGTCGAAGAAATCGCCCCGATGCCCACCGTGATGATCGACCTACCCAAACCGTCCGGCCGTTCTTGAGAAAATCGCCGCAGGGCCCAGACGACCGGGATCAGACAAAGATATTGGACAATGGCTCCGATATCGTGAGCGCCGAATAAAAGCTCCGTGGCATGAGGGTCGGCAGTCGTCCGAGTACGAAGGGCTGCGACCAAAAATCCGCAGGTGAGGACGCCAATGGCGCCACTGATGATGGCAGCCCACCCGGCGTAGCGATACGGCAAAGCGGTGGTCGTGCGCAAAACGGGTGAAGTCATGGAGGAATTTCTATTTGCTCTCGGATCGAAGAGGATGGGCGGATGTCGCCGTGATTTCAAGAAAGGGCTCGTCCTCCTTTCCTGCTTTCACACTGCGCGACCCAATCAGCCACGAATGGGATTCGGGCATCCAGGTGAATCGTTGAACCACCTCTTCACCTTGAACCATATTGTAAACCAGTTTGATTTCGTTCCCGGTGCGGGAACCGTAGCTCAGGCCATCGGCGGCCCCGCCCCGGATGCAAACAAGGTGGGAGA
Organism: Opitutaceae bacterium; assembly: GCA_025360455.1. GTDB lineage: Bacteria > Verrucomicrobiota > Verrucomicrobiia > Opitutales > Opitutaceae > Didemnitutus. The sequence goes on along the minus strand of JANYCF010000141.1, from coordinate 8,762 downwards.
CGTAACGTTGGTGGGTGCGGTCAAAACCGATGAAATGCATCCCTTCAAAGGGGGTGTTCATCCCGGGAATGTTGCCCGTGCCCTTCTCATAAATTCTCAGGAACTGGTGGTTAAACACCCACTCGACGGCGAGGACACCTTTGTCCGGCGGTCGCCCGTGCGCTACGGCAGAAATCTCCCATTGGCCCACGAGGTGATCGAGCAGATCGTCATGGAAACTTCCGTCGGCTGAATCTTGCGAATAGGCGGTGAGGGAAGAATAAGCACCCAGCAGGAGCGCGATGATGAATGTGAATGTTTGGGAAATCTTCATACTATATTTTCTCGGTTCGATTGTCAGCCGGTTGATTGACTTGGGAAAGAGGGGGAAAGTCCGAATGGGCGGCGGATTTCCTTCGCTCACGTTGATAACGTAATCCGGCCCCGAAACTCTCACCCCGCCTCACTCCACCAGCCAGGTGGCGAAGCGCAGCCATGAGGGTGCACTGGTGAGATACACGCGAAACGACTGTTCGGCGACCACGAACAAAAAACCCCAAAGGAACGCCGGATGAAGCCGACAATGCTTCATCGTATCAAAGCCAACACAGCCAAGGATGCAGAGATCGGTCAGAAAAAAGAACATCTCCAGTCCGCCTGCATCGATGAAGCTCAGCGGAATGCGCCCCACCGCCGCGGTGAGAATACTCAGGCTGGCCAGCAAAAAAAGCCGTTTATGGATGGCCGCCTGGTGTCGGAATACGAGCGCGAGCGGCACCAAGATTGAAAAACCCACCAAGTCGCCCAGCGTAACTGAGAGCACGACCAACCGCGGCACGCCGGGAGGAACGTGAGCCCAGGCCGAAGCGAGCGCAGTCATGGTGCCGACCCCAACGACCAGAGCAGCCAGCAGTGCCCCCACCAATCCCAGCTTGCGATGAAGTGCGACCTGCCCGACACCGACCAACCAAACTTGCACGGCAAAAAGGCTGAACCAGAGCGTCATCACGAGTCCGTGCAAGTGCACGAGGTGAGAAAGCGCATGCGAATCGAAGAAACTTTTGAGATAATACGTCCGCGCAAATCCTGCGAACACGATCATGACTGCCGTGAGCGCGGCCCAGAGATAAAGTCCGCGGCCGGCCTGTCGTCGCTCCAGCGCAATGGTTGGATTCAAGATCATGGTATTATCATCCGTGGCAGCTTGACCCTCTGCATCTCCGACGTCCTCGCTCCTTCGTGGACCACCACCTTCGACACCATGCCATTCGCATCTTTCACAAAGACGTACTGCCCTATTTCGGTTCTCAGAAAAAACTCCGTTGCGGAGGTCGCAAAGATTTCCTGTTTCCCCTGACCCGTGTATCGGAGGTAGAGTTTTCCGGCGTCGCGACTGACCGTCATTTCATTCGCCGGCTCGCTCTGATAATCACCCAGTAGCAAATCGGTCTGCGCGTCACTGAGTTTGATCTCGACGATTTGCTCCATGAGCGGAGCGGTGAGAATGAAGAGGAACTTGTGCCAGGCCCGCGTGCCCAGGAGCGCCGCCACGGAAAGCTGCGCCGCCACGATAAACGCCAAGCCAAACCAGGTGATCCGGTGGATGCACCGCAAGGTCGTGAAGTCATAAACAAACAGCGGCAACAACAGTGCGTCCAAATACATGAAATTCGCATACGGGGATTCGATTCCGAACGCAGGCAACCCATGGATGCGGTCCACCGCCGTTTGCATGGTGACCAGGGTCGCCAACAAGAGGAGACGTTTGTGCGCAGCGGGATCTTTTTTCCGGACGAGGATACCCCACGCAAAGAACAAGCCAAAGCAGGCCATGAGATATAGGGCACCTAACATGAGATCGAACAGCCAGCTTCCCTCGGGCGGATGATTGGCAATCAATATGTGCATGGCGACCGCTCCCATTGTGATCCAAACGATCACACCCAACCCGGCGGCAAGCAGACCGAGTTGACGATGAAATCTGAAGTTCCCTCTGGCCGCCAACACCGCCTGAGCAAGAAAGACCAGCAGCCACCCGCTCATCAACGCCCCATGCACATGAACCAGCCAATGAGGCTTCGAAACCCCGCCGATGATGTCCTGGACGTTGGGAGTAAAGCCGATCACGGCAATGATCGGAAACAGACCGGCCATAGCCACGAAGAAATAGCGGGCGTAAAATGTCTGCGGTGCAGTCCTGTTCTGATTTTGGCCAGTGGCGGGAATGGTGGCGGCCTTTGCTGTCATGAGATTAAAATTCGCCAAGTTTACGGCTGATTCATCCGTGGCAGCTCCTGCGTCTGGGAACCGGCGTGTGCCACTACCTTGGCCACCGTACCCCTTGCGTCTTTGACAAACGTGTACGTGCCAATGTCTGTTCTCGGAAAGAAAACGGTTTCGGATATCGCGCCCAATTCCTGCCGGTCTTGGCCGGTGAACTGGACAAAGAGTCTGCCGCCTTCACGGGTGACACTCAAATTCCATTTCTCCCAGCCATATTGGCCCAACAACGGCTCGGTCGGCGCTTCACTGAGCGTGATCTCGACGATCTTCTCCGTGTACGGGACTGTCAGATCATACCAAAATTTGTGCCAGGCCGGAGAGGCCCAGAGTGCCCACACGGAAAGCTGCGCCGCGATGATACAGGCACTGCCGAACAATGTGATCCGGTGAATGCGCCGCAAGGCAACCAGGTCGTAGACGATGAGCGGAAGCAACAACGCATCCATGTACATGAAATAAATGTACGGATAGCCGATCCCAAACATCGGCAGCCAATGGATGCGGTCGATCGCCGCCTGCAGGGTGACTTGTGTCGCCAGTAGCAGCAGGCGTTTGTGAGCAGTCGGATCTTTTTTTCGAACGAGAAGGCCCCAGGTAAAGAACAAGCCAAAGGTGACCATGCCGTTAAGAACCATCGTGATGAGATCGAAAAGGAAATGTCCCTCGGGTGGATGGTTGGCGACGATCATATGCACTGCGACAGCGCCCATCGTAAACCAGACGAGCACACCCAACGCCACGGAGGACAGGCCGAGTTGGAAGTGATATTTGAAATGCCCCCGGGCCGCGAGGATCGTCTGCGCCAGAAAGACCAGCAGCCAACCGGACATAAGCGCTCCATGGACATGGACGAGCCAATGCGGCTTCGATGCCCCGTTGATGATGGCCTGGTAGTTGGGCCCAAAGCCGGCCGCAGCCACGAGCAGAAACAGGCCGGCCATGCCCACGAAAAAGTAATGGGCGCGGCGCGACGGTGGCGCGGTGCGGGTCTGCGACTCGCCTGAGGCAGGAAGCGTGGGAATGGTTCTGTTCATGAGAAAATGATCTTCCGGGTGGTCGAACGGGGAGCATCCGCGCCAAGGTTGAGTGAATGCTTGCCGGGCGAAACCGATGATAATTTTGCACTCAGCCCGACCACAAACAGGACGAACAATGCTACTCCGAGAAGAAACAGGATGAGTGGATTCATTTTTGGCAGGGGGGGCAGTAAAGAGCGGCGGTGAGTCTCCGCTCACTTTGATAACGAGATATTTTGCCTGAAACTCTCATACTTTCGCCCCAGGGGTAACTTTCTGCGTCGCCACTGGCACGGACCGGGCTACTTTCGCGCCGTGAACGAAATCACGCGACAACTCGAGGGCATCGCCAACGGTGATCCTCAAGCAGCGGAGCGCCTGATTGAGGAAGCCTATGCCGACCTGCGCCGGATGGCCGCGCGCAGAATGACTCCCACCGGCGTGGATCACACCCTGCAACCGACCGCGCTGGTCCATGAAGCGTGGTTGCGCCTCGGCGGTGATCAAATGCACGGTTGGAAAAATCGCGCACATTTTTTCGCTGCGGCCGCGACGGCGATGCGCTCCATCATGGTCGACCGCGCGCGCAGCCGGAAAGCGTTGCGCCACGGCGGGGGACAGGAACGGGTCGCCTTCACCGAGGCCGACGTGACAAGCGCGAATACGTGCGACGACCAAGTCCTCGCCGTCCATGACGCCCTGGATCGGCTCGCACTCGAAGATCCGCAAAAGGCAGAACTGGTGAAACTACGGTATTTCGCCGGACTTTCCGTGGAGGAAGCGGCGCAAGTGCTGGGCGTTTCCGAAGCCACGGTCAACCGCTGGTGGGTTTATGCCCGCGCGTGGCTCGGCCGGGAAATTCAGTTTTGATCGCGGTTGCGTGAGATTTTTCACGGCGAAAAAACGTTTATTCTAATGATGAGGCCAATGACCCTGCCCACGGATACATTTTCCCGTTGTAGGAGCCTGCTTGCAGGCGATTCAGCACATGATCAGTCATCGGGCGTTCCGCGTCGCCTGCAAGCAGGCTCCTACAACGGGACCAGACGGAAAAGGTCATGAACGACCACTCCACTTTCGAAGAAGAACTCTTGGTCGAGGCGCTCGCGCTGCCGGCTGAGACGAGGCGTGCGTTTATCGAGCGGCGTTGTGGCACAGATAATGATTCGGCCAACCGCCTGTTCTCACTCCTGCGCGGCTTTCAGGAAAACAGTTCTTTCCTCGAGACGTCGGCTCCGGTCGCAGCGCTGCAGAGTGCTGGGCGCACGTTTGCCGCGCTTCCGCCCGAGCCGGAACCCGGAGATCGCATCAACCGTTATCACCTGTTGAAGCGCATCGGCGAAGGCGGTTTCGGAGTCGTCTATCTGGCCGAGCAAGAGGAACCGGTCCGACGGCTCGTCGCGCTCAAAGTCATCCGGCTTGGTCTCGATACACGGGAGTTCATCGCGCGCTTCGAGGCGGAACGCCAGGCGCTCGCCGTGATGGATCATCCCAACATCGCCCGCGTGTTCGACGCGGGAGCGACGGAGACGGGCCGGCCTTTTCTCGTGATGGAGCTGATCCGAGGCATCCCGATCACCGCGTATTGCGATGAACACAAACTGTCGGTGCCGGACCGGCTCGGGTTATTTTTGCAGGTGTGTAACGCGATCCAACACGCTCACCAGAAAGGCATCATCCATTGCGACCTGAAGCCGTCGAATATCCTGATCGAGCTGCATGATCCGCCCGAGGCCGGCTGTCCCAAGGTGATCGACTTCGGCATCGCCAAGGCCACGCCCGACCGTCGCACAAACAAAACCCTCTTCACGCGCTTCCACGCGCTGATCGGGACTCCGGCGTACACCAGCCCGGAGCAAATGGAATTGAGCGGGCTCGATGTCGACACACGCAGCGACATCTATTCGCTCGGCGTGCTGCTGTACGAACTGCTGACAGGGCACCAACCGTTTGATCCCGACATCTTGGATCGCGCGAGCCTTGAGGAGATGCGCCGCCTGATTCGCGAAGTCGATCCGCCTCGGCCTTCGGCACGCGTCGGCGCCTTGGAACTGGCCGAACGCTCACGCGTGGCGCAGCGTCGGGGCCTCGAGCCGGAGAAACTCCTGCCGCTGCTGCGCAGCGATCTCGACTGGATCGTCATGCGCTGCCTCGAAAAAGACCGCACACGTCGCTACGAGACCGCCAACGGACTGGCGATGGATCTCCGCCGCCATCTCGCCTGTGAACCGGTCGTCGCGCGCCCGCCCAGCCGCTCCTACAAGATTGAAAAATTCGTGCGCCGAAACCGCACCGGAGTAATCGCCGCCACTGCCGTCGTCATCGCCCTATTTGCCGGTCTCGTCCTCGCGTCTGTGGGTTTTGCCCGGGCCAAAGTCCAACAACATGCCGCGGAAACCGCCCGGCGCGAGGCCGAGGATTTGGTGAGTTTCATGGTCAAAGATCTGAAACCGGAGTTGCAGCGGGTGGGCCGTCTCCCGCTCACGACCCAAGTCGCGGAACGCGCGGTGCGCTACTTTTCGAGCCTGCCGCCGGATCTCAACCATCCATCGACCGAACGAAACCGGGCCATCGCATTGGAAGCACTGGCTGGGGTGCGATCCGCATCCGGCGACAAGAAGTCGGCTGCCTCGTTGTGGCACGACGCACTTGAGACACGGCGCCGCGCGGTCGCCAGCGCGCCTCACGATCCGCTCTTCGCGGTCGAACTCGCCCTCACGGAATTCATCGAGGAATCGCATAGTTTTCCTTTGGTTTCATCCTATGCATGGGGCACGGGTTCCCCGGAAATCGACGCACGCCTCACGCTGATCGTGAATCGAGCGCGAGAAGCGTCTCGCGCCCATTTGGGTAATCGAGATGTCGCCCTGGGTTTTGCCCATGTGCTCGTGGGCTATGCTAATTATCTTAACATGCGCACGATCCTTCCGGCAGAAGGGCTTTCCATCGGGCGCGAGGCGGAGGGGCTCTTTCGAGCAATCCGTTCCGGGAGTCCGGACGACGCTACTTTGGGTGCTGAATATGTTCGGCTCATGATGACGATTGCCACGGCCACGGCGCAGTCCGGAGATAAAGCCGGTGGAATCGAAACCGCCGAAGCGGCCTTGGCGTCGGCTGACCGCGAGCTGACCAAGAATCCGGGCAATATCGAATTACGCGAGAATGCAGCCGATGCCGCCATGCAGCTTTGCTACCGACTGAGTGCTACCTCCTGGGATAAGGCGAGAGCTGCGGGAGCCACGGCGAGAAAACGCTGGGATGAACTGCTCCAGACAGATCCGCAAAATTTCAACTACCGATACCGCAACGCCTGGGCTCATCATTACGAAGCCGACTTTCTCTATGTACTCGGCCGAAAAACGGAAGCCGGCGCATTTGCGGAACGGTTCGCCAGTCTACTCGGACCCGTGGCGCAATCCGGTGCGGATATTTTGGAACTCCGCGGAACTCATTTCAGGCTCGCCGCCTGTTGGGCCCAGCTGGGAGATATCGACCGGTCGCGGAAGCAATTCGCCGTGGCGCAGGAGTGGCACCGCAAATACATCGCGGCCTTCGCGGCGGGTGCCGTCAACCCAACGGGTGTGCACCTTCGCTATCTCGACGAGATGTGCGCATCCCTCGAGTGCATGGCGGACTGGCCCGAACTGGAACGGCAGGCCCGCGCACTTTTCGCGGAAATCACCGATGTCCAACGGTTGAATCCAGCCCTTCCGCCGGCCCTCTATGAGCGGGCCGATGCCGGTTATTTTCTCGGCCGGGCTTTGCTCGAGCAGGGACGCTCCAAAGACGCGATTCCGATTTTCCATGAAGCCGCGAGGGATTCGGAGCTGGAGTACGCGCAACACAAACCCGCTCCACCAGTCGACCAATGGAGCCTGTTTGTCAGAGGAGGCCTGGCCGAAGCGCTCGTCACCAGTGGCGACCATCAGGAGGCACGGATCGAATTGGAAAAGAATCTCGCAGCATGGACTACGTTGGCGGCATCTCCCTTCATCACCTGGGACTCCCGGGCGAAGCAGGCCGAAGTGGGTTATCTCCTGGCCACCGTGCTCAACCCGTCAGTACCGCAGGAGCAACAACGCCGGGCGACGCTGCTCGAACACGCAGAAATTTTTCTCGAAAATCATCCCGCCGGAAATCCGCTCAACTGGCACGATGCGGAATTGTTGGTGAAGATCAAAGCCCTGCGCGGGGTACAATGCACTCGATAAAGGAAGGGGTACTTAACGGAAGCTAATCTACATCCTCAACGCTTGGGCGTCAGATCAAAAATAATTCCGTTATCTTTTCGCAACTGGGGCAATGGCTTCAGTTCCTTGAGCCGAGGGGTTTTCTTGCCGTCTATTGTCTCGTCGAGCGTTTCGAGCCGAATCAGATCGTCCATTTCTCTCTGCCGGCGCAGATCTTCCTCTTGGCGATAGAGCACCATGGCTTCCACTTGATTGGGATGCCAGCCACCCAAAATACTGGTCCAGTCGAAATAATACGCCGCAAGCTGCGACAACGGACCGAAAGTGACCCGATAGAGCGGAGTGAGTTGCTGCTTCTCCGCCAACGCCAACCGGCCTTTGCCGGTTAGGATGTCATGTTCCTTAAACTTCACCCGCGGCATCGTGACGAGAAAGGGAGACAAGACAACGATGTCGGGCGAGATAGGATCGGGCAGAATCGCGGGAGGGAACTGCGCCGCAACCGATGGGCTCTCGACCACTTTGGGGATGCATTAAATGATAAACCCAATCGGCCCGACGCAGACAAAGCCGAGACTTTCGAGATTGTTTCGGTTGGTGAATTTATGGAAACGGATGAGGTCGCGACCGCCGCGTCGGACTTGATCTCATTCGCACCAAAAACTTTCGGCACAAAAGCACTGGGAAACATCAATGCAAGCAGAAGGGGTAAGCGGCTGATTGCTTTAGGATTCATTCGGGAAATAGACCAGCGAGTCGGCCGAATGTTCAATCGTGCAGGCCGAATCAGACATCATGTCCCTCTGGGTGGAATCAGGGGGACCCCAAATTGTCAGATATTGAGTGATTCATGTGGCGCTGCCTGGCAGTGCATTCGTGTGGTTAGTGGGAAACCCCGTGGCTCTCCGGAATTTCTCCACTGATCTCGCGGATCAAGTTACGGACGAAAGGCAGTTCGAATCGAGCCGCTGTTTTATCCGCGAAAATCAGCATTTTCCGCGGGAGAATCATGCCCCAAACGGAGTGTCTCGCGAAGGATAAGAAGGGGACGAAGGACACCTCTCTGACTCTAAAATAAGGTTGAAACATTAAACGCGGAGCTCGGGAAGGGCGCAGAGCAATTCAATCTCCGCGCGCTTGGCGTCCTTCGCGTTTTGCGGTATATTTCTCCTTTCCATCGCTCGGTGGATCTACTCGAAGATCAGCTAAAAATTGTCGACGCGTGGGCTCGTGACTTGGCCGTTCCTTTGTTCCCTGAGAGGGCGTCTAAAAAGGTAGGGCGGGACCGCTGGGC
>JANYCF010000127.1 GCA_025360455.1 Opitutaceae bacterium | reverse complement strand
GGCTACGCCAGTCAGTCCAGTGCCGCGTGTTTCTTCGGTTATCCGATAACCAATCCGCCCCGCCGCATCCGTATCCGCTGGCCCAACGGCACCACCACCAACCATCCGCTGGCCGCTCCCGTGCCGGCCTCGCTGGATTTTACGATGCAATGAAGGATGTTCGTTAATGGCGTTGGGTGTCTGCACTCCACCTTGTGTACAAAGAAAAACGGCGGCAAAAAAATCGCCGCCGTCGGAAGGGTAGCCGAATGAATTATTATTATGCGCTTAGGGGGAATCTAACGCGGACAACTGATGGTCCAGCTGCTGGGTTTCGCGGGAGGTGCGTTGGTTGAGGCGATCGAGCTCCTCGATTTCTTCGTGAATGCGGTGAGTTTTCGGCAGACGGCGCGGATTAAAATAGGTGAGGGCTTTGGCGTAAGCCTGCGCTCCGACGAGGCGACCCATCTGGCGTGAAGCCAGATCGCCTTGTTTGAAATGAATGCCGCCGTAACGGCGGGAGATGCCGGCTTCATCGGCCGCATCGCTAAAGGTGGCCCATGACAGGGTGAGAGGTTGGGCGGGCACCAGGCCCGGCTCCACCCGCGAGCTGCCGGCGGGGAAAGTGACGCTGAAGCCAAACACATCGCTGCCCGTGAATTGACGGAGCACCTCGGCCCCGGCTGCGCTGAACAGACTGTGCCCCGATACATATTCAGGGAACGGTGGGGTGACAAACGTGACCGGTTGATAGGGCCGCCATGTGCCGCCATCGATTGATCGCGTGCCGAGGCCGGGACCAGCCCAAGCGTTGACCATCGTGCCGGTAAAGAGGCCGTTGATGGCGCAGACGGGACGTATATAGTCATAGAAACGCTTGGCTTCCCAAGCGGCGATGCCCGCGTCGAATATGGCATTCGTCACGGCGAAAAAAAGTTTCACATCGCTGTCCAAGCTGTAGTGATCGCGATGGGAAACGAACTGGGACAGCAAACTCCAGTGGCCTGGAGGTAGTTCCGAAGCCGGGCCGTCGGCCCAGTATTCAGCGATAATTTTTTGTTGGTCGGTCAAATTGGCGCTGTAGGCGAGGACTTCTTCGGCCTGTTCGACATATTCGTCGGAGCCGACTTGGGCTGGTGCGCCGGGACGAAATTGAGCGGCAGACTTTAAGGCGAAGGGTTTCACTTTGAACCAGTGGGGTGCGACGAACTTCTGTACGACGAAACCGCCTTTGCCGTCGCTTATGCGGAGTGGCTGCCAGTGATTCGCGTCGATCAGGGTGTCGGGAGTATTCACGGGGGTGTAGCCGGTGTAGTCGCTGTAAGCGCCGGGGTTGAGGTCGCCGAGTTGGTTGGAGCCGTCGGTATGACGGTAGGCGATCACGGCAGCGGCGGCGCGATTGCCTACACCGGCGGGAGTGGCGGGATCGAGCGAGGTGTCGGTTGGGTCATAGCCGAGGGCGGTCATCTTCGCATTGAAGAGCGCGAGTGAGGCGGGCTGGGGAAACAGATCGACCAACGCGCGGTAAGCGGCATAGCTCACGGCCTTTTGTTTGTTGGCGAGGGTCGCTTCGCTGGCGGGTCGGCGAAGGGAACCGCCGAGTTGGGTGCCTACCGCGACCGGATCATAAGCGGCCCAAGCATCATAGACTGCGGTGTGGACGACGGCCAGCATGCGCGAAACCATGGGAGGTCCGGGCTTGGTGGTGCGGATGGCTTGGAGGGTGGTTTCATTCCAATCGTTTACGAGGGATTGGGCAGCGAGGCGCGAGGAGAACGCGCCGGCGAGTATCGACAGACAGGCGAGGGCAAGGAATAGTTTTTTAGTCATAGAAGGTGCAATAGCCACACCGAGAGCAATTGACCGGAATTGATCAAGAGGGTGCCGGATTATTCCGCGATAAGGAGCAAATGGGTGTTGGTTTATATCCCGTCGATAATCGTTCGCGGAAACTGGGTGCTTTTGGGAGTTGCCAAGGGCTTGTCCGGCACGGTTAACCTATCCGTCATGAGTAATTGTCCCTGTGGTTCCGGTTCCACCTACGAAGCCTGCTGCGGCCCGATCATTGGCGGCGCACCTGCGCCGACAGCGGAGGCGTTGATGCGCTCGCGCTATTCGGCCTATGCCAAGCACGAGATCGCGCATCTCGAGCGCACGTTGAGTGAGACCGAGCGGAAGGATTTTGCGGCCGAAGAGGCGAAGAAGTGGGCGGAGAGCTCCGAATGGCTCGGATTGACGATTATCCGCACGGAGAAGGGCGGGGCGAGCGACACCGAAGGCGTGGTGGAATTTTCTGCGAGATATCGCGTGGAAGGCAAAGATCAGGAACACGTCGAGACCGCCACGTTTGGCCGGGAAGAAGGCCGCTGGATTTATACCGGGCAGCAGGCGCCGGTGACGCAGACCGTGCGACGCGAGACGCCCAAGATCGGGCGCAACGATCCGTGCTCCTGCGGCAGCGGCAAGAAATACAAGAAGTGCTGCGGCGCGACGGCGTGAGGCGATTGATGGTGGTGGAAAAATACCTTGGAATGTCGCTTTTCTCAAAGAGCCAAAGCTCGGCGCCTTCTGAAGAAAATCGCCACGTAATAGCTCAATCCTTCCCCGACTTCTCGAATGGCAGTGGGGCCAGCCCGAGCTCCTTAAGGAATTCGTTATGCTTACGGATCGCGGCTCGGGTCTTTTTTTCGATATCGACGAGCTGGCTGTGAGTAGTCGCTAGATCGATTTCTACCTCTGCGGTCGCGGTGCTGATGTAGCGGGAGATGTTGAGGTTGTAGCCTTCCTCGGCGATGCGCTCCATCGAGACGCGCTTGGAGTAGCGGGTTTCTTCTTTTCTGAACTGGTAGGTATCGACGATCTTTTCGAGATGCTCCTCGGTAAGCACGTTCTGGCGTTTGCCTTTTTCGAAGTGCTCGGCGGCGTTGATGAAGAGGACGTCGTCGGGCTTCTTGCATTTTTTGAGAACAAGAATGCAAACCGGGATGCCGGTGGAGTAGAAGAGATTCGCGGGCAGGCCGATGATGGTGTCGATGTGGCCGTCTTTGAGCAGCTTCGTGCGAATCCTTTCCTCGGCGCCGCCGCGGAAAAGCACGCCGTGGGGCAAAATAATGGCCATGACGCCTTGGTCCTTGAGGTAGTCGAAACCGTGCAGGAGGAAGGCGAAGTCGGCGGCGGACTTGGGGGCGAGTCCATGGTTCTTGAAACGCACGTCGTCGCTCATGTCGTCCTTCGGTTCCCAGCGATAGCTGAAAGGAGGGTTGGCGACGATGGCGTCGAACCTCGGCATCTTGGCGGGATTGGTCTCGCGCAGGAAATCCCAGTCGTTGGTGAGCGTATCGCCGTGGTAGATTTCGAATTCGGTGTCCTTCACCCCGTGCAACAGCATGTTCATCCGAGCGAGGTTGTAGGTGGTGATGTTCTTTTCCTGGCCGTAGATTTTACCGATGGTGCCACCCAGTTTCTTCAAACGCTGGCGAACGTTGAGGAGCAGCGAGCCGGAGCCGCAAGCGAAGTCGAGGAGGCTGCCGAGGTGTTTCACCCGACCGGTCTTGGGCTCCTGGCTGTCGAGCGTGACGATGCGCGAGAGGATGGTGGAAATCTGCTGCGGGGTGTAGAACTCGCCGGCCTTCTTGCCGGAGCCGGCGGCGAACTGGCCGATCAGGTATTCGTAAGCGTCGCCGAGCGCGTCGATGTCGGTAGAAAACTCATTCAGGCCGTGGGCGATCTCGCCGATGATTTCGCAGAGCTTCTTGTTTTATCGGCGTGGGTGCGGCCGAGCTTTTCAGAGCCGAGATTGATCTCCGAGAAAAGGCCGAGGAAAGCGCGTTGGAAGGACTCGGTTTCGATGTATTTGAAACCGTCGCGCAGGGTATCGAGCAGGTCGCCACTCTGGTTGCGGGCAAGATTGGCGATGTTGCCCCAGAGGTGATCCGGCTTAATGACGTAGTGGACCTTGCGCCGCATCTGTTTCTCGAAGTCCACCACGTCGCCGGGGTTATTCGCATACCAGATCGCGAGCGGCACCCGGGGATCGTCGGCGGCAAATTTCGGGTAGTCGGAACCAAGCTCCTTTTTCGCGGCGACCTCGTAGTTGTCGGAGAGGTAGCGCAGGAAGAGGAAGGCCAGCATGTAGTCGCGGAAATCGTCCGCGTTCATCGCGCCGCGCAGTTGGTCTGCGATGTTCCAGAGGGTCTTGCCCAGCTGCTTTTGATTTTGGTCGGTCATGAAAAGGGAATCAGGTTTTGGTGCGGCGTTTGAGCTTCGCCTCGATGGACTTCAGTTCGCCCTCGTCGGCCGTGTCGGCGGTGAGAGCTTCCTGTTTTTTGCGGCGCTTATCGTAGTCGACATAAAGGGCGCTGGTGCTCTCTTCCATCTGCTTCTGGCTGATCGCGCCGGCGTCGGCGAGAAGGGGGAAGCCGTTGGAGGCGATGATCTGGTCGATATTTTCTTTCCAGAACGCCATGCGCGTCTCTTTGCGGCTCTTGGCCCGGAGCTCGGCGGTTTCGAGGAAGATCACGACGAGGCGGTTGAGGGTGTCGATCTCGTCCTCGGTGAGATAGTTTTTGGCGACGAGGATGTCGGTCTTGCGGACCTGGTCGCCCTTCCACGCGAGCAGGCCGAAGTGCGGGTTGTCGGGATTGGCGCGGGCGGTGACGAGTTCGGCGGCGGTCTTTTGGGTGACGGCGTGGAGGAGGGCGTTCTGGACCGAGGCGAAAAATTGCTGGGTGGCGTGGTCGGTCTTGTCGTAGTCGGTGCTGAGGGTGAAGAGATCGCGCACTTTTTGGTAAAAGCGTTTCTCCGAGGCGCGGATGTCGCGGATGCGCGCGAGCATCTCGTCGAAGTGGTCTGGGCGGCCGTCGGGATTTTTGAGCCGCTCGTCGTCCATCGCGAAGCCCTTGAGGAGGTATTCCTTGAGGATGGTGGAGGCCCAGCGGCGGAACTGGACGCCGCGCGGGGAGCGCACCCGGTAGCCCACAGCGAGGATGGCATCGAGGTTGTAGAGGGTAAGCGTGCGCTGCACTTCGCGGCTGCCTTCAGTTTGAACGGTCAAGGATTCCTTGACAGTTGAAGCCTCGCTCAACTCCGCGTCCTCAAAGATGTTTTGGAGGTGAAGGGAGATGTTTTGCTTGGTGGTGGCGAGGAGATCGGCCATGTCCAGCTGGGT
>JANYCF010000121.1 GCA_025360455.1 Opitutaceae bacterium | reverse complement strand
AGGCCAGCATGCTGGCGGTGAGGGATTCCATATGCCGGGCGATGGCCAGCACGTCACGGTCCGCCAGCGCATCACGAGAGTCCGGCCACTTCAGCGCGCATTCGGCCAAGCTGCGCAATTCGGCGATGGGGGTCCGTAATTCATGCGCGAGATCGGCGCTGAACCGGCGCTCGCGTTCGAACGACGCCTCCAAACGGACGAGCAGATCGTTCAGTCGTTCCGCAATCGGCCGCAACTCCGCCGGCAGATTCGCCGTAGAAAAACGTCCCGCCAACGAGGTGGCGTCGATCCGCGCCACCTGCTCGCTGAGTTGCTGCAGCGGCACCAGACCGCGGCGCAGCAGCGGCGGCACCGCGAGAAAGATACCGAGGAGCAACAGGCCGCCCCCACCGGCCACGGCGGCGAGCAATTCCCCGAGCACTTCGTTGAGTTCATGGCGATCCACCGCCACCACCAGCCGCACGACCGGCGTGGCCGAAGCCCCCGGCTGATAGTCCGCCGGCTTGGGATTGAAACTGAATGACACCGCGCGCGCCGGACGTCCGTTGGGCAAAACGAGATCCCAAAACTGCGGCCGATTCGGCGAGCCCTCAGTGCGACCCGGCAGATGGCTGCGGCCCAATGAGGGCGAGCCCACCAGCGCGGCTCCCCCTCCATCCCGGAGTTCGAAATAATTGCGCGGCCGCTCCGCACCGAAGCCGTGCAGAAAATCATTCGAAAAATCGAACCCGATCCGCCCACCCTCCGCTTCGGTCAGAGCGCTGACCGCGAGCGCCTGCGCCTGCAGCGTCGCATCGAACGAAGCCACCAGCACGCGCCAAATGCCCACATAGATCGCGGCCAAGCCCAGGCCGAGCAACAACGCCAGCACGAGCACCAGTTCGCGGGTGAGTTGGCGACGGAGGGAATTCATCCGTTGGCCGCCACCGCAGGGACGGCCTCCAATACGTAGCCCAGTCCGCGGCGGGTGTGAATCAGCGCCGTCTCACCGGGTGCACTGAGTTTTTTGCGCAGACTGCAGATGGCTGAGTCCACCACGTTGCTCATCGGATCGACCTGCTCGTCGTAGATATGCTCCTCGATCTCTGCGCGCGAAACCACCTGGCCCCGACGCCGCGCGAGATATTCCAGCAGGAGATATTCGCGCGCGGTCAGTTCTACATTCTCGCCGGCGCGCCGCACACACCGGGCACTGGTATCGACTTCCAGCGGGCCGATCTGCAACCGGGGCTGCTTCGTTCCATGGGCGCGCCGGCCCAGCGCCTGCACGCGAGCCAGCAATTCTTCCAAGGCAAACGGCTTCACGAGATAATCGTCCGCCCCTGCCTGCAACCCCTGCACGCGGTCCTGCACGGTATCCCGGGCGGTGAGCAGCAGCACGTGCACCATCCGGCCCTGTCGGCGCAGCTCCGCGAGCAGCGAAAGCCCGTCCCGCTTCGGCAGCATGACATCGAGCACGATAACATCGTAATCATGCGACTCCGCCAACCACAGCCCTGCCTCGCCATCACCCGCGATATCCACCGCATAACCCGTCTTCCGTAACGCTGTGCCCACCGAGCGCTGCAACCGCGGGGAATCTTCGACGAATAGAATGCGCATCGGAGGAAGCTGATTATCCGGGTAACGCTGTCGGTACTACTTTAATCCGTACACCAGCACTTTGAAACTATCCGGGATCATCTTTGGACGTGGGCGGTTGCCGCCGGCCAGCGGTGGCGCAGCCGGGGCCTCGAACTGGGCAGAGGCCAGGTAGATTTTATGTGTCGTGGTATCCAGCGTCATCGTCCGCGCACTATGCTCGGTCGTGAGCGTTTGTACCACCGTAAATTTGTCCGGGGTGTCCTCGTGAGCGATGGTGACCGTGCCGCTGCCACCGGCGGAGGCAAACGCGAGCTGGTTGCTCACATCAAACGACGTGGCATCAATCCCCTTCCCCGCGTCGATGCTGGCAACCACCTTGCCGCTGGTGTTATCCATAATAATCATCTTCTCATTGCTGCAGCCGAGAATGAGGCGGTGATGGGCCGCATCAATATCCATACCCGTCGCTTCTTCGCCCGGCGCGATGGGCCAGTGCTTCACGATCTGGTGCGTCTTGGTATCGATGGCGATGACCTCGTTTTTGTCCTCGATGTTGACGTAGACCCGCCCGGCTGACGGATCGGCCTGGGCAAACTCCGGTTTGCCACCCAGCGGAATCGTCGCGACGACCTTGCCCGTGACAGCCTCGAACACCGTGGCCGATTGGCCGCGCCCATTGAAAGTATACACTTCCTTCTGGCCCGGCTCGTAGAGAATGGCATCGGGATTTTCGCCGGTGTCGACTTTCGACAATGTCCGGAGGGTTTTAAGATCAACGATACTCGCTTTGTTTTCCCGTCCGTTACTGGAAAAACCGCGACCCAGCTCCGCAGCGATTACGAAGCCGTGCACGCCGGGAGTGTCTGCGATTTCGCCCAACACTTCATCCTTTTGGGTATCGATCACGACCACCTTGGTGGCGTGCGTCACATACAGCCGATGGCTGGCCGCATCCACGGAGAGGTAGTCCCAGCCGCCTTCCCCGCCGATCGGGATTTCCTTCAACAAATGATAAGGCCCTTCCGCACGAACCAGACTTTCACTTGTGAGCATAAGAAAACCGAAGGCAAAAAGACGGAGCGCGCGCGATTGATGAAGATTCATAGCAAAGAATATTTAAGGGTGAAGAATTCGGAAAGAAAGGTTTTTTATCCCTCCTGCCGGGGTGGCTGTTGGCGGCATGAAGCCGATACCTCATCAACCTTACCAAATCGAGGATTACGGGAACATGACGCAGAACATGCCCGAAAATCCCGGCGCAGGTAATGCTCACATAATATTCACCTCGCTAAGATGACCCCCAATAAATCACCCCGTCACTCCCGACTGGACTCCCCAAGAAATCGAAATTCCGTCCCTAACATGAAACTGTGCAAATTATCCGCGCTCGTCCGCACCGCCTTCTTGGCTGTCGCTCTACCCGTCCTTGCCTCCGCCAAAGTAGAAAAAGCCGCCACCGGCTCCATCCGGCCCACCCATAAAATCCAAGCCGCCGACCTGCCGGCTCTCGCTAAAATTTCGTTTGGCGATGCGATGAAAGCCGCCCTCGCCGCCCTCCCCGGGAAAATCATCAAGGCCGAACTCGAAGTCGAGGACGGCAACCTGATGTATTCGTTCGAAATTGTCCGGACCGACAAAACGATCATCGAAGTCGAGATCGACGCCGGGAACGGCCAAGTGCTCGGCACCGAGCAGGAAACCACCGGCGACGAAACCAACAAGGGAAAGAAATAATCCGCGCCTATAGCTCATGAGATCGCTGAACGCACCGTGCCTGAGCGGCCCACCTTTTTGCCGACGAAAGAGTGTCGCCCCGCTGTTGGCCGTCGCGCTCGGGTTGCTTGCCGGGTGCGCCCAGCCCGGCACCCCATCCGCCGCGCTCACCCCGGTGACCGTTGAGGCCGCCCTCCAACCACCGTCACTCGCGAGCATCAAAATCTCCGCCGCTCAGCTCGCCCATCCGCTGCTGCCCCCGCTGGTGATCGACGGCCGGGACGGATTCTCTCCGGATGAAATCGCCGTCATGGTCGTCATCGTCAGCCCGCAGTTGCGCGCGCTCCGCGACCAGCGCGGCGTCGCCCAAGCCCAAGTATTGCAGGCGGGCATTTTACCCAATCCCCAGCTCGGCTACTCCCTTGATCAACCGAATAATAACAACGTCCCGGGGTTGATCACTGGCCGCAGTCTCGGCCTCAGCTGGGATTTCACCGCGCTGCTTGGGCGGCAAGACCGCATCCACAGCGCACAGGCTACGGCCGGGGCCCTGGATCTTTCGATTGCGTGGCAGGAATGGCAAACCGCCCAGGACGCACGCCTGCGTGCCTTTCGTCTGCTTTCCTTGCGCACCCGTCTGCCGCTGCTCCAGGCCATCGAAGCCGACCTCACTGATACTCTTGCCGCCATCAAACAGGCGGCCACTCTCGGACACAAAACCGCCATCGATATCACCGCCGCCGGTGAAGCCTGGATCGCCACACAGGCGACCCGCCTCGCCGCCGAACAGGATTACGCCGCTGAACGCGTCGCATTGAACCTCGCCCTTGGTCAACCCGCCGAAGCCGAGATAGTGTTGAAATCCGCCGAGCCCTTTCCTTCGCTGCCCGCCGATACGTCGGCCACGACACTCCTCGCAGGTCTCGAAAAACGACGCCTCGATCTCGTCGCGCTCACCCTCGGCTATGAAAGCCAGGAGGCCAATCTGCGTGCCGCCGTGAAGGCGCAGTTCCCCAAGATCGGTCTCAGCCTGGCGAAGGCCAACGACACCAGCGATGTCCGCACGCGGAACTTGGGCGTGACCATCGATCTCCCCCTCTTTGATCGCAACCAAGGCAATCTCGCCAGCGCCCGCGCCACGCGCCAGCAGCTCTTCGACGAATACGTCGCCCGCGTCGCCGAGGCCCGCGCCGAAGTGGTTTTGCTCCTCGGCAAACTCGCCGCCACGCAGACGCAGCTCCAAGCAGACAATGTGGCGCTCCCCGATCTCGAACACCTCGTTACCTCGCTGGAAAAAGCGCTTGAGACCCGCAATGCCGATGTCTCCGCCTACCGGGAGGCGCGCAGCCTCCTCGCGCTGCACCGTCTCCAACAAAGCAATCTTCAGCAAGAAACCCTCGAACTCGCCGTCGCGCTCGAACTCGCCACCGGACGCCCGCTCCTCAATGGCGCACCCCACCCCTGATTTGATCCCATGAAAAAAATTCTGCTGTTTTTATTGGTCGTCGGTGCGCTGGCCGCTGCTTGGTTCTGGTTCAGACCCCAGACCACCGAGCCGGCTGAAGCTATTTCACTTCCGGTCTCCCGCGTCGAAACTGCCGTGCTGAAAAAGCAGATGATTGCTCAATCACTCGACGCCTTCGGCGTGGTCGCCGCCTCACCTTCCGGTGATCAGGTGATCGGCGCCGCCGCAGATTGTTTAATTACCAAAATTCTCGTGGCCCCCGGCACCCGGGTGGCGGCAGGCGACGTGCTGCTCGAATTCAACCCGACCCCCGACGCCAAACTCCAGCGCGACGCCGCCCGCAACGCGCGGACCCTCGCGCAAGAATTTCTTACCGCCACGCAGGAACGCTACGACTTGAAACTCGCCAACCGCACCGAACTCCTCACCGCGATGCAAGCCGAGCAGGAAGCCCGGCTAAAACTCGCGAGCTTCGAACTCCGCGGTCTCGGCGCTGAGGGCAATATCGTCGCCCCCGCCGCCGGCGTGGTGAGCAAATTGGAACTGGCCGGCGGCGCGCTCGCCCCCACCGGCACTGCCCTCATCACCTTCACCGCCGAGGCACAGCTCGAAGTCCGGCTCGGCCTCGAGGCTGCCGACACGGTGCAGCTCGCCGTCGGCCAATCCGTGACCTTGTTCTCCGCCCATCGCCCCGACGCCCCGCCCATTTTTTCCGTCGTGCGGAGCGTCGGCCGCTCGCTCGATGCGGCCACCGGAGCGGTCGAAGTGCGCGTGCCAGTGCCGAAGGATGCAGCGCTGCTCCTCGGCGAACATGTGAAAGCCACCATCGAACTGAATAAAAAGGAAGCCCTCGTCGCGCCGCGCCGCGCCGTGCTGCCTGTCAACGGCAAACTCGTGCTCTACACCGTGCAAGCCCACCATGCCGTGCGGCATGAAGTGACCACCGGCCTCAGCACCGGCGATTTGCTGGAAGTCCGCGACGCGAATTTGCACGAAGGCGACCTGATCGTCACCCTCGGCAATTACGAATTATCCGACGGCATGCCGGTACAATTACCGGACACGAAGGAGCCCAAGCCGTGAATTTTGTGGCGTGGATGCAGGCACACCGGCGCTCGGTGCTCTTCATGCTGCTGCTCCTGGCACTGGCCGGACTGGTCATGGCGTGGACACTCCCCGTGGCCCTGTTTCCCCATGTGAATTTTCCCCGCATCGTGATCAGCCTCGATGCCGGCGACCGACCCGCCGAGCGGATGATAACGGAGGTGACCATGCCCGTCGAATCCGCCGTCCGCTCCGCACCCGGCCTGCGCAACATCCGCTCGAAGTCCAGCCGGGGCAGCTCGGAAATTTCGGTGAACTTCGACTGGGGCGCTGATATGAATTCCGCGATGCTGCAGGTCGAGTCCGCCGTGAACCAGACTTTGAGCGAATTGCCCGCCGGCACGAAATTCGAAGTGCGGCGCATGGACCCGACCGTGTTTCCTTCCCTTGCCTACAGCTTGACCTCCGCGAAACATTCGCCCGTCGAATTGCGCGACCTCGCCTATTACCAACTGCGACCGTTGCTCTCCACCGTTACCGGCGTGGCCAAAGTTCAGGTCTTTGGGGGTGCAGAGGCGGAGTATCGCGTGATCATCGATCCCGCGCGGCTGGAAGCGCACGGACTCACCCTCGCCGACGTGAGTAAAGCTCTCTCCGCAACCAACACCATCAGCGCTGTCGGCCGGCTCGAAGATCACTACAAACTATATCTCACTCTCGTTGATAATCGCGCCGCCGATGCGACCCAACTAGGCGCGACTGTCCTGCAGAAAGGCCCTGCCGGACTTGTACGCGTGGCCGATGTGGCCGAGATCACTCTCGGCACCGTGCCGCAATGGACCAAGGTCACCGCCGATGGCCGCGACGCCGTTATTTTCCAAGTTTACCAACAACCGGACGGCAACACCGTTCAGATCGCCCACGATGTGCAGGCCCAATTGCAGGCATACCGTCCGCACCTGCCCCGCGACGTAAAGATCGCCAACTGGTATGACCAGAGCGAACTCATCGTCGCGTCGGCGACGAGTGTACGCGATGCCGTCTTCATCGGCATCTTCCTCGCCGGCGGCGTGCTGCTGCTCTTCCTCCGCAACGGCAAGATCACCCTCATCGCCATGCTCTGTGTGCCCGTGGTGCTCGCCGCCACCGTGGTCCTGCTAAAATTGCGGCACAGCAGCTTCAACATCATGACGCTCGGCGGCATGGCGGCCGCCGTGGGCCTCATCATTGATGACGCCATTGTCATGGTGGAGCATGTCATCCGCCGTCTGCGCGGACACCCTGGCCGGCATCACGGCCTCGTGTGGTCGGCCGCAGCGGAATTCACGGTGCCGCTCGTCGCCTCGTCGCTTTCCACCATTATCATTTTTGCCCCGCTCGCGTTTCTCTCCGGCGTGACCGGTGCATTTTTTCAAGCGCTCTCGCTCACGATGGCGGCCAGCCTCGTGATCTCGTTTCTCGTCGCTTGGCTCGCGGTCCCGATCCTCGCCGATCATTTTCTGGGAGAAAAAGACGCCAACCAGCACGAAGGCGGCCCGTTTACCGCGCGGATGCATCGCGGGTATGAACACCTGCTGCGGCGGTTGCTGGCCCGACCGGCGCTGGTGCTGCTCGGCATCGTGCCGCTGTTGCTCGCCGCCACGCTCGCCTATCGCGCAGTCGGGTCTGGCTTCATGCCGGCGATGGACGAAGGCGGCTTCATCCTCGACTACCGGGCGGAATCGGGCACCTCGCTCAGCGAAACCGACCGGCTCTTGCGCCAAGTCGAGGCGATTTTGCAGGCGACGCCCGAGGTCGAAACCTATTCGCGCCGCACCGGCCTGCAATTAGGGGGCGGCCTCACTGAGGCGAACGAAGGAGATTTCTTTGTCCGCCTCAAACCGCCGCCGCGCCGGGAAATTGAAGAGGTGATGGACGACGTTCGCCAGCAGGTGGAAAAAACCATCCCCGGCCTGGAGATCGAATTAATGCAACTCATCGAAGACTTGATCGGCGACCTCACGGCGGTCCCCCAGCCGATCGAGATCAAGTTGTATTCCGACGACGGCGACTTGTTGCAAACCACGGCACCGCGCATCGCGCAGGTCATCGGAAAAATCCCCGGAGTCGTCGATGTGAAAGACGGCATCGTTCATGCCGGCGATGCGCTCACGATCAAGGTTGATCCGGCCCTGGCCGCGCTCGAAGGCATGGACCCGGTAGCGGTCACGGCGGCCGTCGGCGCGTTGCTCGACGGCGCACTCGCCACCACAAAGATTGAGAGCGGACAAAAACTGGTCGGCATTCGCGCGTGGATTCCGCCTCGCTCCCGGCAGACGGCGGACGACATTGCCCACCTCCGGCTGCGCGCACCCGACGGACATTTCTTTCCCTTGCGCCGGGTGGCGGCGGTCACCGCGATCACCGGCCAGCCGCAGATCACGCGCGACGATTTGAAGCGCATGGTGCCCGTGACCGGCCGCATTACGGGCCGCGATCTCGGTTCGACCATGGCCGATGTCCGGCGCGTGCTCGCCTCGCCCGGCCTCCTGCCCCCCGGCGTTTATTTCGCGCTCGGCGGAACCTATGCCGAACAACAGAAAGCATTCACGGGCCTGATCGCGGTATTCGCCGCCGCAGTGGCGCTGGTGTTTTTGTTGCTGCTGTTTCTCTATGAAAGTTTCCGCATCGCCCTCGCGATGCTCGGCTGCACGCTGCTCGCGCTCTCGGCTGTGACGCTCGGACTGTGGGTGACACATACCCAGCTCAACATTTCCGCGATGATGGGCATGACGATGATCGTCGGCATCGCGACCGAGGTGGCGATTTTCTACGTGTCCGAATACCTCTCGCTCCCGCGCGACCTCGCGCCGCCCGACGCGTTCGTGCAAGCCGGCCTCAACCGCATGCGCCCCATCGCCATGACGACCTTCGCGGCCATTTTGGCCCTGCTACCGCTCGCTCTGGGTCTCGGAGCCGGGTCGGCGATGCAGCAACCGCTCGCCATCGCCATCATCTCCGGGCTGGTTTTGCAGCTGCCCCTCGTGTTGATCGTGTTGCCTGTGCTGCTTTCATTACGCCGCCGCTGAAACCGGGCCTCAACCCCGATCCGCCTTATAAAACAACCAGGCACCGAGCATCTGAAAACTGATATTGGGTATCCACATCAGCAGGTCGGGCCGAAAATCGGGTTTATTGTCGAACCATCCCACCACCACCGTCGAAAAATAATAAGCCATCGCCAGTGCAAGTGCGATACCAAGATTGGCCGATGTCTCTTTACGGGAAACTTTGATGCCCAGCGGAATCGCGATCAGCGCAAACGAAAGAACGGAGAAGGCCGTCGCGGTCTTTTCCTGAATCACCGTTTGCACTCTGATGCGTTGCCGATCCCGCTCTACCAAAGAAACGTTGGGGTCCGGTTTCATGAGCCGCTGCCGTTCGGCCAATAATTGACTCAACGTCAGCCACTGCGTCTTTATTTTGTGCGTCGGCACCCCGGAGATTTTGTCCAAAGACAAGGTCTGGGAAAAAACGCCGAAATGGCCGAATCCTTTGCCCTCACCTCCGAAATTTTCGGGATCTTTGTTGTCTCGGGATTCTACCGTAACGTTATAACCGATCAGCTGAAGACTGTTGGTTTTCTCGTCAAACCCCAGATCGGCCCTCTCCGCATGATAAACCACTTTCGCCCGCGACTGTTTATCAAGTTCCCACACCCACACATCCTTGAGTTTTAAATCTTTGTTCTCCCCCACGAAAATAACCTTGTCGGGAAAATTTCGGATAAACGTCTTGGGCGTGATAAAGTTCAATGGATTCGCCCGGACCGCATCGGCGAACTCCTGCTCATAGGCCACCTTGGCGCGCGGCATATAGTAGAAATTGACCGCTAAGCTCACTCCTGTGCCCAAGAGCGCGAAAAAAAAGATCGGAGCCGATATTCCTGCAATACTGACCCCCGCGGAACGGATCGCCGTTATCTCCCGATCTGCGGACATACGTCCCAGCACGAGCAGCACTCCGGTCAAAATCCCCATCGGCAACGTATAGCAGATGACAAACTGCACGGTCAGACCAAGCAGATGCACGAATATTTCAGGCGCGAGCTGCCCGGCGAGGACACTGGCCAGCAAATCCCGCAGAAAATTACCCAGCACCATAATAAAAGTCAGCACCCCCACCGCCGCCAGACTGGTCAGGGCGACGGAAGCGAAGATATGTCGGTGCAGAAGTTTCATGCTGAGCTTGAAGGCTGTGGTTTTAACCGCATCCTGTCCAAGACATTTCCACGCGCATGAAGTTCACTCCAGAAAAACCGGCCATTTATGGCGAGACCCTCGACTCGCTCACCGCCTCCCTCACGGCAGCGGGCCAACCGGCTTTCCGCGCCAAACAAATCCTCGCGTGGCTCTACAAAAAGCGCGTTCGCACCTGGGACGAGATGACTAACCTCCCCAAAGATTTCCGCACTTGGATGGCCGAACACTTCGAACTCGAGCCCACGGGCTTCGTGCTAGATCGCCAATCCGGCGACGAAACCGACAAAATTCTCCTCGAACTCGGTGACAAATCCCTCATCGAAACCGTCATCATCCGCGCGCCGATGCTCGGCGTCGGTGTCGATAAATCCCGCAAGACAATCTGCATTTCCACGCAGGTCGGCTGCGCCATGGGCTGCAAATTTTGCGCCTCCGGCCTCGCCGGCCTGAAAAGAAATCTCTCCGCCGGCGAGATCGTCCACCAGCTCATCCAAGTCTGCCGTCAAGAAGACGCCCACACCCCGCGCGCCCGCGCCGAACTCGCCTCCTTCGACAACATCGTCGTCATGGGCATGGGCGAACCGCTGCACAATTACGACGCCATCATCCGCGCCCTCACCATCGTCAACGCCGAGTGGGGCCTCGGCTTCGGTGCCCGCCGCATCACGCTCTCCACCTCCGGCCTCGTTCCGAAGATTCTGCAGCTCGCCGAAGAACCGCTCGGTATCCGCCTCGCCATTTCGCTGCACGGTGCCACCGACGAAGTCCGCGAGCAGATCATGCCGATCAACAAGACCTACCCGCTCGCCGATCTGCTCCCCGCCGTGAAAGCGTTTTCCGAAAAACAAGGCCGCATGGTCACGCTGGAATTCATTCTCATCGAAGGCATCAACGACGCGATCGAGCAGGCCGAGAAACTCCGCGACATCGCCTACGATCTCCACGCCCACGTGAATCTGATTCCCTACAACACCGTGGAAGGCCTCCCGTGGAAACGCCCGAGCAACAACCGCTGCGAACGCTTCGCTGACGTCCTTCGCGCCGCCGGCATCTCCGTCACCCTCCGCCGCGAAAAAGGCCACGATATCAACGCCGCCTGCGGCCAACTCCGCCTCAAAACCGAAAAGGCCCGCGAAACCGAGGCCGGCTGCACCGCTTGAAACTGGTCGCACCCTCGCTATTTCCAGCAGGTCGATGCTTGTCGGAAAGTGGGCAATTGAATCGGTAGGCCAGCGTGCTTGCAAGCGCCCGACACGGCTACGAGGCGCGTGAAAGCACGCTGGCCTACAGGATAATCTTACACTCCTCGGCCTTACCCATCGCAAACGGCGCGGCACCTTGAATCTTGATTTTAACTTGTGAGAGCGAGCTCGCTCGCGACATCACACCGCTCGGGCCACTGCCGGCGGTAGGGCGGGCAGTCCCTTGCCCGCCGTTCGTATTCTTCCCGTAGGTTGCGTGCTCGCCGCGCAACGCCGTGCGACTACCACACCACCGACCACACTTGATTTTAACTTGTGGGAGCGCGCTCGCTCGCGACATCCTCGTCCCAGCGTCGCGAGCCAGCTCGCTCCCACAAACCGAACTCCTTCCTTTACACAAATCGTCACATCTGCATTTATTGATACATCATGACGCCTGACCAATCCATCGCCGAGCTCTTCGCCCTCAACCGTCCGTTGCGCTCGCTGGAATTTTTCCCACCCAAGGATGACGTCGGTATGGAAAATTTGCGCAACGCCGCCGCTGCCCTCAAGCGCATCGCCCCCGATTTCGTTTCCGTCACCTATGGTGCCGGCGGCACCACCCGCGACCGCACCGCCCAAGCCAGCGCAATATTGAAAAATGAATTCGGATTCACTGTGATGCCCCACCTCACCTGCGTTGGCCACCCACGCGCCGAACTCAATGACGTCGCGGATCGCATCCACACCAGCGGTTTTCGAAATATCATGACGCTCCGGGGCGATCCGCCCAAAGGCGACACCACCTTCACGCCCGCGCTCGATGGCCTGCGCTACGCCAGCGAACTCGTGACGCTGCTCAAAGCCCGTCACGCTGATTTCTGTCTCGGGGTCGCCGGTTATCCGGAAAAACATCCTGAAGCCGCATCACTTGATTTCGATCTCGATAATCTGAAACGCAAAATCGACAACGGCGGCGCATTTGTGACGACCCAACTCTTTTTCGACAACGCCGCGTATTACCGTTACGTGGATCGCTGCCACGCCCGTGGCATCACCGTGCCGATCGTGCCCGGCATTATGCCCGTACTGTCGCTCAAACAAGTGCAACGCCTCGCCACAATGTGCGGCGCCGCACTACCGCAGAAACTCGCCACCCGTCTCGAAGTCGCCGCCGAAAACACGGACGTCGTCGAGCTAATCGGCATCGAATGGGCGCTCACGCAAATCCGCGATCTCCTCGCGCACGGCGCCCCCGGCTACCACCTCTACATCATGAACCGCGCCAAGAGTGCCCTCGCGATGGCGGCAGGACTGGCGGCATAAGTAATCGATATCCCCGGACCATACCATTGGCGCGTCGTGTGCCCCTGATAATTAGGGACGTTGCCAACCCCAAACGCCGACCCTTTAGGTTTGTTTCGAGAACCTCCATTTGCTTATAGCCGAAAAGGGAATCAGCGATCCCCGTGATGCGGGTGCTCACATCTACATGGATGAATATATACGCTCCATCACTCAAACATTCATAGATCTGCGTGGTGGAAAAACCAGATAAGGAATAAATGAAAACAATCCGATTGTTAGTTCTTCTCGTAATGTGTCTTCAATTTTCCAAAGTTGGGCATGCAAATACCCAAATAGAATACGACGCTGAGCGCATCGTAATGGTGAGTGAGGCAATTCAGGCATATGCCGCCAAAAACGGTAAGTATCCCGAGGGCGCAAACTGGCAAATTATACACGAACTAGCCCATCCGCAAAGAGGAGTTGGTCTTAAGGCAAAGGGGAGGGACTCAGTGGGCAATCTTCTCGATCTGAACGGACACCCGTATCTTTTCTTTTTTACGTCGGAAGGGTGCGTTCTGATTGCAACGCTCGCAAAGAATGGAACCGCAATCGAACGATATGTGTTGTTGCCAGCATTCACCGGTATAATCCGGGTCCCAGCGGCACGCGACGTGCCAGCAAAAGCTGACACGCCGCCTGCGTCCTCCTCCAGTCGCTGACGAAAGAGCAATTCACCGAAGGGCAATTCAAGGCAAAACAAGGGGGTCGGCGTTGGGGGTTGGTCGAGTAAGGCCGGCCCATGCTCTTCGGGCTGGGCACGTCCGCCGGTACGACGAATGAACAGGGGCAGTTATTTTATTATCCGGCCGATAGCCGGCTGCAGGCCTCGGGCATGTTCAGCAATAATGATTCGAGCAAAGCGCAGACCTTCGACTACTTTTATCAAGGGGCATCGGGCCGACGCCGACGCTCAGATCCAGCTGCGGAGAATCTCGAGATGAAGGGCAATACGGGCCTCCAGGTCCGCAGGCTCGGCGCAGTTGTGCCGCCGGCAATGTTCGGCGATCGCGCGGTCGAGATCGAGCACCGTAGGCTCGTCGACGCCGCGGGTTTCCGCTGCGGCGACGACGTCCGCAGACTCCTCCGTGGGCGCCGGCTTCGCCCGCCAGGCGTCGAAGAGCGCTTGCAGCACATTGAGGTAGGCGGTGGCGGCGGCGGTGAAAGCTTCGATGCCCTGGCCGCGCAGGTAATTGGCGATCGTGCCGGTGGTGCCGAAGATGCCCTCGCTCTGCGGGTGCCCGTGCACCACCGAGTAGCGCGCTTCCGATTCCATGCCGCCCGACACCTCGTGCCGGCCCAGCGGATACACGCGGCAGACCAGCGGCCGGTCGGGATGCACGGTACAGCCCTCGGGGCCGAGGAAAACGCAGGCCCCATCGTCGCGTCGGCGCAGGTAGGGGCGGTCGGGCTCGACGTACTCGCGCAGGAAGGCGCCGGTGGACAGACCGCGGTTGCGAGCGAGACGGGCGACCTCGTAGGGATTAACCTGAATGAGCTTGCCGTAGCAGCAGCGCATGCAGCGGTGGCACTCGTAGGAGAATGGGGCGTCCGCCGCCAGGCCGCTCGCGCGGAGAGTCATGTGGCCGGCCATGGTCGGGGAAACGACGCGGCCCGCCTAGTGTTCCAGCACGGGCCGCGACAGAGGGTAGGCTTACTTGCCCGACTTGGTGCTCTTTTCGTCGATCTCGACCTTCTGGTAGTGGCCGCTGAGGCGTTGCTGGTCCGCCTCTACCTTCTGGTGCCAGGCGTGCAGCTTGATCGTGTGCGCCTCGAGCTTGCGCTGGTCCGGGGTCAGCGAGGCCTCGTAAGCGGCCAGCGCTTTCTGGTCGGCGGTGAGCTGGGCGCTGTCGAGCTCGAGCCACTTGATGTGCTCGGCGCTGAGCTTATGCTGCTGGATGTAGAGCTTGATATACTCCGCAGTGAGCGGCTGCTTCTCTGCTGAGGCGGAGGCGGCGCCGGTTGCGGGTGCCGGTTCCTTGGCTGTAAGCGGCACGGAGACGCCGAGGGAACAGCCGAGGGTGAGAAGGGCCGCGCCTATGGCGCGTGACCCGATGTGATAAGGACGGGGTAGGTTGGACATAGTAAGTGGCTTTGTGTGGGAGCGTGTTTGGAAAACGTCGACGGTCAACCGCTAAACCCCAACCCGTGAAGCCGGAGCAATTCGATAATCCGTCCCGAAAATTCAGTTTCCAATCCGTTCGCTGTTCAGCTGGGCGGCCACCTCAGATTCCAAACTCAGAGTCTTTCTCATCGCGGCATCAAAACAAATGAGATCAAGGTGAACGCTACCCGCCCGCCATCACCGGCCGGAAGCCCGCTTCGGTGAGAATGCGCGCGACGGTCTCGCGCTGGTCGCCTTGAATCTCGATGTCACTGTCCTTCACGGTGCCGCCACAGCCACACGCACCGCGCATTTTTTTGGTGAGCTGTTCTTTTTCAGGTAAGCCGATGCCGATGAAACCCGTCACGAGCGTCACCGTCTTGCCGCCACGTCCGGCGGTCGTGCGCTTGATTTCTACCCGACCGCGGTTTTTTGGATTTTCGATTTTTGATTTTTGAGTCTCGATTGGCCGGTTGGAAACAGCGGGTAGCCCCGCGCCACTCAACGCGCCAAAGGGATTCTGTCCGAGCGATTGTCCGCCATCAGTGGTGATTTTATTTCCGGTGCTCATGGGTTTTCTCGTGGCTCGATTACTCTTTCGCGTCAATTCGCGTTCATTTGCAGTTAGAAAAATACGGCGCGCCCAGCCGCCGAGGCTTTGCACTCGTCGCGGTCACGCCTTACCTTGTGTTGAGCAACCTCCCGGTGGCGAGGCCGCCGGCCCCATCGCACTGCCATCCCCTCCCAAATACGCGAACGCCTTTGCATAACTGCGGCCTTCCAGAAAATGCACCAAACGCGGATTCAACTCGGCCCGATGCGCCGCGAGCAATGATTCCAATTCATTCAGCGCGACGGAAATCGCGGCCCCATCAGCGGCCTTAATGCCCGCATTGAAGCGGATAAGAGCGTCTTTCAATTGTGCTTCGATCATGGCTGCGTCGGTTGAGTAAGTTAAGTTTTGTTAATCAGCGAGTAATGTCGGGTAATGCGCAAGCCTGTTGGCCGGAGATCGGCCTGAAACGGCTTGTGTCATGAGTTCGCCACTGCTGCTGTTCACCTTCCGGTTATCGCTCCTGCCTTATTTGGCAAGCCCGGCACTGCCTATTTCGCTTACATGAATCCAGTCAACTTTTCCGAACGCGCCAACGCCTCGTTGGTCGATGACTATTACCAGCGCTGGCTGGCCAATCCTGACTCTGTCGATGCCACGTGGCGCGCCTTCTTCCAAGGCTTCACCCTCGGCTCAGACGGCAAGCTCCCCGCCGGCTCCACCGCCGCCTCCGCCGGTCCCTCCGTCGACAGCGTGAAACAGGCGGGCATTTATTATCTGCTGAGCACCTATCGCTCCATTGGTCACGGCCAGGCCCACATCAATCCGCTCGATGCGACCCGCCCCGCTCCGCTCCCCAAGCTGGCGCTCGAGGCCTTCAAACTTTCCCCCGCCGATCTCGACACCTCCTTCGACACCGGAAATTTTCGCGGCGGCATCGGCCAGATGACACTCCGCGATCTCCTCGCCGCCTTGCAGGAAACTTACTGCGGCCACATCGGCGTCGAGTACTCCCATATTCAGGATCAGGATTGTCGGCGCTGGCTCCAGGAGCATTTCGAGAAAACTCGTCTGCAACCCACCTTCACCCAGCCGCAGAAACTTCGCATTCTCCGCCGCGTGCACAAGGCCGAGCTGTTCGAGAAATTCCTCCATACGAAATATGTCGGCCAGAAACGTTTCTCCCTCGAAGGCGGCGAGACCATCATCGCCGCACTCGATGCGATCATCGAGCACTGCCCGGAACACGGCGTCGAAGAAATCGTCATGGGCATGGCCCACCGCGGTCGCCTCAACGTCCTCTGCAGCGTCATGCGGAAATCGTTCGACGTGCTCTTCGAGCAATTTTCCGAAAACTACGTCGCCGATTCCGTCGCCGGCGATGGCGACGTGAAATACCACCTCGGCTACGAATCGATTCTCCCCACGGCCTCAGGCAAAACCGTCGAGGTGCGCCTCGCCGCCAACCCGTCCCACCTCGAGATCGTGAAGCCCGTGGTCGAGGGCACGGCCCGTGCCCGCCAACGTATTCGCGGCGACACCACCGAGCGCTGCAAAGTCATGCCGCTGCTCATCCACGGCGACGCCGCCATCGCCGGCCAAGGCGTCGTCTCCGAGACGTTGCAGTTTTCCCAACTCCCCGGCTATCGCACCGGCGGCACCGTCCATTTCATCATCAACAACCAGATCGGTTTCACCACCGATCCCTCTGACTCGCGCTCGACCCGCTACTGCACCGATATCGCGAAGTCGATCGAGTCCCCGATTTTCCATGTCAACGGCGACGATCCCGAGGCCGTCTGCATGGTCGCACAGCTCGCCGTCGAGTTCCGTGTGAAGTTCAAGCGCGACGTGTTCATCGACATGTATTGCTACCGCAAGCATGGCCACAACGAGACCGACGAGCCGTCGTTCACCCAGCCGTTGATGTACAAAATCATCGCCGCGCATCCCCAGGTTTCCGCAATCTACACCCAGAAACTGATCGAGGAGAAATCGCTCACCACCGCCCAGGCCGAAGCAATCAAAGCCGAATATTCCAGCGCTCTCGATCAAAACCTCGCCACCGCGAAAGCGCGTGAAGCCAGCAAAGCCGAGAAGCGCAAGAGCGACATCATCGCCGGCCAGTTCACCGGTTCCAATGCGATCTTCCAGCCCAACTACTCGCACGCCACGATCACGACCGCGATCAGCCCCAAGATCGTCGACCAGGTTTTTCAGGCCCTCACGACCGTGCCCGCCGGATTCAAAATCCACTCCAAGATCCAGCGCTTCATCGATACCCGCGCCGCCGCCCACAAAGCCGGCGGTCCCTTCGACTGGGGCATGGGCGAAGCCCTCGCCTTCGGCAGCCTCCTCGTGGAAGGCAAACCCATCCGCCTGAGCGGACAGGATTGCGAACGCGGCACCTTCACCCACCGCCACGCCGTCTTCACCGACGTCGAGACCGGCGCGAAATACAAATCGCTGAATCATATCACCGAGAAACAGCCGCCCTTCTGCGTCTACAACTCGCTCCTCTCCGAAGCCGCCGTGCTCGGTTTCGACTACGGTTACTCGATCGACTACCCCGACATGCTTTGCATCTGGGAGGCCCAGTTCGGTGATTTCGCCAACGGCACGCAGGTCGTCATCGATCAATTCATCGCCGCCAGTGAATCGAAATGGCAGCGTATGAGCAGCCTTGTGCTGCTCCTGCCCCACGGCTACGAAGGCCAGGGCCCCGAGCATTCCTCGGCCCGCCTCGAACGCTTCCTCCAGCTCTGCGCCGAGGACAATATCCAGGTCGCCAACGTGACGACGCCCGCGCAAATCTTCCACATCCTGCGCCGGCAGGTGATGCGAGATTTCAGAAAGCCGCTCATCATCATGTCGCCGAAATCGCTCCTGCGCCATCCCGCCGCCGTCTCTCAGCTGGCCGATTTCACCGAGAAGAATTTCTCGGAAGTTCTCGACGATCCCTCCGCTCCGCAGAAAACCGAACGCATTATTCTCTGCTCGGGCAAAGTCTACTACGACCTCGTCGAGTACCGGGAAAAACAAAAACCCGAGAACACCGCCATCGTCCGCATCGAGCAGCTGTATCCGCTGCACAAGAAGCGTCTCACCGAGATTTCCAAGAAATACGCCGGGGCGAAACTCGTCTGGTGTCAGGAAGAACCCGAAAACATGGGCGCCGCCCGCTGGATCATCCCGCAGCTCGAGGAAATCTTCGGCAGCAAACCGGTTTACGCCGGCCGCATCGCCGCCGCATCGCCTGCCGTCGGCCTCCTCTCCGTCCACCGCGCCCAACTCGCCAAATTCCTCAAACAAGCATTCACTCTGTAGTAGCGAGTAGAGAGCATACCAATCACCGCTACCGCCCCTTCAACTACTCACTACCCGCTACTTCTTTCACTCCGACCCAGACCCTAGACCCAAAATCCCAGACCCAATTTCCTCATGCCTTTAGAAGTCAAAATTCCACCGATGGGCGAATCCATCACCTCCGGCATCCTCGCCAAGTGGCACGTCAAGAACGGCGATGTCGTTAAAAAAGATCAGCCCCTCTTCGAACTCGAGACGGACAAGATCACCTCTGAAGGCACCGCCGAAGCCGCCGGCCAAATCACCTTCTCCATCGCCGCCGGCACCGAAGTA
>JANYCF010000057.1 GCA_025360455.1 Opitutaceae bacterium | reverse complement strand
GCGGTGGAGGCGTCGGCTTGGCTGAAGGCGGCGAAGAGTTTGCCCATTTGCTCCGGGGTCATGCCGATACCGGTATCGGAAACTTTCATGAGAATATGCTGGCCGTCGGGATCGCGCTCGACGGAAAGGGTGATGCCGCCCTTTTCGGTGAATTTGCAGGCGTTGCTCAACAAGTTGAAGAGCATCTGGCGGATCTTAGTCGAGTCGGCCTGCATATCGCCGATGTTCACGGGGCATTCGAGGTAGAGCGTGTTGTTCTTTTTCGCGACGAGCGGCTGTACCGTGCTGGCGACTTCCTGGATAAGTTTGGGGATATCGAAGGTCTCGATGTAGAGTTCCATCTTGCCGGCTTCGATCTTGGAGATATCGAGGACGTCGTTAATGAGGCCGAGGAGGTAGCGGGCGGCGGAGAGAATTTTTTCGAGATCGGAGGCGGCCGCTTTGTTGCCTTCGTCCGTCGCATCTTCGAGGAGGATTTCGCTGTAGCCGATGATGGCGTTCAACGGCGTGCGCAGCTCATGGCTCATCTTGGCAAGGAAACCGCTCTTGGCTTTATTGGCTTCGTCGGCGGCCTTCACGGCTTCCTTGTAGTCGAGGGTGCGCTCCTCAACGCGGGCCTCGAGGGTGCGGTTGGCGTTTTCCAGCTGGAGATTGCTGTTGTGCAGATTTTCGCGAGCCATGGCCATCTCGCTGGTCCGTTGCTCGATGGTGCCGAGCATGAAATTGAAGGAAGCGATGAGTTCGCCGATTTCGCCGGTGGCGTCTTGCGGCACACGGACGGAATAATCGCGTTCCTCGGAAATATAGCGGGCTGCGTCGACGAGTTGAATGATGGGTTCGGAGATGGTGCCTTGAAGGCGGTAACCAGCAACCATCGCGATGAGTGAAGAGATGACGAAAATGATGCCAGCGCCGCGGAGGAGTTCGCTGAAGCGGGACTTTTCATTTTCGGTGAGCTCAGCTTTCAGATAGAGGTAGCCCAGCTCGCGGCCGTTGCGGCGAATGGTGCTTAACATAATGCCGCGATCGGCATTAATTAATTCCCCAATCTTGGATGAACTCGGCCGGATTGGAGTGCTGCCGGGTCGGAGATATTGGTCGAGTAATTTATTCTCGGCCGAGTAGAGCGCGGCACCCTCAATTTGGAGATCGTTGGACAGCGGTTGCAACGAGCCCTCAATATCCGGTGAATTTTGCTCCAGCAGGGGGGCGAGACGTTGGAGCAAGTCGGCGCGGGTGTTTTCCAGGCGATGCTCCACGTCGCTGCGAAACCGATACTGGTCGTTCAGATACAGCCCGACGAAAGCGAGGGCAAGGGTGACACCACTGATTAGGGTAATCAGCAGGGTAAGTTTCCAACGAAATGACAGGCCTTTCACGTGGTAGGGGTGCGGAAGCGACTAGGGTGTTTTTCCCGGTTAATATCCTGAGTGTCAATCGACTTCAGCAAACTGGTTCGGTTCCCTAGGGTTGATTTACCGGGGGGACCAGTGGTGGGATGACCTTTCGGGCAAAGTCAGAATAGGTGGTGTGCACGTCTTCTTCGATGGATTTGAAGAGAAAGACCCGGCCCCGAAACCGCGAATCGACGTGCCCGGGCAAAGCGGGGAGCTCGCCGGTGGGAGGGTTGAGGCTGGTTTCCACGCGGAGTTCGAGCATTTTCACGGTGAGCACGGGTGAGTAGGGGCCGGTTAAGGTTAACACGAATCGCTCGATCATGGCGGGGTGTTTAGCTACGGTTAAAAGCAATTCGAGATGGTGAAGCATCGGATCATTTACGTCTTCGCGGAAGGTGGCGTGGTATTCGGAACGATCCTCATTTTCGCTGATGAGGCGAAGCGAGGCGATGTCGATATCGCTGCGCTTGAAGGTGGCGTGAGTGCTCGTCGAGGTGGAGATGCGATAGCTGCGAAAACGGTGATTTTCTTCGGCGGTTGCCGGGCGCTGGTTGTGTTGGAGCAAAGTCCATTGTTGGTCTTCCGGCAGCGAAGGATCGTAACGTTCCACCGAGCTCTCCGTGTCTCGCAGGGTCGTGATAGTGTAAGCCAGATCAACGGGAATAGCTGGATTAAAACCGGCTAAGGCGGTCTGCATGTAAGGAGGCAAATCGGCCGCGTGCGCCGTGAGGACAGTGAGGAATATGAAAAGAAATAGGCGACAAAGCATAAGAAATTTAAACCAAAAATTGTTTCATGCGACCGAAACTCCAATCGAAACTGCCAGAAAAAGTAAGGTTTCCCGAGAAGTCTTTTAACTCCATGCAGACAGTCGCGATGGTGCGTGATCGGGTGGCGAGATTGTGAGCCGGATGGTGAGCTGAGGTGGGATCGACTTGGGCAAAGGCGCGCTGAGTGATGGTTGAGGGGTGGCGATATTTCACCGAGACGCCACGGACCACGACGAGTTCTTCACCTGCTTTGTGAGCGTAGTCGCGCCGTAATCGCTCCGCACTGGCCGCCTCGGCCAAGGGGAATTGTACCGCTGCATGCATGGTATCACAATGATTGCGCACGAGTGGATTCAACGGCAGCTCCAGCAGATGGGCGACTGAAGGCGAGGCATCAATAATGCCGGGGGTTTGATTAACGATGAGAACAGTCGGCCGCATGGCCGGATTGACGGCGGCTCGCCTGGGCATGGCAATAATAGTTTCTCCGCGAGGACTAAGAAAGTATGGGCTGGTGCGTGGTAATAGTATGAATATCCCACGATTGGTTCTGCCCGCCACTATCGCAGCCGTGCTTCATGCCGGATTGCTGTATAATTACACTGATGCCATAGCCCCGTTCAGAGTGCGGCCGCCAGTGCTGGTTGATGAGCTGAAGAAACCTGAAATCCCCGTCGATGTGATTGAAATACCTTTGGCTACCCCTCAAGAAGAGGCCCCCGTGGTAACACCCTTAGCTGGTGGTGAGCCACGTCCGGAACTTCCCGATATTATTAATAACACCGGACCAAAGGAATTCACGGTGCCGATCGAGAATCCACCGATCTCGAAAATTGATACGGGGAAAATAGGTCCAACGGGAATATCTGGAGAATTCGGTCCCGGTCAGTGGACGCAAGGACATCCCAAGGTGGTTTCGTTTGCTAATCTCGACAAGACCCCGCGGGCCAAGGTGCAAATACCACCCGATTATCCGCCCGCGATGCGCCAGGATAAAAGGGATGGCGTGGTGATGGTCGAGTTTGAGGTGGATGCGAAAGGCCGGGTGGTAAGTGCTCGGGTGCGCGAGAGTTCCCATCGGGCGTTCGAAGAACCAACGATCCGCGCGGTGTTACAATGGCGCTTTGAGCCCGGTCTTTGTCACGGCATACCTGTGTCGTTTCGCATGGTGATTCCGGTGAATTTTAAACTCAGTGAGACTTAATGCATTCTGCCGGTCGGTCCGCCCGCTGGTTGATGAAGCGATTCACCCGCTCCACCAACTCGTGCGGACTGAACGGCTTTGTGATATAGTCGAGCGCTCCGAGTTCCAAACCGAGCAGGCGTGAATCAGACGATGACCATGCGGAAATAATAATAATCGGAATCGTCGCCGTGAGGGGATTGCGTCGGAGTATTTCGCAGACGCCGAAGCCATCGAGATCGGGCAGCATAAGATCAAGCAGGATGAGATCGGGACGATTTTGCGTCACGCAATCGATGGCCTCCCAGCCATTGGCGGCGGTGACCACTAAATGTCCGTGGCGGCGGAGGTGGTAGGCCATTAATTCGGTGAGATCGGATTCGTCATCTACGGCGAGGATTCGTGCGGTATTCATACCGCCAGCATGACTGACCTGCGTGACTGCTTGATGCGTTTTGGGTTACTTTTCGGAAAACTAACGCGTGGGTGGGGCCGGGAAGCCCGTGACTGATTCTACTCCCTTGTGGTTCAGTCTGGGTGAACAATCCATCAATTCGGCCAGTGTATGGGCTATCTCTGTGGTGAGTGGAGGAGCGCGTTCCCGCTCGGAATTGGCCCTGTTTGTGAGGGAAAATAGGCTGGTGGGAACGGGTCTTGGCCCGGCCAAGGAATGATTCGCAAAATATTTATAATGTCCTGTAATGAGAATCGAACTTGATTTTATTTTTAACTCGCGCTCTGCTGCGGGCTTGGCCTACTCTAATTGGAATAAATAATACGGGACAATGGCACGCAAAATAGCCTTCATAAATTACAAGGGTGGCGTTGGTAAGACGTCCTTGATCGTTAACACTGCTGCGAGTCTCGCTAAGCGAGGCCTGCGCGTTTTACTCTGCGATTTCGACACACAGTCGAATGCGAGTATCTGGCTCATGCGGCTGGAAAAATGGAACAAGATAAACGTCAATGGCACTGGCTCGATCTATTCCATTTTCGATCCAGGTAATGTGCGGGTGAAAGACCTCATCATAAAAGATGTGGTTGAGGGCAAAGACGGGGAGAAACTTCTTCCCGGTCTCGATCTTATCCCGACCTCGTTCAATCTTGTAGATCTGGAAGGTGAATATAAACCAGATCCCAAACGTCCGTCGTACGCGATTTTTCAAGAGCAGCTGGCAGAAGTTGAAAAGGATTACGACGTCATCCTCTTCGATTGCCCGCCCAATATTCTCCGGGCTTCGCA
This sequence comes from Opitutaceae bacterium, assembly GCA_025360455.1. Classification (GTDB taxonomy): domain Bacteria; phylum Verrucomicrobiota; class Verrucomicrobiia; order Opitutales; family Opitutaceae; genus Didemnitutus. Next base: position 26,998 of record JANYCF010000057.1, on the reverse strand, counting down.
GAACGGGGTGTACGTTGCGCAGGAAATTTACGTTCCATCCAATCCGGATGCGTTGAGCTTGATCGGTTTTACTTTGCTGATCGAAAAATTAATGCGCTTTCAGCAAACGTCAGCGAGCTTCCGTACCTCAACCATGGACGCGGCGGCGCAAGTTTACGGCATTGTTTTTAATTCCATTAAAACCAATGTGGACATTGAAGTGCCCAAGATGCGCATGCAGCTTCGCTTGAATCAATTCAAGACGCAGAAACGGGGTGTCGCTCCGTCCGCCAAGATTTTCTCCACCCAAATCCGCGATGCCATGGTCGTGCGTCGTGCGGTCACTCTCGGCCTCCCCGTGATTCTACTCGGGCAAGAGGGCGGGGGCGATGATGACAGTGTTGCGAATGATTATATGAAACTGGCGGCGGAGATTATCGATCACGCTCCTAGCACCTAATTACCCTAATTCAGCTTTACCCCATGCGAAAATACACCTCTGCAGATTGGGATGAAGTTCGGAAGAAATTCCGCAACTCCATCATGGCCGAAACCTCACTGATCAGCCTTGCCCAAAATTTGGACATGGAAGAGTGGCCGGTGACGGGTGAAGAAGAACGTCCGACCAAGTACATCGATTTCACTTGGGATGAACTCCTGATGATGCCGGAGATCGAGGGGAAGACCGAGCGTATTGGTCAATTGGTTTCCATTTTGAAAGAGACTTTGGCGTTTGATGATCCTTTTGGCGATATGGTGGCTCAGGTGGTCGAGGAAACGTCCTCCAAGGAGAATCCGATTCTTAAGACGCTTTCACGTCTGGGTATTCCTCATGAATTCCCTCTGGAATTGGCCCAATTTTCTTCCGGCACTCGCGCGGTGTGTGCTTCTGAAGGTATCAATACGATCGGAGAGTTTGCTAATCTTGGTCAACAGATGGCCACGCGAGTCGTATTAGGCGGCGATTTCCGCAATGCCCTCAATGCCCTGACTCATGGCGATGAAGAAGGCATTGGTCATTTTCTCCCCTATCGCAGAGGAACGAGCGGTCTGCATCTGCCCGAAGCAATCGGACTCATTGCGGCTACCCTTTCACGGCCGGAACAGCTGTCCTTCGGTAAATTTCTAGGTGCTAAATTATCAAATGCGGATTCAAACGCAACGGCTGCGACGAAAGAACAGGCTGCGGCCTTTGAAGCCACCTTGCGGGCGAAAACGTTGCTTGCCTTCGGTTGGTTCAAAGATCAACGAGCCGATCTTTTAAAAAAAATGATGGATGGGACTACTTTGGAGCGCTATTTTCTGGTAATCAATGATACCGCACGTGAGGCCATTGCGATTCGCTTAGCCAGCACAGTTATGTTGCCTGAAATTGAACGTCGCAAAGTGGCGGCCACTCCGGCCTCTCCGGCCGCAGCCGCGAAGTCCTCAGTCACGAAAGCTCCGATGCCGAAAGCCGCTGCCGTCGTGAATGCCCCGGCTGCTGCCAAAGTTAAGAAGGGTTTCTGGGCCCGACTTTTTGGCAAGTGACCCGCTTAGCCCCTGCGCTCTATAAATATCTGAATTCACGCTCGTCTTTTAATTTTCTTCTGGATTCTTAATCGTGATGCCGCTCAATCCTCTTTCTTCAGGCAATGTGCCAGCGAAGGCTTTTCCCCCACCCACCGCAGCGCCGAAACCTAAAAGCGGTGGATTAAGACCATTGATTCTCCCGCGTCGGGGCGTGGTTAGCCCGTTGCAACGAGCCCAAGCTGCCAGTCAGGCCAGTGCATTGGCTCGCAAGTCAATCGATGCGATTTTTTCCCAGTCGCGTGCTCCTTGGGGTGGAGAAGCCCATCTCAGTGTCGCGCAGGTGGAGGAACTGCAAAAAACGGTTCGGACCTTGGAAGGTAAGTTGGCTGAACGTGAATTGGCGTTGGCTGAAGCCGATACTAAATTAGGTGATCGCGAACGCGCCTTGGCCGAAGCAGAGGCTCTGCTGCAGGCTCGGGCTCAAGTGGTCAACGCTTCCCAAAAGTCCAGCGAGTCTGGCGCATCGCTTTCGAAGGAACAGGAAGATGCCTTTAATAAACTAAAGGAGGAACTTGATCGGCAAGAGGAGTCACTTAAAGCCGCACGGCAGGTCCTCAAGGAACGTGAAGAATTTCTCGAACAGAGTGAAACCGCTTTGTTTGAAAAGATGCAGGCACAGCAAGAAAAAGAATCCGAATTGGAGCAGAAGGAAGAAGACATTAAACGTCTCTCTATACGTGCAGGTTTGACCAAAGTAGAGCCCAAAGGGCCGATGGAGAGAGCTTGAGGGAACTTGTCGTAAGTTCCGCTTTCCTAATTGTGATTCATAATTAATTCATTTTGCATGCAATTGATGTCACGCCTTTCCGTTTATCTTTTCACTCTATTCGCGCTCTCGGTATGCAGCATGCATGCGCAGGAAGATGATGAAGATGAGGAGGAATTTGGCCATATGGGCTTTTTCAATCGCTCAACCGAGTCGGTGACTGTCGGCGTTAAATTGACTCAGAGTGCTAAGGTTCATTTTGGGGAACTCGGGACAGTCCCTTCTAACGTTGCCCTCCCGAGTAGCAGCGAGACGAATCGAATTTATAATGATGGGTATGTGTTGCTCGATAAAAAACGTACTTCAGGTAGGCAAAGTGAGGATTCCACTCTTGGACAATTCCAAGTTTCTACCTCAGGAAATCCACCCGGACGACGCTATATTGTGACTGGTGATGATCCAGCAAACAATGTGACGGACGGTGTAATCGTTGGGGATTATATCAGCCATACTCCCGGTTATACGCGTGATTGGGGTTACCGAAATATATCCCAGATTAACCCCCCGTCCCATTTGGGCTATATCGCATTTCATAACTACAGTGCAGATACCCAGCACGCTTCGGCCGAGGGTAATCGTGGCTATTCAAATGGCATTGATCTTACGCTGACTCATCTGCTCTACCGGGCAAACAAACGGGTTAGTTTCAGCTTAGTTGCCGGCATGTCGCTCACCGGAATTAATAGTATGCATGCTGGAACAGTGAAGTCCTCCCTTCATGTCGTGACCGATTTATTTTTGTTGAACAGCATCCAACCCGAGCTGCCGCTCGCCACCGGCGGGTATTACGGAACATCCATTACCACCACTAACGGGGTTGACTATGAAAACGGGCAACTGATTTCCAATCTTCCTGACCCCGCAAGTGGGGTTGAAGATGATGCCGATGGCGCAACCGTTGATGGTATTTGGAAAGTGAAAGGGGCTTACTTTACTTTTAAATTTGGGCCACAGATTACTGCCTTGATTACGCCTTCCTTTGGGTTTTCCGCGAGTATTGGGGCTACGGGTAGTTATGTCGGCACCACGTATTCTGCGGCTGAATCATTCACGGTTGACGGCATTCCCAATAAGATATCTTACAATAATTCGAGCAGCAAAAATACCTTTATGCCGGGGTATTATGCCAATCTTGATGCCACCTGGACACTTAATGGTCGCACGGGATTTTTTGCAGGTTTCAGCTATGAAAATCTAGGTGTTGTTAGTCAGCGACTGGCTGGTCGTACGGCCAAGATTGATTTAAACAACACCGCTGGTTTTCGTGGCGGATTGAATATTAAATTCTAGTAGTACTTATGCAGTCGCGGATGTTCGACTGGTAACCGCTGGCTTTAAGGCTTAATCCATTTTGAGTTTTGCCAGCACCTGATCCATGCTGTGCAAGTCGGCTGCTTTGAAAAATGAATTGATACGGGCGATGACCTGTTGAACCAGGCCGTCCGGACACGAAGCTCCGCCGGTGATTAAAACGCGTTTTGGGTTTAAATCGTTTTCTGCCCAAAGAGGATGGACCACAGTTTGACCCTTCGTGCCGTGTCCGGCCGAAGGGAACACAAAGTGCTCAATTAATTGAAGGGAACGGATGTTGGCTTCTGATTGGATAAAGAAGGCGCGATTGCCGAGTTTCTGCTCACATATTCGATAGAGCTGATAGGTATTGGAACTGTTTTTCCCGCCGATAATGAAGGCGGCATCGATTGGCTCGGACAAGGCCCGACTGAGGGCATCCTGATTCACTTGGGTGGCATAACAGAGGGTGTCTTTACGTCCAGCTCCCCCCACATGTCGCGGTCCGTCCAGCTCTCCGTATTTGGCGATGAGGATAACCTTGAAATAGTCGATGATCGCCGCTGTTTCGTTCATCAGTAGTGTAGTCTGATTCACGATGGCAATCCGGTTGAGATCGCGTGCGGGATCAAAATCGGGCGTATGTAGTCCGGCAAATTTCTTTAATATGTGTTGCCGGCTCTCTTCAGAGGGAAGGCTGATGTAGGCTCCCAACAACTGGGCCTCCTCTAGATTGCGGATAATGAGACAGGGCGCGTGGCGTCGGGCATTGGAAAATGTTGCCTTGGTTTCCTCATGCTCGCTTTTCCCGTGAATGATAATCGTATAGCCTTCACGGCCAAAGGTGCGGGCTGCTTTCCAGACTTTCTCCACCAGCATGCAGGTGGCGTCATATTGCGCGACGCGGATGCCTTTGCGGACCAATTTGTTTTTATCCTCATCAGTCGCACCAAAGGCCGGGATGATCACGACATCGTCGCTGGTCAAGGTATCCCAAAGCGGCGGGCGAATCGTGGCGGTACGAGGATCCAATTCCTCCGGGGCGTAGTGTGCTCCTTTGTCGGATTGGAGGTATCTTAATCCGCGGCGTAGCAGATCCTCATTCACAAAAGGATTATGGATCAACTCGCTTAACATGAAGACGCGATGGCCGGGATTCTCCGCGAGGGATTCATAGGCTCGCTCAATGGCATTTTTAACGCCGAGACAAAAACCAAAGTGACTAGGGATGACATAACTGACCGCACCGAAATCCAACGTAGCCGGTTGGGTGGCCGTGCGCTCGTTGGTTCGCGCCAGGGTCTTGATCGCTTCACACAGCTTACTTTGGTAAAGGGCACGCGCCGCTTCGTCCTGCTGATAAATAGACCGATTGCGGTCTTTCTCGACTCGGAATTTATAAATATAATCGTTTTCGCCGAGATGAAGATAGGGGATTTCGATTAAGTAGGGCTCCAACCGGTTGATGGCTTCGGCCAGCACAGGTGAGAGAATATCCTTTTGTGCTTCCAACTTTTCGATGGATAAGAATACCAAAGCGCAATGGGGCGGAATTACTTCCACGACCTGGACAAAGGATACCTCCCATGCGGTTTCCGCAGTGGTGAAACAATAATAACGTGCTGGTGGTGTATGTTCAGGGAAGACCTGTGCCAAAAGTTGCAGGGCTTCAGGTCCAATAAAGGCCGGTTCCAGTCGCCCGGCAATATACTGGACCGCCAGTTGGTTGCTGGTATTAAACGCCAAAAGGAGTGGTTGGGCGAGGGCAGGAGACGCCGGCATTCCGTCACGCAAGCACAACCTTCGGCGTCGTCAACCATGACGTAGCGTGACTTGCTTCGCCGCTCCTGAGCATCCAACGTGTTGCGATGAACTTATCGGACATGCGCCGCAACTATGCCGAACAGACGCTCGATCTGGGCGATTTGAATCCAAGTCCCTTTGCCCAGTTCGACCAATGGATGCGGGCCGCGATAGATAGTCAGCTGATCGAACCCAATGCCATGGCTCTGGCAACGGCTGATCGCACCGGGCAGCCAACATTACGTACCGTTTTACTCAAAGGGTTTGATGAACGTGGCTTTGTTTTCTATACCAATTACGAGAGTGCTAAGGCTCGGCAGATTGCCCATAATCCTCAGGTTGCTTTGCTCTTTCAGTGGCTGGGATTGGAAAGACAGGTGACCGTGACGGGTCGGGCCGAGAAGTTATCCGCTGCAGAGTCATTGGGCTATTTCCTCTCTCGTCCGCGGGAAAGTCAGATCGGAGCCTGGGCCTCACGACAGAGTGCAGTGATAACCACCCGTTCCGTGCTGGAAGCGAAGTTTGCCGAGATGAAAGCGAAGTTTGCCCATGGGCAAGTTCCGCTCCCTGGCTTTTGGGGTGGCTACCGGATCACACCGCTGACGTTTGAGTTTTGGCAAGGCCGGCCAAATCGTCTGCATGATCGATTTTCCTATATTCAGAAGTCAGAAGGAGTGTGGGAAATAAACCGACTAATGCCCTGAACCACTGGGATGGCTGGCGCAAGAATGCGCGGTCAGGGCAATCAAACCGAACGTGCTCGTGGCTGGAAAATTTTTAAACCACCACGCGCCGACGCGATCGGCTTGAGATAAAAATCAGTCCAAGAACTAAACTTGCAAACCAAGCATTCAATGATCCTCCGCCGCTGGATGAGCTGGGCGTGGGTGTTGGGGTAGGAGTAGGCGTAGGAGTCGGTGAGACGGTGGGATCCTGTAAGCTGAGACCATAAACGGAATTTCCGCTAATTTCCCGAAGCGAGGCGTTGCCAGTGTCGGAAACAAGCAGGCCCCCATTCACGGCGACGAGAGCTTCAGGTTGATTAAATAGCGCGGTGCTAACGGTCCCATCACGGTAACCAGCGATGTCGGCAATGCCCGCGACAGTTGACACTGAGCCACCAGAAAATTTTCGGATCAAATTGTTTCCTTTATCGGCCACATACAATAATCCGCTCGAAATAAACAGCCCTGTGGGGTGGTTAAATAACGAGAAATTCCCCGGTCCATCGTAGGAACCACTGATCCCGGGCGAGCCGGCGATGGTGGAGACCACGCCTGCAGGAGTAATCAACCGGATGGTGTTATTATTGGTATCAGCCACATAGAGGTTGCCACCGTTATCTATCGCCAAGCCAGTCGGGTTGTTGAAGTGGGCTGCCGTACCCGTTCCATCGGCCTCACCGCTAGACAATGGATTGCCGGCGAAGAGTGTAACCACTCCGGTTGAAGATATTTTTCGGATGGTATGGGCAAAGGAATCCGCTACATAGAGGTTTCCGTTAGTCGTATCGAACACAATACCGGCTGGAGACTGAAAGAGGGCTGCCGTGCCAGTGCCGTCTGCACTGCCACGACTGGAGGCGGAACCAGCAACCGTGGTAACTATTCCTGCAGCGGTGATCTTTCGGATAGTCGCATTGTTGGTATCGGCAACGTAGATGTTGTTAGCATTATCGGCGGCGAGTGCGGTCGGACCGTTAAAGAGAGCTGCCGTACCAGTGCCATCGGTGGATCCAACGGTGCCTGCTTTACCAGCAAACACACTAATCGCAGCCAACCCACTGCCAGTCTTAACCACTTTCTTGATGCTGTTAGTAGCCGTATCAGATACATAAATAGTCCCGTCAGCGCTTTGGGTTATCCCTGTTGGGCGTGTTACTTTGCCATTTCCTGTCGTGGTGGTGCTGCCGCCCAGACCGGTGCTTCCTGGGCCACCTGAGCCGGGATTGAGGTTCCCACTCCCGTCAAAGGTTCCCCCATTGTAGCCGCCACCGCCACCGCCGCTGCTGGAAGACACACCCTTTCGGATGGTGTTATTGCGGTAATCCGCCACGTAGAGGGTGAGTCCATTGGCAGCGACTGATATGCCGGTCGGCTCATGGAAGCGTGCAGTTGCACCTGTGCCATTGGTATCACCAATTCGACCGGGAAGGCTTCCCAGCGTAGTCACATCTCCCGCAGTGGTGATTGAGCGGATGGTTTGATTGTTGGTATCAGCGACATAAAGCACACCGTTTTGATCAACGGCTATTGACGTTGGCCCATTGAAGCGAGCAGCCGTACCATTGGCGTCTTTGCTGTCGGCTAATCCGGCGCTGCCTGCGATCGTAGTTACTCCCGCACCCGCGATGGTGACTTTGCGTATGGTCTGATTGGCCGAGTCGGCGACGTAGAGCGTGCTGCCGGAGGTATCGATAGCCAAGCCGCGGGGTAAATTGAAACTGGCGGCGGTGCCGGCGCCATCGGCCGATCCCGCCGTGCCGGATCCGGCAAGAAGGGTTACGGCACCAGCTGAATCAATTTTGCGAATGCTGTGATTATTGTAGTCGGCGACATAGACGTTGCCCGATCCATCCACGGCGACGCTGCTGGGGAGATTGAATAATGCGCTATTTGTAGTAGTGGTGGCTGGAATTGATGTTCCCGCGATGGTATCAGTGATAGTCGTAGTCGTAACCAGGATGGGATTATAAGTAGTTACCGTGGTCGTGGTGGTTCTGGAAATTTGAGTAGACGAAGCTGGCGTTAGATCGGCATATGAAACGACGATTGTCGTGGCTCGGTTGCCTGCCGTACCCGCAACGCCCGACAAAGTCGTCACTACGCCGCCAGGAGTGATTTTGCGGATCAGATGGTTGCCGGTATCGGCGACGTAGAGATTGCCGCTGCCATCAACGGCAACGCCAGTAGGATTATTGAACGAGGCCTTCACGCCATTGGCGACATCGGTATTAGTGCTGCCGATAACCCGAGGCTGGCCTGCGATCGTAGTGCTTAATCCAGTGTTGGCATCGATTTTTCTGATGACTTGGTTGTTGGTGTCAGCGACATAAATGTTACCCGAAGTGTCCAGCGCTGTAGCGGACGGGCCGTAGAAAAGAGAAGGGGTGGTCGTCAGGGAATATCCGGTGCCATCAGTGATGCCGGTGACGTTGAGTACGCCGGCTAGGGTGGTGACCGCTCCCGTGGTCGCATTAACTTTGCGAATTAATTGGTTGCTATAATCGGTGACCAAGAGGTTTCCGGCTGTATCTAGCGCCACGGCTGTTGGACGGTAAAATCTGGCGTTGGTACCCGTTCCGTCCAATGCGCCAGGGACTGCTGCCATACCAGCGAGGGTTGTCACCGCGCCGCCGGCGGTGATTTTTCGAATGGTGTGGTTGGCCTGATCGGTGACAAAAAGGTTGCCTGTGCCGTCAATGGTCAAACTGCAGGGGAAATCAAAACGCGCATCGGTCCCAGTGGTGGAATCGGTACTCCCGAAGGTGTTGGGCGCACCCGCCAATGTCGTGACGACTCCGGCGGAGGTGATTTTCCGAATCATGTTATTATTGCCATCCGCGACATACACATTGCCGGCACTGTCCACGGCAACGGCGCGTGGGCGGGAGAATAAAGCGGTCGTGCCCGTGCCATCGCTAGAGCCGGCCGTCAGGCCGGGCGATCCGGCAAAGTTGGTGACGACTCCAGCGGGGGTAATCATTCGGATCTCATTATTATTGGAATCGGCGACGTAGATGTTGCCGGAAGTTTTGTCTATAGCGACACCGGTTGGGTTAGTGAAGGTGGTGGCGGTTCCGGTGCCATTTAAATTGCCGGCAGTGCCGGCACTGCCGGCAACGGTTGTTACCACGCCGGCGGGTGTGATTTTGCGAATGGTGTTATTGCCAAATTCAGCCACGTAAATATTGTTGGAGCTATCGATTGCCAGCCCGAGAGGAGTATTGAATCTGGCAGCTGCACCCGTGCCGTCGTTGCTCCCTGATAATCTGCCCGTGCCGGCAAAGGTTGATACGAGTCCAGCCGGCGTAATTTTGCGAATGGTATGGTTACCCGAATCCGCCACAAAAACATTGCCCGAAGAATCCACCACGACTCCGCCGGGCGAAAAGAAGAGGGGCATTCCGGTAACGCTGCCGGTACCGGTGTTGTAGCCACTCGTGCCGCTGACTCCGGCCAAGGTGGTGAAGGTGTAGTCCTGGGCCAGGCCAGAAATGCTGGTGGCGGTCCACACTGCGGCTAGGGTGAGCACACGCCCAATTACTCCCAGTGCTGTGCGGTGCCGCTTAACTTCGGGCGCCGAATTTTTACTTAAGCTAGGACTGAGCAGATACATTCCGGTTGAACTCATAGTAGTAATAATCAGGGGTGGATAACTCAGCACAGACAGAGCATTGTCAAATCCGTTCCACTCAAGGAAAAAGCTTGAAGCGAAGGAATGAGGGAATTGGCCAGATTACACCCTCATTTCACCGGCGTGGTGCCGGAAAACAGAGAGTTTTCGGCAAGGATCACTCCTTTTAGAAAATTTGATGTCCGAGGGTAAGTTGGCCTACAATTTCATCACGTCGGCCAGCTTGGTGGCGTCGCCGCCGCCGCCCATCGCGAAGTCGGGTTTGCCGCCGCCTTTGCCGCCGAGCTTGGTCGTGATTCCTTGGATCAACTTGCCGGCTTGATGGCCGGCCTTGATCGCGGCGGGCGAACAATAGGCGACGAGGCTGACTTTGCCGTCGAAGGTCGCGCCGAGTTGCACGGCGCCGTCGCCAAGCTTGTTCAGCACTTGGCTGCCGAGCGAGCGGAGCGCATCGGGGGAATCGGCTGTGACGACCGCGGAAACCCACTTGAGGCCGTCTTTGGTGATGGCGGTGGCGGCAAGTTCTTCGGCGAGTGCGGCGGAGGCTTTGGCTTCGAAGGCTTTCAGTTTTTGCTCCATTTCTTTTTGGCGGACGAAAACCAATTCGAGTTTTTGCGCGACATCGTGCGCGCCGGAACTGAGGCGGGCGTTGACGGCTTTGAGCGCAGATTCTTCCTGCGCGATGAAGTCGAGCGCGGCCTGGCCGGCGACGGCTTCAATGCGACGCGTGCCGGCGGCGATGGCCATTTCGGCGACGATCTTGATGATGCCGATCTCACCGGTGGTTGCGACGTGCGTGCCGCCGCAGAGCTCCATCGAGTAACCGTCGAGGGCGGCCTTGCCGTTTCCTCCTACACCGCCGCCGATCTGGACGACACGGACTTCCTTGCCGTACTTGTCGCCGAAAAACTGGAGGATGTCGGCGCGGCCGGAGACCTCGGCGTGCGGCACCTCGGCGTAATAAACCTTCGCGTTATCGATCACCTTTTCGTTGATGAGCTGTTCGCACTCCTTGATCTGCGCAGCAGTGAGCGCCTCGAAGTGGGTGAAGTCGAAACGCAGGCGGTCAGGCGTCTTGTGTGTGCCGAATTGGCGGACATGCGTGCCGAGCATTTTGCGCAGCGCCCAGTTGAGCAGGTGGGCGGAAGTGTGCTGGCGCGCGATGGCGCGACGGCGATGGAAATCGACGTGCAGGGTGGCGGCGGAACCGGTAGTTGGTAGGGCGAATCCTCCGGATGAGCCGATTTTGTGGAGGTGTCGGCCTGACTTGTCCTTCACGCAATCGATGATATCGACCTTCTCGCCATTGATGAGGACGTCGCCGGTGTCGCCGACTTGTCCGCCCATCTCGGCGTAGAACGGAGTCTGGTCGAACACGAGATAGGTGTCCTTCTCAGTTTTTACGACGTCCACGAGCTTGGCGTGGGTAGCGTGGGTAGAATCGATATGGTAGCCGACAAACTTGGTGGCTTCGGCGACAGTTTCACCTTCGGTGGAAGCGACAATGACGTCGGTCTTGCGAGCGGCGCGACCGCGCTCACGTTGTTCTTCCATGAGTTTATCAAAACCTTTTTCATCGACGGTCAGTCCACGCTCGGCGGCGAGGACTTGGGTCATATCGAGAGGGAATCCGTAGGTGTCGTAGAGCTCGAAAGCGATTGAACCGGGAACGATTGGTTTATCTAAATCAATCAGATGCTTCCCAAACGAATCACCTGTCATCCCAGCCATCGGCGCTTGTGCGCGTACATGTAACGCATGCGCTCGTGCGCGAACAAAGGATTCAAACAGTTGAAGACCTCTATCGAGTGTTTTACCGAATGACTCCTCCTCTGCACGGATGGCTTTTTCGACCATCACGCGCTGCGTCTTAAGCTCGGAAAAAACATCACCGAGTGATTCGACGACTGGGGCGACGAGCGAAGTGAAATCGCCGATCTTCAGGCCGAGGGATTTGCGGCCGTACATGATGCCGCGGCGGAGGATGCGGCGGATGACGTAGTTGCGGCCTTCGTTGCCGGGGAGAATGTCATTCGCAATCGCGCAGGAGACGCAGCGGGCGTGGTCGGCGAGGACGCGGAAGGCGATGTCGGTTTGCTCCTGCACGCTCAGGCCGTCGCGTTTGGTGGGGACGGATTTTGTGTAGGTTTTGCCGGAGAGGGACGCGAGTTTGTCGAGGGTCGGCTTGAAGACGTCGGCGTTGTAGTTGGAGGGCTCGCCGTTGAAATCCTTGAAGCCGTTCGTGGTCGCGTGGATTCCGGCGACGCGTTCGAAGCCCATGCCGGTATCGACATGCTTGGCGGCGAGGGGAGCGAAGGTGCCGTCGGCATTCGCATTGAACTGAATGAAGACGTGGTTCCAGATCTCGATGCAGCGGGAGTCCGATGAGTTGACGCGGGCGCGGCCGGCTTTCTCGTCGTCGGAGGGAAGCAGGTTGAAATGCACCTCTGAGCACGGGCCGCAGGGACCGGTGTCGCCCATCATCCAGAAATTATCCTTCTTGTTGCCGTTGACGATGTGGATGGCGGGGTCGAGACCAGCGGCTTTGAAAATGCCGGCCCAGATATCGTAGGCTTCCTGGTCGAAGTCGGCGGGGTCGCCTTTGGACTTGTCGGGAGAATAGACGGTGGCGAAGAGGCGTTTCGGTGGGATGCCCCAAACCTTGGTCAACAGTTCCCAGCCCCACTGGATGGACTCTTTCTTAAAATAGTCGCCGAAGGACCAGTTGCCTAGCATCTCGAACATCGTGTGGTGGTAGGTATCGAAACCGACGTCCTCGAGGTCGTTGTGTTTGCCGCCCGCGCGAATGCATGTCTGGGTATCGGCCACGCGTTTCCACGGGGCGGTTTGATCACCGAGGAAGTAGGGCACGAACTGGTTCATGCCGGCGTTCGTAAAGAGCAGGTTGGGCGCCGTCGGCATGAGCGAGGCGGAAGGCACGATGGTGTGCTGCTTCGAGGCGAAGAAATCGAGGAACGATTGGCGGATTTGAGCGGAGGTCATGGCGGAAGAATCCAGAAGCAAGGCTCTGGAAAATTGAAGGGTCAGCTAAAATCACCGCAAGGCCGGGGGAAAGGATATTTTAGCCAATTGAACCGTTCGCGGGGATTTGTCTGCCCGCTTGCATTAGAGGAAATTACGCCAATAGTGGTTGAACATCATCTCGATAATTCGGCGCACCACAGCGCTGCCATCGTATTAATACGGGCCATGGCATTCGCTAGGGTGGGCTTTCAAGCAATGATATACCACCTAGCAATACGACGCCCGTATGAACACCGGGTGCACTAGTCGGCGGAAAACCGCTGTGGCTTCCCCTATCATCGTTCTGATGGCAGCGGTCGCGGTATCGCCCCAAGCGGGCGATGAAGCAACTGGGTCAACTTACGGAGAGGCCGCATGAGCCTGACGACCCGACTGACTCTTGCCATGGTGCTTCTGGCGCTTTCCACCGCAGGAGTGGTTGGGATGTTGATCTACCGGAACTTGGAAAGGGCGATTTTGCCGGCGGAGCTGTCCCGATTACAGACGCATGCGCAGCGGCAGGGGGCGCGTTTGGATGAGGTGGTTGCTTTGGCCCGGGACGATGTCATCGCGTTTGCGACCGGAGCAGCGGCGCTCGAAGGGATTGTTCGGGCCCGACTTAATGGCGGGCGTGATCCTCAGGATGGAACCACTGAGCAAATTTGGCGCGCGCGGATGGCCCGGCGCTTTGTCGCCGATCTGCAGGCGAAGCCCGGCTATACGCAGTTCCGGATCATTGGTGTGGCCGAAGGTGGACGGGAGATCGTGCGGGTTGATCGCTCGGGTCCCCATGGTGCGGTGCGGATTGTGCCGGATGATGAACTGCAGGCCAAGGGCGACCGGGACTATTTTATTGAGGCAATCAAGCTGCCGGCGGGAGCGGTCTATCTATCAAGAATTGATCTGAACCGGGAGCACGGTAAAATCGAGGTGCCGCACCAGTCGGTTATCCGGGCGGCTACGCCCATTTATACTCCGGCCGGCGTGCTCTTCGGCATTGTGATTATCAATGTTGATTTGAGTCAGACGATGGTCCGCGTCAACCAGGCGGAGCATGCGGGCGGCCATGTTTATGTGGTCAACGCGGACGGATATTATCTGCTTCATCCGCAGCCCGAGAAGACCTTTGGTTTCGACCTTGGCCAGGATAACCGATTGCAAACGGAGTATCCCGAACTGGCCGCCTATCTGGCGAAAAACGAGTCCAAGGTCGGAATCATACGTTTTCCCACCGGAGAATCTCTCGGAGTAGCGATGCTTCCTTTGCGGCCTGGTGGCGGTCCTTGGCTTGCCTTGATCGAAGTGGTGCCTGAGGCCGCGCTGTTGGCACCCTTGGCTCTCGTGCGCCATTCCAGTTTGGTGGCGGCCGGGGTAGTGGCGCTGCTGGCGCTAGGCTTGGCGCTCGGTCTGGCCCGGTCGTTGACCAAGCCGTTGGTGACACTGACCCGCACGGTCGAGTCGTTTTCCATTGGCCACACCTTACCGATAAAAGTAGCCGCGACCGGTGAAATCGGAGTGCTGGCCCGCGCTTTCGAAAATATGCAGAGCGAGGTGAATGGGAAAACCGAGGCCTTGCACCACAGTGAGCACCGGTTCCGCGCCCTCCTTGAACATAGCGGCGATGGGATTGTGTTGATCGATGCCGGCAATAAAATTCTCTATGCGAGTCCGTCGGTGACGGCGATCGAAGGCTATGCTCCCGAGGAATTGGTTGGCCGCAACGGACTGGAGAGCACGCACCCCGACGATCTGCCGCTCGTGCAGTCAGTGGTGCAACAGCTCGTGGCCAAACCGGGCCAGCCTATTCCCGTTCAATGGCGCCGCCGGCACAAAAACGGGCAGTGGCTCTGCCTCGAAGGCGTCGCGACCAACCTGTTGGGCGACCCGGCGGTCGGGGCCATTGTCACCAATTACCGCGACGTCACCGAGCGGAAAAAAACGGAGGAGGCGTCCGCACGTCTGGCGGCGATCGTGCACTCTTCGGACGACGCCATTATCGGCAAAAATTTGTCCAGCATCATCACGAGTTGGAATCCCGGGGCGGAAAGCATCTTCGGCTATACGGCCCGCGAGATGGTGGGGCAGACGATTCTGCGGTTGATGCCGCCGGAGCGTCAGTCCGAGGAAGAAGAGATTATTGCCCGTGTCCGGCGCGGTGAAAGCGTCCGGCATTTTGACACGGTGCGGCTGCGCAAGGATGGCAGTACGGTCGACGTCTCGGTCACGGTCTCCGCCATCAGGGGGCGGGACGGGACGATTGTCGGGGCGTCGAAGGTGGCCCGCGATATCACCGGGCGGAAAAAATCCGAAGCGGCGGTGCAGGCGAGCGAGGCGCGCTACCGTACGCTCTTCGAGTATGCGCCGGACGGCATCGTCATCGCCAATCAGCAAAGCTATTACCTCGATGCCAACACGAGCCTGTGCCGGATGCTCGGCTACACGCGCGGCGAATTGATCGGACTGCATGCTTCGGATATCGTGGCCCCGACGGAGATCGAACACATCGGGACAGCTTTGGGTGTGCTCAAGGGCAAATCCGATTACCAGCGCGAGTGGCTGTTCCGGCGCAAGGACGGATCGACCTTTCCGGCGGATGTAATCGCGACCATGATGCCCGATGGCAATCTGCTGGCGGTGATCCGCGATATCACGGAGCGCCGGCGGACGGAGCAGGCCATTCATGAGAGCGAAGAACATTTTCGCTTTCTCAACGATCTGGGCGAGGCGACGCGCACGCTGGCTGATTCCAACCGGATCATGGCGGTGATGGCGCGGATGTTGGGCGAGCACCTGCGCGCTTCCCGTTGTGCCTACGCGGATGTCGAGCCAGACGGCGAGCAGTTCACCATTTTGTACGATTACACCGACGGCTGCGCGAGTACCGTGGGCAAATACCAGCTGTCGCTCTTTGGACCGCGCGCGGTGGCCACGCTTCATAGCGGCCAGACCCTGATCATCCGCAATGTGGAAACGGAGCTTTTGCCCGGGGAAGGGGCGGATATGTTCAATGCCATCGGCATCAAGGCGATCATCACCTGCCCGCTCGTGAAGGAGGGGGTGCTCTGTGCGATGATGGCCGTGCATCAGACGACAGCGCGGGATTGGCAGGCGGGCGAGATCACCATCGTGCAGGAAGTGGTCGAACGTTGTTGGTCGACGATCGAGCGCCGGACGGCGGAGGAGAAAATCCGGCAATTAAATATCGAGTTGGAGCAACGCGTGATCGAGCGCACCGCCCAGCTCGAAGCGGCCAACAAGGAGTTGGAGGCATTTTCCTATTCGGTGTCGCACGATCTGCGTGCGCCGTTGCGGGCGGTGGACGGTTTCTCACAGGCGGTGCTGGAGGATTTTGGCCCGCAATTGCCGGCCGAGGGACAGCGTTATCTCCAGACGATCCGCGAGAGCGCCCAGCGGATGGGGGAGTTGATCGACGATCTGCTGACGTTTGCGCGGCTCAGCCGGCAGGAGCTGAAAAAGCAGATGATCGACACCGACCAATTGGTGCGCAGCGCACTCGATGAGCTGGGCCGTCCGTGGCCGGAACGGAAGGTTGAACTTCGGATCGGTGCCCTGCCGGCCAGCGCGGGTGATCCGGCGCTGCTGAAACAGGTTTGGATCAACCTGCTTTCGAATGCCTTGAAATACACCCGCCTGCGCGGGCAGGCGACCATCGAGATCGGCTGTGTGCCGGAGAAGAACGGGAATGTTTATTTTGTCCGGGACAACGGCACGGGCTTCGACATGCAGTATGCGCACAAACTGTTCGGAGTCTTTCAACGGCTGCACCTGGCGGAGGACTACGAGGGCACGGGAGTCGGTCTGGCCATTGTGCAGCGGGTCATCCACCGGCATGGCGGGCGCGTCTGGGCCGAGGCGGAGCCGGATCGTGGCGCCACTTTTTATTTCACCCTCGAAGGAGAAACCAAATCATGAATGAACACAATGCCGTGGAAATATTGCTGGTGGAGGACAGCCCGCAGGATCTGGAACTGACTTTGCGGGCCCTGAAGAAAGCCAATGTGTCGAATGCCATCCATGTCGCCCGCGACGGCGCCGAGGCGCTGCAATATATATTTTGCGAAGGTCCGTATGCGGCGCGTCGGATCGAGCAGGCGCCCAAGGTGGTGTTGCTCGACCTGAAACTGCCCAAGGTGGACGGGCTGGAAGTGCTGAGGCGGATCAAGACCGATCTGCGCACGAAGTTTATTCCCGTGGTCGTTCTCACCTCCTCGAAAGAGCAGCGGGATGTGGTCGAGAGTTATCATCTCGGCGTGAACAGCTACATCGTGAAGCCGGTGAATTTTGAAGGTTTCGCCGATGCCGTGCGGGACCTGGGCTTTTACTGGCTGCTGCTCAACCACCCGCCTTCCGGAGAAAAATAATTCATGGCCGAACCGTTGCACCTCTTGCTGGTGGAAGATAATCCTGCGGATGCGGAGCTGGTCCTGCGTGAACTGCGCCGGGCCGGTTTTGAACCCACTTGGCTGCGGGTGCAGACGAAGGAAGATTATTGCGCCAAGCTTGGTCCCCACCTGCAAATTATCCTGTCGGATTATGCGATGCCTCAATTTGACGGGCTGAGCGCGCTCAAATTACTGGAGGAACGCGGACTGGATATTCCGTTTATTATTGTGTCCGGCACCATCGGAGAGGAGACGGCGGTGGCGGCCATGAAGCGAGGCGCGGTGGATTATCTGCTGAAGGATCGTCTGGGGCGTCTGGGGCAGGCCGTGATCCAGGCATTGGAACAGAACCGGCTGCGCAAGGAACGGATCCGGGCCGACGAGGCATTGCGCAAAACCAACGCCCATCTCTATCATCTGGTGGCCCGCAGCCCCACGGTGATATACTCGCGCACGTCATCGGCGCAGGATGCTTTTCTGAATTATGTCAGTGCCAATATTTTCGAACTGCTGGGTTTTCGTGCGGATGAAATCGTCCAGCCGGAGTGGTGGAGCGGGCATCTCCATGCGGATGATCAGGCCGTCGCCCAAGCGGGCTTGCACCTGGCGATTGAACTGGGGCGCAGCCGGGTGGAGTACCGGCTGCGATGCAAGGATGGCAGCTACCTCTGGGTGGAGGACCGGAAACGCCATCTGCCCGGGATCAATGGTGAGCCGTCAGAAATCATCGGCGGGTGGACGGATATAACCGCAAGGAAACAGGCGGAGGAAGCGCAGCGTGAAGCGGAAACCAAGTACCGGCGGATCTTTGAAAATGCGGTGGAAGGCATTTATCAGGCGACGGCCGACGGCCGGTTGCTCACGGCCAATCCGGCGCTCGCGCGCATGGCCGGTTACACTTCGCCGGAGGAGGTGATCGGCAGCGTGACCAAAATCGACGAGCAATTCTACGCCGATGATACGCAGCGGGCCGAGATGCAACGGTTGCTGCGCGAGCAGGGCTTCGTCAAAGGCTTCGAGGCCCGGATGCGCCGCAAGGACGGCAGCCTGATCTGGATTTCCTCGAATGCCCAGGCGGTGCGGGACACCGCAGGCGCGATCCATTACGAAGGCACGATGCAGGACATCACCGAGCGGAAGCTCCTCGAGGAAAAATTTCTGCGGGCCCAGCGGATGGAGGCGGTCGGGACTTTGGCGAGCGGGGTGTCGCATGACCTGAACAACATCCTTGCGCCGGTGCTGCTGGCCGCCGGCCTGTTGAAAGACACGATCACGGACCCGCAGGACCGGGAGATGCTGTTGATGGTGGAGCGCAGTGCGCAGCGTGGTACCCGCATCATCAGCCAGTTGCTGGCGTTCAGCCGCGGCGTGGAAGGCGTGCGAGCCAGCATCCAGTTGCGGCATCTGTTTCGTGAGATGACGAGCATCATGCAGGAAACTTTTCCGCGAAACATCCAGATTGAATCTTCCGTGCCGGGGGATCTCTGGCCGGTGGTCGCGGACGCCACGCAGATCCACCAGGTGTTGATGAACCTCTGCGTGAATGCCCGTGACGCCATGCCGGAGGGAGGCCGGCTGGGCCTGAAGGCGGAAAATATCCAGCTGGACGAAAGTCTGGCGAGAGTGCACCCGGAGGCCAAGCCCGGGGACTACGTGATGGTGATTGTGAGCGACTCCGGCATGGGTATTCCGCCGGAAATTATTTCCAGCATCTTCGATCCTTTTTTCACGACCAAAGCGATTGGCAAGGGAACCGGACTGGGTCTGTCCACCGTGATCGGAATCGTCAAAAGTCATGAGGGATTTCTCACGGTCGAAAGCAAAGTGAACCAAGGGACGGTCTTTAAAGTCTATCTGCCCGTCAGGAGCACCGCGACGGTTCCCGAGCGTGAGACGACCGTCTCCGCCGCTCCGTTCGGAGGGCAGGAGCTGCTTCTGGTCGTGGATGACGAGGAGCATATTTTGTCCACGACCAGACGGGTGTTGGAGAAGCATCACTATCAGGTGCTGGTCGCCGGTACCGGCGAAGAAGCGTTAAGGATTTTTGCCGAGCAGGCCGGGGCTGTTAAGCTGGTGCTGACCGACATGATCATGCCGGGGATGGGCGGGATAAAGCTGATCCAGGCATTGCGCACGCTGCAGCCCGACATCAAGGTCATCGCTTGCAGTGGCTTTGATCACGAGGAAAAGAAAGACGAGCTGGCCGGCCTCGGGATCAAGGAAACCCTCGCGAAACCTTTCACGCCCACGCAGCTGTTGAAAAAGCTCCGGCGCGTTCTGGCCGGCTGAACCGAGTAGGGGTGATTTGGAATGGAGACTGCCGCTTGATCTGCATCGCAGTTACCGGGCCGACATCGAGCGAGGACGGAGGAAGGTGGCGCGCTGCAGTATCGTCGGGCAGAGGAGGTCCTGCGGGAAAATGAAGACCGGTTTCGCCAGCTCATGGAAAACAAAAGTGAGGATGATCCATCCTGCACCTGTTGATGAATTTTTTTCTGGGAGCACTCGCCGGTCAAAACGCGTTGCGGCGATCAAGGGATCGCCGATCATTGGGCAATGCTCGGTCGGTGAGGTGCCGCCCAAACCGGTCGGGAGATGTTGGTTCGGTCAAATCTGCCGGAAATACGCCCGTGGATTGTGGCTGGCACTCCCTGGCTTTTTCCCTAAGTCATCTTTCGTGCAATCAGTCTTCCAGTCCATTATCGCCCGAGCCTGATTTTCCCATGGCTGATATTCCTCTTTTCGCCGACCGAGTGATCTGGCAGCGAGCCCGGTGGGTGGCGGGTGTGGCGATTGGCATCGTCGTCGTTGCTTTTGGAATCAGCCGCTCCGGTATTTTCCCGAGGTTGACGGTGCTGTTGGACAATGTGCATTGGACCACCGCATATATAAGCGGAGCCTGGCTGGCGTGGATGGGTTTCCGCTCTGCGGCTCCGGTTGATCGTGCGGCCCGCCGTTGGTTTGCCTGGGCGCTGAGTGCCTACGCTTTTGGCCAGGTGCTCTGGGATGTGCAGGTGGCGGTGGGCTGGAATCCGTTCCCGGGGCCGTCCGATCTGTTTTATTCCTGTCTCGGTCCGGGCTGCGCCATGGGGCTGTGGTCCAGCCTGCGCTCCCGCATGAGCCCGGGCCGGCTGCGCACGGTCGCCCTGGATGCCGGGGCACTGGCGGTGGCGGTCTTGGCCTTGATCCTCGCGTTGTATCTGCCGAAACGCGCGGGAGCGGATGTCCTGTCCTTGATCGTGCTGGTGAGCTATCCCGTGACCTTGTTAGGCGCGCTGTGTCTTGGGTTGATTTTGGTGTTCAGTCTGCAACCGAAGGCGGATCGGAGCTGGTTGGTTTTTCTGGGCGCACTCCTGGCTGATGGATTTTTGTGGATGCGCTGGAATTCCCTCACGCTGGATAATGCGTTGCAGGACGGGACCTGGTTCAATCTGGGTTTTTCGCCCGCGGCCGTGGTCCTGGGACTGGGGGCGATGGGCTGGCGCACGGAAGATTCGGCCAATCCGAAATGGAAACGGTTTTGCGAAATGGCGCTGCGCTTGCTGCCGCTGCTGCTGGTGGTGATCGCCGCGACCAGTCTGGTCCTTGTCTGGACGCTGCCGGGAGTGCCGGTGGCGGCCCGGTATGCGGTCGGTTTGGGCGTGGTGGTCGTCGTGGTGCTCGCGGTCTTGCGCCAGAGCATGCAGTTGTCCGAACGCGACCGAATGACAAAGGCCGAGCTCCGGGTGCGCGAAACTGAAGGCCGGTTTCGCACGCTGTTTGAGACGGCGCATGATGCGATTTTTATCATGACCGACCGGGAGTTCATCGATTGCAACGCCAGCACGCTGCGGATGTTTGGCTGCACCCGAGCGCAGATTATCGGGCATTCGCCGGTGGAGTTTTCCCCGGAATTGCAGCCGGACGGCAAACGCTCCGACCAGAAGGTGCCGGAGAAAATTGCGGCGGCGATGCAGGGCCGGCCGCAAATTTTCGAATGGAAACACCTCCGTTTTGACGGGACGGCCTTCGATGCGGAGGTGAGCCTGAACCATATCGAGGTGGACGGGCGCAGTCTGCTCCAGGCGATCGTGCGCGATATTTCCGAGCGAAAGCAGGCCGAGGCGAGATTGCGGGACAGCGAGGAGCGGTACCGCCTCATCGTCGAGACCGCTTGGGAAGGCATCTGGATGATCGATGCCGGCGCGCGGACCTCGTTCGTCAATCCGAGGATGGCGCAGATGCTGGGTTATACCGTGGAGGAGATGCTGGGCCGAACGCTGACGGATTTCATGGATGATGAGAGCCGGGCCAGTGCGGAGTACAATATCGAGCGTCGCAAACAGGGCATCACCGAGCAGCACGATTTCAGGTTTTTGCGCAAGGATGCTACGGCCTTGTGGGCCACTCTCGCGACCGGCCCGATTCTTGACAGCAACGGAAACTATGCCGGTGCACTCGCGATGATCACGGACATCACCGAGCGAAAACGGATCGAGGAGGCGTTGCGGCGGAGTGAAAGCCGTTTTCGCCGCATCATGGATTCCAACATGATTGGGATGTTCTTCTGCAATACAGCGGGCCTCATTACTGCGGCCAACGATGCTTTCTTGAAAATGGTGGGTTATACCCGCGAAGATTTTGATGCGGGCCGGGTGAATTGGAGCAAAATGACTCCTCCGGAATATGTGCCTCTGGACCAGAGGGCCATCGAGGAGCTGGCGGCCAAAGGGGTTTGCACCCCGTGGGAGAAGGAATATTTTCGCAAAGATGGCTCACGCGTTGCGGTCTATGTGGGCGTGGCCACCTTTGAAGGGCGGACGGATGAAGGCGTCGCCTTCGTGATGGATATCAGTGAACGCAAGCGGGCGGAGCAGGCGTTGCGCGAGAGTGAGGCCGGATTTCGTCGGCTGGTGGAAAACGCGCCCGAGGCGGTCGTGCTCCTGGACCTTGCCACGGGGAAATTCTCGATGGTAAACCCGGCGGCCGAGATGTTATTCAAACTCACGGCGGCCGAACTTTGCCATCTTGGGCCGGCGCAGCTGAGCCCGCCGTTCCAGCCGGACGGCCAACCCACTTTCGAAAAGGCGCAGGGGTATGTTGCCCAGGCCCTGGCGGGGGACAACCCGGTCTTCGAGTGGATGCACCGCGACTCGCAAGGCTGCGATCTCGCCTGCGAGGTGAGACTGCTGCGGATCAAGATCAATGAGCGCGATTTTGTGCGCGGCAGTATCACCGAACTGAGAAAGCGCAATGAGGCGGAGGTGGCCATCCGGGAAAGCGAGGAGAAATTTCATGCCGTGTTTGCGCAGAGTCCGCTTGCCATTGTCCTCACCACTTTGCCCGAAGGTCTGGTGGCCGATGCCAACACTGCGGCTGAATTATTGCTGGGTCGGAAACTCGCCGAGGTGCGGGGGCTGACCACTGTTCAGATGAATGTGTGGGCTGATCCGATGGAGCGGGATCGCTACCTGCAGTTGCTCCAGCGCGATGGGGCGGTGAACGACTTCGAAGCAAAAATGCGTCGCCCGGACGACAGTCATCTGGTGGTGCTCTATAATGGCCGGGTGGTGCGCATTGGTGGCCGGTCGTATGTGCTCAACTCGATGCTCGATATTACCGGACGTAAACTGGCGGAGGAAGCGGTACGCCAGAATCGTGAGCAGTTTATCGACCTGTTTGATAACGCGCCCATTGGTTATCACGAAGTCGATGCGGAGGGGCGCATCACCCGGATGAACCAAACCGAATTACGCATGCTTGATTATACGGCGGAAGAATTATTGGGGCAATCCGCTTGGAAAATAACGGCTGACGAAACAGTTTTCCGTGAAGCGATGTTGGCGAAATTAAGCGGTACGCAATCTGAGACGCATGTTCAGGAACGGCGTTTCCGCCGGAAAGACGGTTCCGTGTTCCATGTGCTGATCGAAGATCGGATTTTGCGCAACTCTGCCGGTCTGATCACGGGCATCCGGTCGGTGGTGCAGGATATTACCGAGCGCAAACAGGCCGAGGAAGAAGCGCAGCATTTGGCGAATTTTCCGGAGTTAAATCCGAACCCGGTGTTGGAGTTCACGGCGGACGGTCACCTGGTCTATCATAATCCCGCCGCGCTCGGTATGGCGGAAAAAGTGGGGTTCTCCAATCTGGCTGATTTGCTGCCGCCCACGGTGCGTAAGATCGTGGCGGAATGTTTGGCGACCGGGCAGCCGTTGCTCCGCCTGGAAACCCGGCATATGCAGAGCACGCTTTCGTGGTCGTTTTATCCCATCAACGCCCAGCAAGTCGTGCATTGTTACGTGGGTGATATCACTAAACGAATACAGTTGGAGGAGCAGTTCCGGCAGGCGCAAAAGATGGAAGCGATCGGCCAGCTTTCGGGAGGGGTGGCACACGATTTCAATAATTTACTGACGGTGATTCTGGGGAACCTCGGTTTGCTGCAATCGGCCGAACACTTGGCGCCGGAGGCGGTGGAGCCATTGCAAGCCATCGCGCATGCCGCCAATCGCGCGGCGAATCTGACGCGGCAATTGCTCGCCTTCAGCCGCCAGCAAGTGATGCAGCAGCAGGATCTCGATCTCAATGTCGTGGTCGGGCATATTTCCAAAATGCTCCGTCGTGTCATCGGCGAGACGGTGAAGATCCGCTTGGATTATGCGTTGCAGGTTTTATCCATTCACGCCGATCCCGGCATGCTGGAGCAGGTGATCCTCAACCTGAGCATCAATGCGCGGGATGCCATGCCACAAGGCGGACAGTTGAATTTACGCACGGCGGCTGTTGATATTTCGGCGGAGGAAGCCCGGTTGATGGTGTCGGCCCGGCCGGGGTCATTCGCCCTGCTGGCGGTCAGCGATACCGGCACTGGCATCGCTCCGGAAAACATGAAGCGTGTCTTCGAGCCGTTTTTCACCACGAAGGAAGTGGGCAAGGGAACCGGGCTGGGTCTCGCGTCCGTCTACGGTATCGCGCAACAGCACGACGGGTGGGTGACGGTGGAAAGCGAGTTGAATCGCGGCACGACTTTCACTGTGTATCTGCCGCTGTTGGCTGCGCCCCTTACCACCAGTTCGCAACCGCCCCAGCCCGAGAAAATCCCGCGAGGTACGGAGACGATTCTTTTGGTGGAAGACGATCTGGCGGTGCAGATGGTGACAAAGATTACCCTGACGCGACTGGGTTATCAGGTATTGGTGGCCAGCAATGGGCATCAAGCCTTGAGCCTCTGGCATGAACGCAAAAAAGAAATCAAACTGGTGTTAACAGATATGATCATGCCGGAAGGCTTGAACGGAAAAGATATCGCGCTGCGTTTCAAAAAAGATCTGCCCGGCATCCGCATCATATTCATGAGTGGCTACAGTGCCGATATCGCCGGGACGGATTTTTCTCCGGCGGAAGGAGATTATTTTATCGGCAAGCCCTTCGAGCTGCATGTGCTGGCCGCCTTGATTCGGAAATCATTGGATACGGTGCGCCGCGGGTAAGGACGGCTCATCGGGTGAAGTGTGTTGAGCGTAGGATTTGCGTGACCAAGATATAATTGAAGGTGATTTCAGCCTGAATTCATTTAGCGAATGAAGTTTGATTCTCGGAATGAACCAATCAGTCTGACGGACGTGAAGATTCATGTCCTGCCCTCCGGCCCCATTCAAACGATCGGCTACCTGTTGACAGACGCTAAACTCGGCGAAGCGATTCTCGTGGATGCGCCGGGTGATATTCTGGCAAAAATCAAGCCCGTGCTGGCCAAGGAAGGTTGCACGCTGAAGGAACTTTGGCTGACCCACGGACATTGGGATCATATGCAGGACGGAGCTGCGGTGAAGAGTGAGACGGGCGCCTTCGTGCGCGCGCATCGGGCGGATCAGGCGATGATTGAAACGCCTGAAACCATGGAGGATTTTATGCGCACTAAACTGGGCCTGCGGGGGGTGAAGGTTGATGCTTGGGTCGAGCAAGGGGAGCGGCTCTCCGCCTTGGGCCGGGAATTCGAAGTGCGGCATGTACCCGGACATTGCCCCGGGAATGTCCTGTTTTATCAGGCGGCTGCCCAGGTCGCGCTGGTGGGTGATGCGCTTTTCAATCGCGGCGTAGGGCGTTGGGATTTCCCCAGTGGAAATTTCGATCAACTGGCTCGTGGCATCCGTGAGCAAATCTACACGTTACCGGAAGAAACCGTGGTCTTGCCCGGTCACGGTCCGCGCACCACGGTGGGCGATGAGAAAAAATTCAACCCGTATGTGGCGGCGCTCGCGTGATGAAAACAATCACTCATGATTTGTTCATGCGTCGGGCCTTGGAGTTGGCCCGGTTCGGTTGGGGCGAAACGCACCCCAATCCGCTTGTTGGCGCCTTAATTGTTGAAAATGGAGAGATTGTTGCGGAAGGCCATCATGTGAAAGCGGGCGAAGTCCACGCGGAGATTGCTGCGTTGCGCGCGCTCGGACGGAAACCGAAACCGGGTGCCACGCTCTATGTGACGCTGGAGCCCTGCTGCACCCACGGTCGCACACCGCCTTGCACCGAGGCGATTGTCTCTGCCGGAATTACCTGTGTAGTCGTGGGTGCAACCGATCCGAATCCGGCCCACGCGGGACACGGTTTTGAGTGGCTGCGGGCGTCGGGCGTCGAAGTGATCACCGGAGTGTTGGCGGGCGAATGCGCGGATTTGAACCTGATTTTTAATCACTGGATGACCACGGGACGGCCGCTTTTTGCCGCCAAGTCGGGCGTGACGCTTGATGGCAAAGTGGCGACACGGACGGGAGATTCAAAATGGATCACGGGAGAAAAAGCACGGGCAAATGGGCATGTCTGGCGCCGTTATTTCCCGGCGATCGCCGTGGGGGCGGGGACGCTTCGCGCGGATAATCCGCGACTGACGGCCCGCGTCGAGGGCAAGGAATGGTGCCCGTGGCGCTTTGTTT
The DNA here is from genome assembly GCA_025360455.1 of Opitutaceae bacterium. Lineage (GTDB taxonomy): Bacteria > Verrucomicrobiota > Verrucomicrobiia > Opitutales > Opitutaceae > Didemnitutus. Next base: position 890 of record JANYCF010000057.1, on the reverse strand, counting down.
TCGACGGCCAGTTGCGTTCGGTTTTGGATAAGTCGATGCCGGGACTGTACACGGACGAATTTCGTGATCGCACGATCGTGGTGACAACGCCGCACGGCGGACTTGGTTATGTGCGGAAATTAAATTCTCTCGGGGTGAAGACCTGGGTGATGGAGGCACAGACGCCTAAAGTTGATTTTGCGGATTTTCGTCGGCGCTGCGTACTGGAAGGCATCACGGGAGTGTTCTTTGAGGGTGGGGCGCAGTTGCTCAGCGAATTATTGCAGGCACGTGAGCTGGATTACCTATTCACTTATCAAGCACCGGTGCTGCTGGCTGATGATCGGGGCAAGAGTATCTTTCGCGGTTTGCGTACGGAAACCTTGGACGGGGCCATTCGCTTGGAGCAGGTGCGGCACGAGGTCCACGGGGATGATATGCTGATGCGCGGCTTCCTGAAATATCCCGAGAAAATGTTCGTGGACGAAGCCACCATCAATCTGAAGAAGTGAAGCTGAATGTACGACGATATGAGGACAGAATACAGTCCGAAAATTCTTCGTCTTCGTTAGGTGTCTTTCATCGCACAGGCCGAGGACAAACTACTAATCCACATTAATTGGCCCCTAACCCGAGTTCGTCAGTTCGAAAAGAGGTCAGTTTGGCGGGCAAGTATTTATAAAATTTAGAGAGTGGTTTACGGCACTACATTAGGGCGGGTTATCCTTAACCCGCCCTAATGTGTGGTACGTTCAGCGGCGCGTTAAGGATAACGTGCCCTACCGTTTCTCTGTAAGCGTCGCTTCGGGTGCCTCGTAGGCACGACCGATACGATGTGATACTCTGTCGTAATGGTAACCAATACGACGGGGTTGAACGGGAGTGCGGACGTTTCGCTGGTCGAGACCGGG
>JANYCF010000045.1 GCA_025360455.1 Opitutaceae bacterium | reverse complement strand
ATCACTCCCACCAACCGCCGTCTGTGTAGGAGCCTGCTTGCAGGCGACAAAAAATCTCCGCTCGCCTGGCTCACCTTCGCCCAAGCCACCAAACACAACATCCGCGATCTAAGTTTTTCCTTACCCTTGGAACGATTGGTTTGCTTGTCCGGCGTTTCCGGCTCCGGCAAATCCACGCTCCTCGACAACGTCATCTACCAAGGCCTGCTCTCCCAGCGCAACCAACTCGCCGACGATCCCGCCGCCATCGGCAGCATCACCTCCGACATCGCTTTTTCCGAAGTCGTCCTCGTCGATCAATCGCCCCTCAGCCGCACGCCGCGTTCGAACCCTGCACTCTACTGCGAAGCCTGGGAACTCATCCGCGATCTCTACGCCGCGACGCCCACGGCGCAAGAAGCCGGTTTCAATTCCTCCAGCTTTTCCTTCAACAGCGGCGAAGGTCGCTGCGATCACTGTCAGGGCATGGGTAGCGAGCGCGTGGAGATGCAATTTCTCTCTGACGTTTTCGTACCCTGTCCAATCTGTGAAGGCCGCCGCTTCAAGCCCGAGGTGCTCGCCATCCGCTGGCAGGGCAAATCCATCTCCGATCTCCTCGCGACCACAGTCACCGAAGCGCTGATCTTCTTCACCACCGAACCAAAAATCCATCAACGCTTCGCCGCGCTCGACGCCGTCGGCCTCGGCTATCTTCCCCTTGGCCAACCGCTCAACACGCTCTCCGGCGGCGAGTCCCAGCGCCTGAAACTCGTCCGCTACCTATCGGACTACGCGTCCCAGCAATCATCTGTTTCGAGAATCGAAAATCCAAAATCGAAAATCGGAGAACCTGCTTTGCTCCTGCTCGACGAACCCACCACCGGCCTGCACCGCCACGATGTGAAGCGCCTGCTCGAAGTTCTTCAGCGCATCGTGGACTGCGGCCACAGCATCATCGTCATCGAGCACAATCTCGACGTCCTGAAATCCGCCGACTGGATTCTCGAAGTCGGCCCCGAGGCCGGCTCCGGCGGCGGCCAGATCGTCGCCGAAGGCACCCCTGAAGATCTCGCCCGCGCCGACACCGCCACCTCGCCCTTCCTAAAACAAGCACTGGGGTTTAGTAATACATTATATTACAAAGCTGCCTTGTCCGATGGAGGGTCGAGCTCCCGCGAGACCGAACACCTCGCCGCCGAAGACCAAGCTCCGTACCATCCTTCTGACTCAGCCCTGCCGCCTTTGAGTCCTCTTGGCGCGCCGAAGCCGAACGGCGAAGGCGGCTCAGTCCTTACCATCATCGGTGCACGGGAGAATAATCTCAAAAACATTTCGCTCACGATTCCGCACCGGCAGCTCACCGTGGTCACGGGCGTCTCTGGGTCGGGTAAATCCACGCTGGCGTTCGACATCATCTTTGCTGAGGGCCAGCGCCGTTTCATGGAATCGATGTCGCCCTATGCCCGGCAATTCGTCGAACAATTGCCCCGTCCCGATATCGACCGTCTCACCGGCATTCCGCCCACCGTCGCCATCGAGCAACGCGTCACCCGTGGCTCACGCAAATCCACCGTCGCGACGATCACGGAGGTCGCCCAATACCTCCGCCTCCTCTACGCCCGTGCCGGCATCCAGCATCACCCGGAAACCGGCCGCGAGGTCACCCCGCTCTCGCCCAGTCAGCTCAAACAATTATTGTCAAAAGTCCTCGCCACCCCCGCCGCAAAAAAAGCCAAGCATATTTATCTCTGTGCCCCACTCATTCGCGGACGCAAGGGCCACCACGAGCCCATCGCGAAGTGGATCGAGAAACAAGACTACGAGTTGATGCGTGCCGACGGCAAGCTACTGCGCGTGGAAAACTTTCAGAAACTCGACCGCTACAAAGAACATGACATCGAAGTCGTGGTCGCCGACTTAAAAGTCCAGAGCCCAGAGTTCAGAGCGCAGAGCAAGAAATCTGGTGCTCAACTCTCAGCGCTCAACTCTCAGCTCTCAACAGCGCTGAAGATCGGAAAGGGCTCGTGTTTCCTCCTCACCCCCGACGGCAAAGTATTATCCTGGTTCTCCACCACGCGCACCGACGTGGCCTCCGGCGAATCGTTTCCCGAACTGGACCCGAAACATTTTTCCTTCAACTCGCCCAAAGGCTGGTGTCCGACTTGCCGCGGACACGGCCGCATCTATGACTGGATGCTGAAGCCGGATGAAGACGAGGAAATGTCCGACGAAGTCGCCGACGCCCTCCGCGCCTTCGATCCCGATGATCCGTCCTCCCACGGCAAACTCTGTCCCACCTGCCACGGCGAACGCCTGAATCGCATCGCCCGCGCCGTGAAACTGCCGCTTAAAGGTAGGGCGAGTCGTCCCCGACGAGCCGCGGCTCATCCGGAGGATTCGCCCTACCAAGATTCAATTTCCCTGCCCGCACTGCTTCGTCTCACGCCCGATCCTTTGCTGGCCGCACTGCAAGGCCTGCAACTCGACGCCCGCACCAAAATGATCACGCAGGACATCGTGCCGCAAATCGCCGAACGTCTGCGTTTCCTCGCCCACGTCGGGCTCGACTACCTCTCGCTCGACCGTCCCACCGAGACGCTTTCCGGCGGCGAAGCCCAGCGCATCCGTCTCGCTGCACAGCTCGGCTCGAATCTTTCCGGCGTGCTCTATGTTTTGGACGAACCATCCATCGGCCTGCATGCCCGCGACAACGACCGGTTGATCGACACCCTCCAGTCGCTCCGCGAGAAGGGCAACACGCTGCTCGTCGTCGAGCACGACGACGGCCTGATGGAACGCTCCGACCGCATCATTGATCTCGGCCCCGGCGCCGGCGTCCACGGTGGCGCTGTGCTCGCCAACGATACGCCCGCGAACCTCAAGAAAAACGCCGCATCGCTCACCGGCGTATATCTTCAGAAGGGAATCACCCACCCATTACGCGGCAGCTATCGTCCCATTTGTAGGAGCCTGCTTGCAGGCGACAAGGAGCCTCGCTTTCGCAAATCCCGTGAGTCGCCTGCAAGCAAGCTCCTACAAAAAAATTTAACCCCAGACTGGCTTGAACTCACGGCTATCAACTACCGCAACCTTCGTGATCAAACCCTGCGCCTGCCGCTCGGCCGGCTGATCATGGCCTGCGGTCCCAGCGGCGCGGGCAAATCCACGCTCTTCCGCGACGTCCTGCATCCGGCCGTTACCTGCGCGATCAAACAAAAAAAAGCCATCCTCACCGGCAAAGCCTTCGCCAAGTCTTCCGGCTACGAAGCCGAGGAATCAAAAATCGAATTACCGAGCCAAGCGGCAGCGAATCAAAAATCAAACATGCCCTTTGCAGAGTTGCGCAACGCGCATCACTTCAAAGGGGTGATCGAAGTCGACCAAGCCCCCATCGGGAAAACCCCACGCTCCACGCCCGCCACCTACCTCGGCATCTTCGATCTCATCCGCCAATTTTTCGCGTCGTTACCCGAATCAAAAATCCGCGGCTACAGTGCCGGACGTTTTTCATTCAACACCACCGGCGGCCGCTGCGAAACCTGCTCCGGTGCCGGCCGCATCAAACTTGAGATGGCCTTCATGGCCGACTCCTACCTGCCCTGCGATGCCTGCGAAGGTTCGCGCTATGGCCCGGATCTCGCCGACATCACCTGGAAAAAGAAAACCATCGGCCAAGTCCTTCAACTCACCTTTGACGAAGCCGCCGTTTTTTTTGATTTTCATTCGCAGCTCTCGCAAGTCTGCAAGCTGATGGTCGATTGCGGTCTCGGTTATCTTACCCTCGGCCAGAGCAGTCCCACCCTCTCCGGTGGCGAAGCGCAGCGGCTCAAGCTCGTCACCGAGCTGACCAAGGGCCTGCAAAGTTATCAGGAACGCTCGCGCGACATCCGTATCCGTAATCTCTACCTCCTCGAGGAACCCACGATCGGCCTGCACCTCAGCGACTGCGAAAAGCTCATCAAGGTCCTGCACAGTCTCGTCGACCAAGGTCACACAGTAGTGGTGATCGAACATCACCTCGATCTCCTCGCCGAAGCCGACTACATTCTCGAACTCGGCCCCGGAGGCGGCCCGCACGGCGGCGAAATTCTCTATCAAGGCGAACTCGCCGGCCTGCTGAAAATGAAGAAGAGTCCGACCGCGCCGTATCTGCGGGCGAAGTTGAAACGGTAACCCGTAGCCGCGTTGGAGAGAAGCGACAACGTGGCCACGCTTTCGCTTCGCTCAAGCGCAGCTACCTGTAAACCCGTCCGGAGGCCGGGTTCCACCTATATCACCCCAAAGCGAAGGCGATCATGCCGACGTTGTCGCCAGTGTGCTACTGCTCCCGCATCACGGCCACCCAAACCTTACCCATTCCTGCTTCTGCCTTATCGGATAATTGCGAAACTCCGTAATTCTGACAACTCAGTGCCGGAAGTGACGAATGCCGGTGAAGACCATCGTCATGCCGCGCTCGTCGGCGGCTTTGATTACTTCTTCGTCGCGGATGGCTCCGCCGGGTTGAATCGCTGCGGTCGCGCCGGCATCAGCCGCGGCGAGCAAACCATCAGGGAAAGGAAAGAGAGCTTCGCTGGCGACAACTGAGCCTTTGAGATCGAGCTTTGCTTCACCGGCTTTCCAGACGGCGATGCGCGAGCTGTCGACGCGGGCCATTTGCCCCGCACCGACGCCGAGGGTTTGTTCGCCGTGGCAATACACGATGGAGTTTGATTTCACGTGTTTGCCCACTTTCCAGCCAAAGAGCATCGCGTCCCACTCTTCCTGCGTCGGCTGGCGCTTCGTCACCACTTTGAATTCCTTCACGTTCCCCAGCGTGCGGTCGCGATCTTGCACGAGCACGCCGCCCACCACCGAACGCACTTCCTGGAGTGCATCGGCACCGATGCCGTCTTTCGCGATCATCAGGCGCAGGTTTTTCTTCTTTGAGAAAATCGCGAGCGCTTCGTCGCTGAAACGCGGGGCGATGATGACCTCGGTGAAAATTTCTTTGATCTGCTCGGCCAGATCCTGTCCGAGCGTTTGGTTAACGATGATGATGCCGCCAAACGGGGCCTGCCGGTCCGTCGCGTACGCTTTTTCCCAAGCGCCGATCAAGGTATCCGCGCTGCCCACGCCGCACGGATTCGTGTGCTTGAGAATCGCCACGGTGGGCCGCTCAAATTCGCCAATGAGATAGGTGGCGGCAGTGATATCGAGAATGTTGTTATAACTGAGTTCCTTGCCCTGCAGTTGTTGGAAGTGATCGTGAAACGTGCCGTAGAGCGCCGCCTTCTGGTGGGGATTTTCCCCGTAGCGCAGGCTTTGGGCTTTCTTTAGCGTGAGGGAATAGCTCGAAGGAAAACCGCTCATCGCTTCCAAATCCGGCTCGGATTGCTGTCCTTCGAGGTAGCGCGCGATAGCGGTATCGTAAGCCCCGGTGCGTTGAAATACTTTCAGTGCCAGCTTGCGACGGAGAATCTGGAGTTCGGCGGGCTTCGTGAGGGCTGCCAGCACGGTGCTGTAATCATCGGGATCACACACCACGCTCACGCTTTCATGATTCTTGGCGGCGCTGCGCAGCATCGACGGGCCACCGATGTCGATGTTCTCGATTGCTTCTTCAAATTCCACATGCGGTTTCGCGACGGTTTGTTCAAACGGATAGAGATTCACCACGACGAGATCAATCAACTCGATGCCGTTTTTCTGCGCTTGGGCGAGATGGTCGGCTTTGTCGCGCCGGCACAGGAGACCGCCGTGGATCTTGGGGTGCAGAGTCTTCACCCGGCCTTCCATGATCTCGGGAAAGCCGGTGTGCGTGCCGACCTCGGTCACGGGCAGGCCCGCTTCCGCGAGTAATTTAGCCGTGCCACCCGTCGAGAGCAGCGTGAAGCCGTGCGATTGGACCAGCGCTCTGGCGAAATCAACCAGACCGCGTTTGTCACTGACAGAAAGAAGGGCGAGCTTTGCCATGCTGGTTTGTGGCGACTTGCCCAAACCTCAGGCAAGCCGGAAACGACCGGTGCCTGAATATTTCACGCCTGCCATCAGGGATCATTAGAAAAACAGCTATTTTAAAAAGCAGCCTTGGCGGATCGCGCGGCTGCTTTTGTCCATGATCTAGCTGAATTGCCAAACCGAACCATGAAAAATTCTGTCATTTCATGTCCCACGCCCGGCCCGGCCTTGCCAAGAGCTAAACCCGGGCTTTTGTCTCACTGCTCCACTATGTCCGCATCCGAAGAACTCCCTGGCCTAAGTGTCGTGCTTGATCGTCTTGTTTATCGACAAGGCGGCCAAGAGCTCCCGCCGGAGCAGCCCCACGCGTTTATCTATTATCTGACGATTCATAACCGCTCGGACCGCACCGTCACGCTGTTGGGACGCAAATGGGTGGTCGAACACGCCGACTCGACCCGACTCGTCGTCGAAGGTGACAAAATCGTGGGTGAAACGCCGCGGCTCGATCCTGGTCAGAATTTTTCGTACAACAGCTATCACGTGACCCACTGTGACGCGTGGGCGCACGGCAGTTTTCATGGGGTGGATGAACAGGGCCGGAAGATTTTTGTCCGCATTCCCAAGTTCGACCTGCACATCCCGGCGGCCTGAGTGACTGATGTACTGTTTTTCCGGGTGAGGCGAACCTTCCGCTTGCACTCCCGCAACTTGCTCGCCTCCTTTGCCCATGACATTGCGAATCCGGTTCTTTGGCTCGACTTGGTCCTTCCTGATCAAGATCGCACGAGGCTCCTTCGCGATGGCATCCCCTTTAAATGAAGATAATCGATCTCAACCGCGACGGCGGTATCGGCGCCAATTCCTTCTACTGCCAGCTGGGCGACTTCCACTTTGTTGTCGATAGCGGGTTGCATCCGAAAAAATCAGGACGTCTGGCCGCACCTGACCTGACACCGATCAAGGATGTCCAATTGGACGTGATTTTCATCACGCATTGCCATCTTGATCATATTGGATCGCTGCCCCTGCTCTTGCGCGCGCATCCCAATACGCCGGTCATCATGACCCACCCCAGTTTCATGCTGATCGAGCGGATGCTCCATAATTCCGCCAACGTCATGATGCGGGAACGGGAAGAGAAAGGCACTCCCGACTACCCGTTGTTTACCCACGAAGAGATTGATCGGCTGGCGCCACGGCTGCATCCGCAGCAATTCAATCTGTCCAAGAAATTCAGCGGGGCGCACGACGAGATCGAATTCGCTTTTTATCCCGCCGGCCACATCCCCGGAGCTGCCGGGTTGGAAATCGTCCACAAGCATCGCCGCATTTTCTTTACCGGAGATGTGCTTTTTCAACCCCAACGTATTCTCGGTCCGGCGAAATTTCCCGTAGGGCACTTCGATACGCTCATCACCGAGACCACCCACGGAGCCACGGAAAGTACGCCCGGCTACTCGCGCTCGGCCGAAGTGCTCCGGCTCATCAACACTGTCAATGCCACGATCCAACGCGGCGGTTCCGTGCTGATTCCGGTCTTCGCCCTCGGTCGCATGCAGGAGATCATGGCCATTTTCCATGATGCCCGGAAATTCGGACATTTGGTTGAGGCTCCTATTTTCGCATCCGGTCTGGGTCTCGATATCTGCGATTACTTCGATGATATCGCCCGTAAAACCGGCCAGGTGCATTTCACCCGTTCGATTCTTAAGGACCTCAAAGTCAAAAGAGCCCCGCGCGAAATCATCGCCGGCAAGCCGGTGGGTGTACAAGGCATCTACGTCGTCAGCTCGGGCATGGTGGTCGAAAAAACTCCGTCCTACGCGTTGGCCGCCAGTCTCGCGGGCAATGCCAAGAATTCCCTTTGCTTCGTGGGCTATTGCGATCCCGAGACAGTCGGAGGACGTTTGCTCGCCGCGCATCATGGCGATGATTTCATTTTTGAAGCCACCCATTTCAAAACCAAGTTTCGCGCCAACATTGAGCGCTTCGATCTCTCCGGTCACGCCGGTCGCGAAGAACTCCTCGAATATGCGGTGGCCTGTAATCCCCGCTCCATCGTCCTCACGCATGGCGATCCTCCCGCACGGGCGTGGTTCCTCGAGGAACTCGCAGCCAAGCTGCCCAAGGCCAAGCTCCTCGATCCCGTGCCGCTGAAAACATATCAGGTTTAAGCGACCCGCAACATCCGCTCGTATTGCGCAGGCGAAACACCTGTCCTCTGCCGCAGAGTTGAAACCCAATCAGTTTTTCGTACCAGCCAAAGCTTCGCGTAGCACCCGGGAAAAATCGTGGATGTCGTAAGGCTTTGAGATCACAGCGCAAAACCCGTGCTCGCGATAATTGGCCAACACCGGATCGCTCGAATAGCCGCTGGAGACGATGGCCTTCACCTTCGGATCAAATTCCTTGAGCTTCCCGAGCGCGGGCAATCCGCCCATGCCACCCGGGACCGTGAGATCCATCACCACGATGGCGAACGGCCGACCTTCACCGGAGGCCGCGCGGTATTTTTCCACCATCTCCGCCCCATCCGCGGCACACACAACATCCAGACCAAAGCGGCGCAGTAACTTCGTCGCCATCGCTCGGATAATTTCGTCGTCATCCATGAACAGCACCCGCCCCGTCATCGCCGTGGAGCTGATGGGCGGCCGCGTGGCGGTTTGTTCTGCCTTTTCATGCAACGCCGGCAGCCAAATCCGGAAAGCAGTGCCCTGCCCGATCTGCGATTCCACTTCCACATGGCCCCGGTGCTTTTTGATAATGGAATAGACGGCGGCGAGACCAAGACCGCTGCCGGTTTTCTTCGTGGTGAAGTAAGGATCGAAAATTCGCGCGAGATTTTCCGGCGGGATACCTTCCCCCGTGTCCGTGATCACGATCAGAATATAATCACCCGGAACCAGTCCAGGCCGGGTCAAACCGCGCACCCGCTCATTGCTGGCACTCACGCGCAGCGTGCCACCTGTCGGCATGGCCTGCATGGAATTAATCACCAGATTTTGCACCACGCGACCGATCTGCCCCTTGTCGGCGTCGGCGGGCCAAAGTCGGGGCGCAAGGTCATAGACCGCTTTCACCTGTGATCCATGCAGAGCAAAGATCGTCATCTCGCGGACAATACTATCCAGCTGCACGGCCTCGCGAACCGGCTCTCCGCCTTTGGCAAAAGTAAGAAGTTGGTGGGTGAGATCACGGGCGCGCAGCGACGCTTTTTCTGCCGCGCGCAGACTGATGCCCGTCGGCGAATCCGCCGGTACATCCAGCATACCGAGAGCGATGTTACCCATCACTGCGGTCAAAATATTATTGAAATCATGCGCGATACCGCCGGCAAGTACCCCGACGGATTCGAGCCGCGTGGCACGAACGAGTTCTTGTTCGAGGCGTTCGTGCTCGGTCACATCGCGAAACACCAACACGGCTCCGATCACCGCGCTCGCCGCCGAATGAATCGGGGCGCAGCAGCCTTCCACTATCCGGTGGGTTCCATCTGGTGTCACCAGTCGGGTTTGGGGCGGCAGATTGATCACGACATCGCCTTGGGCCACGCGCGCGATCGGCACTTCCACCGTAGCACCATCCCGGATGTTTTGAAAAATACAGACTTCCGAAATCAACCGGCCGATCGCCGTTTCAGCGTCCCATTGGGTCAACGAGGAAGCCGCAGGATTGATAAACAAAATCCGCCCAATCTCATCGGTCGTAATCACGCCTTCCGTCATGGCCCGCAGGGTAACAGCAAGCCGTTCTTTTTCTCCGGCCAATGCCGCCTCGGCTTTTTTCAGTTCGGTAAGATCGATATACACCATGACCGTCTGCGTCAGATCGATGCCGGTCTCATTGCGCCCGATCCACCACCGCATATTCATGTATCGTCGCCCGCCCTGGACATCGTGCATCATCAACTCCGCTTCCAGCGCGTTGCGGCCTTCCCATAGGGCAATAAAGGCCGAGCGGATAACCCGCAATGAATCCGGGGTTTCCAGCAAATGGCGGCGGCGGCGCAAAGCCAGAGCGGTCTTGGCGCCAAATAAAGTGAGCGCTGTCTCGTTGATATTGGTGAGCTGGACCAAGCTCGCGCCCTTTTCTACCCGGGTCGGATCAGCCGCAAACCAAGCCGAAATATCCTGGACGCCTTCTGTGCGCACTTGCTCCAGCCAACGCCCCACGGGCGTGAAGTCCGCTTCAATAATGGCGACCGGGGTATGTTGAAAAAGCGTGCGATAGCGTTGTTCGGAATCGCGGACCGATTGTTCCGCAACCCGGCGAGCACTGATATCAGTGACCACCCCCACCATCCGCAGCTGCCCTGAAGGTTGGTACGTGATCGTCACATCTTCACGCAGCCAGATAATACCCTCGGGCAATATGACCCGGAATTCATTCACATAACCGGAGGCATGGGAATGAATCGCCGCTTCCGCTCGCGCATCCATTTCTTTTAGCTCGGGGACATTTTTCGTATGCCACAGCAAACGGACTTCAGCCGTATCGCCAAATATTCTTCGATAAAGTGCGGAGCGTGGCATGAAGTGATCCCAAGCCAGGGAGCCATCTTCTTTGGGCGTCACGACCGCATCCCAGACCATGCAATCCACCACATCCAATAGTTTTCCCAGTTGCGCGGCACTGGCCTGACGCGCCTCTTCCGCCCGGCGATTTTCCGTGATATCGATGACGATACCGGAAAGTTTCCAATGATCAGATCCGAGAGGAACGATGGAAACCTGTTCGTGCATCCATAAATATTCGCTCCCCACAAGAACCCGGAACTTTTGTTCATACCCTGGCAGGTTTTGGCTCATCGCCTGACTGCTGCATAAATGCAACTGCTCGTGCTCCGGGACATTCAACTGCCCCCACGGCATGATGGGTTTTATATTGGGATCTTCCCCCACGATGCGCCGGTACAGTTCCGATTTGGGCACGAACCAAGCCCAGTGGTAGTTGTTTGCCGCATCCCGGGTGACATCAGCCTGCCAGAGCATACAGTTGGCATGGCCCATCAATTGACCCAATTGCTCCTCACTCGCTCGCCGGGCAATTTCGGCGGTCCGCTGGGCGGTAATATCGGTGGCGACACCCACGAGTGAAAACCGCTGTGCCCCGAGGGATTTGATCGTTACACTTTCTTGTATCCAAAGCACACTGCCGTCAGGCTTAATGATGTGGAAAATTTGTTCGTAGGCCGGCACGCCCTCGGTCATGGCAGTTCGGCAACGGCGATTCATTTCATCCCACTCGGGAATATTAAACCCGCGCCAGAGGCCGGAATTCGGCGGCGGCTGCACGGAACCGTAAAGCTGCTGACAGAGCATCGAAGGCTGAATGTTGAAATTCCATTTCCAGCTGTCCGCTGTAAATTCTGCCGTTCCCTCCCACAGCAGACAATCCGCGCGCGTGAGTAATTCGTGCAAGCGTCCTTCACTGGCTTGTTGGGCGGCTTCCGCGTCGCGGCGAGCCGTGATATCAGTGATTATGCCGACGAGATCCCACTGGTTCGGTCCGGTAGCAATGACACTTACTTGCTCGCTCAGCCAGATATCGCCGGTGGATTTTGGAACATGAAATATCTGCCCGTAGCCGGATGAGCCCTCGGCCATGGCTGTTTCGTAGCGCGTTTTCATATCCAATTCTTCGGGTACGCCTGCTTCCCGCCACGAAAACCCCTCGATCGTGCCCGGTTCACGGTTGAAGATACGTCGATACAGGGGTGAAGCGGGGACGAAAAATTGGACCCATTGTATTTCCCCGTTCGGCAGTCGCGTGATCTGACTTTGCCATAACATGGAATCCGTCCTTTCCAACAAATGGGCAAGGCGACGTTCGCTGCTCTTCTGGGCCTCCTCGGCCTCACGTTGCGCGGTGATATCCGTAATCACGCCCACCACCTGCCATTCGTCCGGGGTCGACTGTTCGATCGACACCCGTTCATTCAGCCAAAATCGCCGGCCCGTTCGATTAATCGTCCGAAATTTATGTTCATAACTAGCGGCACCCCCGACAATCGCCGCACAACTTCGCTTGTTCATTTCGAGCAAATCGGGAACCTCGACCAGACTCCATAAGCGATCCGACGCAGGCTCAGTTTCTCCAAATAATTGGGGATAGAGGTTTGACCGCGGCATCTTGAATCCGCCCCACTTAAGTTCGTCCCCAGCCCGGGTCACGGTTGCCCGCCAAAGCAAACAGTCCGCGTGGGCCAAGATTTTTTCTACCGTGCGCTCGCTGTGCTGGCGTGCTTCTTCGGCCCCCCGTTGCGCCGTAATGTCGGTCACCAAACCAACCAACCAAAACTCCCCCGAAGCCGTCGGTGTGATGGATACATTTTCATGCATCCAATAGAGACGATTTTCTCTGACCAAACGGAAAACCTGCTCATACCCGGGACGTTTCTGTTCCAAGGCTTCCCGGGTGCGACGATCAAGTTCCTCCCGATCGAGCGTTTGCCCTTCAAACCACAGTTTTTCTTGTTCGGTTGAGGCGCAGTCCCCAAAGAATCGGCGAGAATAAGCAGTGGGATGAAATTTTATTTTCCAAACCCAGCGGTCGCGCTGCAGTGAAACTTTCGACTCCCAGAGAATGCAATCGGCATGGTCGATCAGCGTCGTTACTTGTTCCAACGAGTGTGCCGCTTTGCTTTCAATTCGTCGCTGACGGCGAAGACTGAACAGCCAAACCACCGCTCCAGAAAAGACCGCAACGAGCATCACTTGCCACCAATTGGTCATGCCTATAACCGGCATCCCTCCTTCTGCCCTCAGAGCAACCGGCCACATCAGTAGCGCGGCAAGCACCGAAGTGAAGCCACATGGGCTAGATTTTGCGTCCAGGCTCAAGATGTTTGGTTTGAATTAACGTCGATAGACGATTGGCGATTGGCGATTGGCGACGGCGCTGAGAGGAAAACGAGGCTGTTCAATAATCGACCGCTAAGTAGCTGAGTTAAGCAGAGAAACCCTGTTAGCCCAGAAGATTTTACGCCTGCTTGGTCGGTTTTTCCCCTCCGTCCCAAAATACCCAAGCACAAATGGGATCATCGTGTTTTTGTATCACCTCATTTGACTTTCCCCTGTCGGTCCCAATGTAATCACCTGCCATGTCCCAGCGCGCTGTTCTACTCCTTAATCTCGGCTCCCCCGAATCCACCTCTGTGCCGGATGTGAAGCGTTATCTGCGCGAATTCCTCGGCGACGACCGCGTGATCGACCGCCCTGCCAATGGCTTTCTGCGCTGGATACTCGTCAACGGCATCATCACTCCCTTTCGCTCGCCGAAGTCCGCCCACGCCTACACCAGCGTTTGGACCGCCGAAGGCTCTCCGTTGATCACCATCAGTAAACACACGCAGAAAAAACTGCAGCAGTGCCTCGATCTCCCCGTGGAGCTGGCGATGAATTATGGCAATCCCTCCATCCCTGATGTGCTGCACAAAATCGCAGCCTCCGGTGTCGACCATCTGCTGCTCTTTCCCCAATATCCGCACTACGCCATGTCGAGCTGGGAGACGGTGGTCGCCAAAGTTCATCGCGAGGCCGCCAAGATTGCCCCCGATATGAAGATCCAATGCGTTCAACCCTACTTTGCCGACGACGACTACATTGCCGCTCTCGTGGAAAGCGCCCGCCCTTATTTAACGAAGCCCCACGACCATTTGCTGTTCAGTTACCACGGCCTCCCGATCCGCCATTTAACCAAGGCTGATTCTTCGCACGCCCACTGCCAAATGGTCGCTGATTGCTGTAACACTTGCAGCCCCGCCCACAGCACCTGTTACAAAGCGCAAGTGACCCGTACAACCCAAGCGTTTGCCAAACACGCCGGCCTGGATCCGGCAAAATGGTCCATGTCCTTTCAATCGCGACTCGTAGGAGAACCATGGATTTCGCCGTACACCGATTACGAATTTGAGCGTCTGCCCAAAATCGGGAAAAAGCGTCTCTTGGTGATCACTCCGGCCTTCGTGACCGACTGCCTCGAAACTTTGGAAGAAATCCAAATGCAAGGCGCCGAGGCCTACAAGGCGGCTGGCGGTGAATGGTTCGAACACATTCCCTGTCTCAATGATCAACCGGTCTGGATTAATTTTCTCACCCAACGAGTGCAGCGCTGGGAGCAATCAATCGTCGAAAAAGTAGCCGTTGCTGAGTAGTTCTCCTCAGGGGCCGAGTAAAAGGCCTTTCAAAGTCGCTCCGGACTAGGGGCCGCTCATTTCTGCGCTCGGAATAAAGTAAAAGTGAACTACGGCTAGTGGCCCATCACCCCCCATCACGTGCCAACTAGTACCACCACCGCCTCCGCCCCGACTTCAAACCACCCAATCGCGAGCACCTCGCGAGGAAGTACCAAACTGAGCACGGCTTCTCTGCCACCGATGCCAGTGCCGAAAGGCACCCACGGCTCCATCTCGCCCAGTCAAGTCCCCACAGGCCGCGTACTCTTCATGGATGATGATCCCCATATTTCCTACCTCACCGGTACGATGCTCACCACCCTCGGTTATGAATTCGACTTGGTGAAGAACGGCGATGAAGCCATCCAGACTTTTGAGAATGCCCTCAATCTCGGTCGGCTTTACGATCTCGTCATTCTAGATCTAACCATCATTGACGGCATGGGTGGCGAAGAAGCTTTCAAGCACATCCGCGAAGTTTCCCCCAAAGCTCGCGTTATCATTGTCAGTGGTTACGACGACGACGAAAAAACCAAACAGTATCTCGCCAAAGGATTTTGCGGTTACCTCACCAAGCCCTACCGCACCGATGATCTCAGCAGCGCCATCACCCAGGCGTTGAGCCGCTGATCGCGGCGCAGTACGGGGCCAATACGCTTTGTTCAAAACTGGACTTCCTTCCCATGAGTTCCGTTACCGCCCGGAGAAACTGGAAGAGAGCAAAACCATTCCAAAGCGTGGCTCGTCTATGCTCGTAGCCAATCGCAAGCATGATTCTGGGTGCAACACAAACTCCGGCACACCCTGCCACCATCAAACATCTGACCCCTGCGGCCAGCGCCGTACTCCTGCTCGATACCGACGGTCGCATTCAGACTGCCAGTGCCGGCGCCCACTCACTCTGGCAGGCTTCCGCTACAGAGCTGGTCAATGATTTCTTCCCCAATCTCTTCACCTTTGAGGTTATTTCCCGGGACTCCGGCTGGGTCCAATCGCAGTGGGAGGTCCTGCTCGCTCTAGCCCAAGACCAGCCCGTCACGCTGAAACTTCAGCCCAAGGAGACCGCCGCACGCGATGCCGTAGTTCGCATCGAAAAAGCTGGAAACGAACCCGTCCGCTACTTCGCGTTTATCAGTCTGCCGGCTCCAATGGTTGCGCCTCCGTCCCCGGTGTTAACTGCGTCGCCGTTCGCCACTCCCGCCACCACGAGCGATACTTCCCTGATTCAGCTCTACGAACGCAGCCCGCTCGGTTTTTTCGATCTGAACTTCCAGAAGAAAGAGATCTATTATTCCCCGGCCTGGAAACGTATGTTGGGCTACCCTGACGCCGCGCTGTCCAATACCTACGAAAGCTGGCTGGCGCTGATCCATCCCGACGACTCGGCTGCCGCCCCTGACCACCAAGGCCGCAGTGGCGCCACCGGTACACGGCATTTTTCCCTCGAGTTCCGCATGAAGCATGTGCGCGGCCACTATGTTTGGGTGCAGAGCGTGGGCCTACAACTCTATGGTCCCGACGGCACCTTGCAGCGTGTTATCGGAGCCCACCTCGACATCGCCGACCGCAAGGAATTCGAGGAAGCGAGCGTCCGCGCCGAGGAGCGCCTGCTTTTGCTGGCAGATCGGGGTCGTGCCGGGGTGTTTGATTTGAATTTCTCCGACGGACTTTGCTGGTTGTCGCCGGGATTCAAGTCGCTGCTCGGTTACAATGAAAACGAACTGCCCGACACGCTTGAATCTTTTCGGCGCACCCTGCCGAAAGAGGATGCACCGAACGGAACACAGGCCTATTTTCTCGCCCGTCATCCCGGCCAGGTCGCCTACTTCGAAACCCTGAGGCTGCGTCATCGCGATGGCCACGAGGTGCTGGTGCACGCCGGCATCGTCCGGCAGCTGTCCCGTCGCAAGGAACTGCAACGGGTACTCGGCTTCGCCGTTCCTCTCCAGGAAGAACCGGCTGCAGCTGTCGCTAAACACGGGCTCCGCCTGCCTCCCGCGCACCTGGCCGCCTTGCTGGCCGAAATTCACGAGGCAGTGTTGCTTGCTGACGCCGGCGGCCAGATCGTTTTCCTCAACGCCAAAGCCGAGCAATTGCTTGGTCGCACCACTGAACAATGCCTCGACCAGCGCGCCTCCGAAGTTTTCCGCCCGGTGCACCGCTTGAGCGGCCTGCCCGGCGAGAATCCCATCGACAAGGCCCTCATCACGGGCGACAGCACCTCGTTGACCACGGAATTTGCTCTCGATACCGGTGGGGAGAACCCCGTCCCGGTCGCTTTCAGCGCGCGCGCCCTGTTCAACTCTTCAGGTAAGCCCAATGGAGCCGTGGTTGTGTTCCGCAATCCCGACGAAATGAATCTCACTCCCGAGGAACTGGTGCGCTCCAATCGCTTTGAGGCACTCGGCCAGTTGGCCGGTGGTGTCGCGCACGATTTCAATAATCTTCTTACCACCATTCTCGGCGGCGTCTCGTTGGCCAAGGATACACTCGACTCCTCCGGTCTCGAAAACAGCGAGCGCGCCTGCCTCGTCGCGAAAGGACTTAGCAAACAATTACTCACGTACTCGAAGGGTGGCACGGCGGTCCGTCAGGTCATCAAGCCCGCGGACATCCTCGCCGACGCCGTGCGCCTCGCCGCCGCCGGTTCGGCGGTGAAGATCGAATTAAACGTCGCGCCCGAGACTTTCACCTTCTGTGTTGACCGCGCCCAAATTCTGCAGGTCTTTCAAAATCTCATCATTAACGGCATTCAAGCGATGGCCACCGGGCAGGGCAATATTTTGATCACCGCCGGCAACATTGCGCAACACGAGTCCGAATTGCTCGCCACTCTCCCCGCCGGCAACTACGTGAGGGTCGAGGTGCGCGACGACGGCAGTGGCATCGCGCCCGAAAACGTGGCGAAAATATTTGCGCCCTTCTTCACCACGAAAAAGAGCGGCACGGGTCTCGGCCTGGCGACAGTCCTCTCCATCGTTAAGAACCACGGCGGCCAGGTGGGCATCGCGTCCAAGATTGGCGTCGGCACCGCGTTTACTATTTGCCTGCCGCAGGCCGACAAGCCCGAAGAAACGGAGGCCCGTCCCGCCCCCACCATCCGCTTCGGTACCGGACGCATCCTCTTCATGGACGACGATGAGAATATCTCCGCCCTGACTGGCGGGATGCTCGATAGCCTCGGCTACAAGTACGACCTCGCCAAAAACGGCGAAGACGCCGTCCAGCTCTACAAGCGCTATCTCACCATCGGCCGCCCGTACGATGCCGTGATTATGGATCTTACCATTATCGGCGGCATGGGTGGCGAACCGACCTTCAAACTTTTGCGCGAACTCGATCCCGATGTGCGCGCGATCATTGCCAGCGGCTACGACATCGACGACATGGCCCGGCAATATCTTGACATGGGCTTCTGCGGCTATCTCACCAAGCCCTACCGCGTCGGAGACCTCGGCAAAATCATCCGCACCGTCCTCGGCAAATAGTGCACGACAAAAGACGAATGGCGTGCATGACTCAGGCTCAGACAACCTGATCCCGGGTGGAAATCAGGGTGATGCCAAATTTTCGATATTGAGTGATTCGTGTGGCGCTGCCTGCCAGGCCATAGCGCTCGGGCCACGGCTGGTGTTTAGTGGGTCCACCTTGGCCCCTCCGGAATTTCTCCGCGATCTCAGGAATGAACGCGGATAAAAAACAGGGAGCCACTCACTCCTCGCGAGTCCATCGCGTGCGTAGCTATCAATCCCAACTATTTCACACTCAAACCAAGAAAATTATTGAGATACAGAGGATACCGAGTCGATCCGGAGGTCACCGAGTGAGGCACGCCAGCTGAACTGTCGCCAAATTCTATCCAGGAATAGGAACAAAACAGAGAGCTGCTCGCAGCTTGTATACTCCTGCGGCCTCTGTGTCGTTTCGGCAGGCTCAAACCACCCTGAGCGAAGCCGAACGGATGTCGGGCCCTCCGTACACTCTGTGAAAATCGCCGTGATACCCTTCAGTACGAAATATCCGAGCTATACGCGAACTCACGAACGGAGGGCTGCTACTTGCGGCAGCTATCAGGCAATGTTTCTTCACGCCTGTCCTGAGCGTGCCGAACGGGCCCAAGATTCAGCTTCAATACGAATGAATTATGTTTGCGCTCGCCGGTCGTCGGCTGAGGGGTACATTTTCTCAAAAGTCTCATGAAAACAGTCCTCTGCGCATTGCTATTGCTGACCGTACCATTCACGGCACAAGCCAAGACGAAAGAATTCACGATACTCGGGAATCAGAAGATCAAGGCGGAAGTGAAGCGAGGCATGCCGCTACCGGCCGAAAAGGATGGCGTACGCATTGAGGCCGCGGCATTCCGAACCGGAGCTGAGGGCCTTGCCGGATTGGTCGATTGAAGACGCCTCGCGAATCATCCAGCATCTGGGTGCTTTGCTACCGAAGGTTACAGATGACACCTCATTATATGTATTGATTGAGCCGTAAAAGGGCCTTTTTTGTTTCCTCTTTTTGTATTGGTACCTTGTATCGAGGACTTTCACCCGTCAGTTCTTCGATACCCAAAGCTATGGAGAATACGGTTGTTTGCGGCAGGCCCAGGGCTGCTGCTTACGCGGCAACACAGCCCCGCCCGGCCAATGATCCTGCTCCGCAATGCGTGTGCTTAGGTGATTGCGAACAGGTCTATTTTTTGTGGGTGTTGCTCGAAGTTTCGTGTTCCTTCGGGAGCACTCCTCCGCAATCCTGTTGTCATGACTCCCGACCTCAAAGCCGTTCGGCTCTCCCTGCTCGCCCTGCAGGATATCATCTGCCAAGCCTTGGAGAAAGAAGACGGCGGTCGCGAATTCACCGAGGATGTCTGGACCAGACCCGAAGGGGGCGGTGGCCGGACACGCGTGTTGGCCGAGGGAACGGTGTTTGAAAAAGCGGGGGTAAACTTCTCCCACGTCACCGGCGCTTCGCTCCCACCTTCCGCCACCGCGACCCGGCCGGAGCTGGCCGGAAAACCGTATCACGCGTTGGGCGTTTCGCTGGTGGTCCATCCGCGCAATCCTTTTTTGCCCACCACGCACATGAACGTGCGTTTCTTTCAGGCGGGTGAAACGCCTCCCGCGTCCGGCAAACATAAGAGCCTCCTCAAGGGGAAGGCAGTCACTCCGCCCATCTGGTGGTTCGGGGGCGGCTTCGACCTGACACCTTATTACGGCTTCAAGGAAGATGCCGTGCACTGGCACCGCACGGCGCGGGCGGCCTGTGATCCTTTCGGCAAGGAACTCTATCCGCGTTTCAAAAAAACGTGCGACGATTATTTCTTCCTCAAACATCGGAACGAACAGCGTGGAATCGGCGGCGTCTTTTTTGACGACTTCAACGAGCTCGGCTTCAAGCGCAGTTTCGCGCTGATGCGCAGTGTCGGTGCGGCTTTCCTGCCGGCCTATCTGCCCATCATTCAAAAACGCAAGCACACCGTCTTTGGCCCGAGCGAACGTGATTTCCAACTCTACCGGCGCGGCCGTTATGTGGAATTCAATCTGATTTGGGACCGTGGCACTCACTTTGGACTGCAAAGCGGCGGGCGCACGGAATCGATATTAATGTCCCTTCCACCCTTGGTGGCTTGGCATTATAATTGGAAAAGCCTGACGGGATCACCTGAAGCGCGGCTCTGCGAAGACTTCCTGCAACCACGCGATTGGCTCAAAGCCTGACAAAATGCTCGCTACCCACTACTCACTACTCGCTACTTTTGCCCAATGACTTCACGCGAACGCTTTCTTTCTGCCTGCGCCTGCCAACCGCTTGATCGCCCTCCCGTGTGGGTGATGCGCCAAGCCGGCCGCTATCTGCCTGAGTACCGCGCCCTGAAAGCGAAAAGTTCTTTCCTCGAAATGGTGAAGACGCCCGAGCTCGCCGCCGAAGTCACGCTGCAACCGCTGCGCCGCTTCGCCCTCGATGCGGCGATTATTTTTTCCGACATCCTCGTCATCCCCGAGGCCATGGGCCAAGGCTACAAATTCCGCGACGAGGGCGGCATCGGGATGGATTTCCGTTTGGACAACATCGCCCAACTCGACCGGCTCGATCCGACCGGCGTCGCCCAACGCCTCGACTATGTGGGCCAGGCTCTGACACGCGTAAAAACAGAATTGAAAGGTGAGAAAGCTTTGCTCGGTTTCGGTGGCTCACCGTGGACTCTCGCCACGTACATGGTTGAGGGCGGCAGCTCCGAGGATTTCGCGCGGATCAAGCAACTCTTCTTCACCGACCGCCCCTTCTTCACCGCACTCATGGAGAAACTCACCACTGCGTTGATCGAATATTTTAAAATGCAGATCAAGGCCGGGGCCGATGCGATCCAGATTTTTGATTCCTGGGGCGGGATCATCGCCGGTCAGGATTACGAGGCGGCTTCGCTCCGCTGGGTACGGGAAATCATCGCGGCGTTGCCGAAAGATTTTCCGATTATTCTCTACGCCAAAGGCGCGCCCTCCCAGCTCACCGACATGGCCTTCAGCGGCGCGAAGGTTTTGGGTGTGGATTGGACCGTGGATCTCGGCGTCATCCGTCGGCTCGTGCCAGATTCGATTGCGCTGCAAGGTAACCTCGACCCGGTGCTCATGAACACGACGCCGGAAATTGTCCGGCGTGAGGCCACCCGTTTGCTTGAAACCATGCGCGGCACACGCGGCCATATTTTCAATCTCGGCCACGGCATCATGCCCGAAGCAAAGATCGAGTGTATGGAGTCGCTGGTCGAAACCATCACCCAGTGGAAATAACAGGCCCAGCCTGTGACAAGATATGCAGGGCGAAATACAGGCAGTCGGGCTAAAATCAGGGATGCAAGCCAACCACAGCGCACGTACTTTTGTAGGAGCCTGCTTGCAGGCGACTCAGCGCGTGAGCAGTGGGCGAGCGTTTCGACTCGCCTGTAAATAGGCGCCTACACCCTAATACAGCACTTTCACCGTCCACGCCATGAGCAGCTCAACACCAAAATCTGTCGCGGTAATCGGAGCCGGGATTACCGGTCTCACGGCGGCGTTCCGGCTGCATCAGCGTGGTTTTCGTGTTCAGGTATTCGAACAGGCCGCACGCACGGGCGGTTCCATTCAAACGATCAACGAAAAGGGCTACCTGATTGAAGCGGGGCCGAACTCACTCCAATACGGCGCCCCGGAACTGAAACAGTTGATTAAAGATCTGGGTTTGGAAACGGAACTGGTACAGGCCAATCCCCTCGCCAAGCGCCGCTTCCTCGTTCGCGGAGGAAAATTCGTTCCGGTGCCTGCCTCACCCGGATCTTTCCTCAGCACGTCGTTGTTCGGAGCGCGCACTAAATTTTCGATCTTCGCCGAGCTGCTCACTCGCCCTCGGGTGCGCACGACCGATGTCAGTCTCGCCGAGTTGGTGAGTTCGCATTTTACCCAGGAGTTGGTCGATTACGCGGTGAATCCCCTGATCGCGGGAATCTACGCGGGCGATCCGGCCAAACTTTCCGTCAAGCACGCCTTCCCCAGCCTGTGGGCCGCGGAGCGTTCGCATGGTTCGATTATCCGGGGCATGATGGCGCACAGTGTGTCAGCGCGTGCGGCGACCAGCAAAGCCAAGAAGGCGTGCGGCGAATCCGGCATGGCGCCGATTGTTTCATTTCGACGCGGCCTCCAACAGCTCACCGATACCTTGGTGGCCCAACTCCCGCCCGATGCGATCCGCCTCGGCACCACGGCGGAAACTTTATTGCCCGGCAAACCGCACCGGCTCGTATGGAAAAACTCCAGCCAGACAGGCACTGATGAATTTGACGCCATTGTCCTCGCCATTCCCGCCGGAGCGCTCGCCCAACTTAGTTTCGGTTCACTCGGCGAACGGCCGATGGCTGCCTTGGAAAACATCCCCCACCCGCCCGTCAGTTCGGTTTTCCTCGGTTACCGGCGCGAGCAGATCGCCCACCCTCTCGACGGTTTTGGCGGACTGGTGCCGGCCATAGAAAAGCGCGATGTCCTCGGCGTGTTGTTTTCCTCCACCTTATTTCCCGGTCGCGCGCCGGAAGGCCATGTCGGGCTCACGGTATTTGTCGGCGGCATGCGCCAGCCCGCCCATGCCCGGCTCGCGACCCCGCAACTGCTCGCGCAGATCGCGCCTGACCTGCGGGAGTTGATCGGCGCGAACGGTGAACCGAGTTTCGTTCGCCACACTTTCTGGCCCCGGGCCATCCCGCAATATGTGCTCGGCTACGAACAATGGCAGGAGGTTTTGAATGCAGTGGAGGGAAATCACCCCAATTTATTCATCGGCGGCAACGTCCGCGACGGGGTTTCCCTGCCGGATTGCGTGAAAAGCGGGAGTCGCCTGGCCGAAAAAGTGATTGGGGCGACGTAGCGCTGGCCTCTGGCCTGCTGGTGAGAGAGAAGCAGGCTGGAAGCCTGCGCTACGCCCGGACAGCCGCCCTTCTCCACCCAAGGGAAATCGAGCCAAAAAATCTCAAAAATATATAGTCTGTCTAGCCCCTTGACTCGTTCCTTTGGTAGGGTAGCTTCCGGCGCTTTTATTTCCATGGCGCTAGACCTTAAAGACACGTTGTTGCTTCCCAAAACCGAGTTCCCGATGCGGGCGAATCTCGTGCAGCGTGAACCCGCGCGCGTCGCTCATTGGGAAAAGCTCGACCTGTATAACCGCATCCAGAAGGCCCGCGCCCAGTCGGACAAAACTTTCGTGCTCCATGACGGCCCGCCGTTCACCAACGGTGATGTCCACATCGGCACCGCACTGAACAAGACGCTCAAGGACATCGTCAATCGCTACAAGTCCATGCGCGGTTACCGCACGCCTTACGTGCCCGGCTGGGATTGCCACGGCCTGCCGATCGAGCAAAAGGTCGCGCAAGAAATCCGCGAAAAAAATCTCACCCTCACCACGGCCGAAATGCGCGCCAAGTGCGACGCGTTTTCCGAGAGCTGGATCACAAAACAGACCGCGCAATTCAAGCGCATCGGGGTACTCGCCGACTGGAAAAACGAATACAAAACCAAGGCACCCGCTTTCGAAGCCGACATTCTCCGCACCTTTGCCGCGTTCGTGGAGCAAGGCCTCGTCTACCGCAGCAAGAAACCCGTTTACTGGTCGATTCCTTTTGAAACCGCTCTCGCCGAAGCCGAGATCGAATACAAAGATCACACCGCAATCGCCATCTGGGTGAAGTTTCTCGTCCCGGTCGAGGAAGCGCAAAAATTCGGTCTCCCCACCGACAAGCCCCTCTTCGTCGTCATCTGGACTACCACGCCGTGGACAATTCCGGCCAACCTCGCGATCGCGCTGCACGCCGCGGTGGATTACGTTGTGGCTGATCTTGGGGCCGAACGAATCATCGTCGCCCAAGCTTTGCTCGGGGCTGTCGCCACCGCCGCCAAGTTAGAAACCCAGCCATCGGTCGTCCTCACTTTACCCGGAGCCAAACTGGAAAAACTCGCGCCGCACCATCCCTTCATCGACCGCGCCTCCCCCATCGTTCTCGCCGATTACGTCACGACCGAAAGCGGCACAGGCTGCGTCCACACCGCGCCGGGCCATGGCCAAGACGATTACGTCACGGGCTTGAAATACGGCTTGGCGATCTACTGCCCGGTCGGCGACGATGGCAAATATCTCGACGATGGCCAGGTGCCCGCCGATCTCGTCGGCCTGAGCACACTCGAAACCATCGAAGATCTCGCGGCCAAGAAACCTGCGCCCGCCAATCTCGGTGTGCTGAAGAAACTCGCGGAGGCTGGCGCCTTGCTCGCGAAGGCCAAATATTCACACAGCTATCCGCATTGCTGGCGCTCGAAAACACCGATCATTTTCCGCGCCGTGGACCAGTGGTTCGTTTCGCTCGATAAAGCCGGTCACCGTCAGATCGCCCTTCGCGAAATCGCCAAAATCGCCGAGGTGAAAGGTTGGATTCCCGCCTGGGGCGAGGCCCGCATCCGCGGTGCCGTGGAGTCGCGTCCCGATTGGTGCATCAGTCGGCAACGCTCGTGGGGCGTGCCCATCATCGCTTTCTACGGCCCGGATAAAAAAGCCCACATCGATGCCGGCGTTATTCGCGCTGTCGCCGACAAAATCGCAACGCGTGGCACGAACTTCTGGTACGATGCCTCCCCCGCCCAAATTCTCGAGGGCGTCACTCTGCCCGCAGGTTGGCCCGCCCCGGCGGAATTGAGCTGCGGCCGTGATACGCTCGATGTCTGGATCGATTCCGGTTCGACGCAGGCCGCCGTGCTCAAGCGCGGTCAAGGTAGCACGTCTTGGCCGGCCGATCTCTATCTCGAAGGCAGCGATCAGCATCGCGGCTGGTTTCAATCTTCACTTTGGAATAGCGTCATCGCTTTTGGTGCGGCGCCTTACAAGGCCGTCCTCACCCACGGATTCATTGTCGATAAGAACCGTCAGAAAATCTCCAAGAGTTCGACCTACCAAAAACCGCAGACCGCCGACGCGTACATCGCCCAGCACGGCGCGGATGTCATCCGGCTTTGGATCGCCTCGCAGGATTTCCGCGATGATATTCCGGTGGACGAAGAGATTCTTAAGAACGTGGGCGAGGCCTACCGGCTGCTCCGTAATACGTTCCGGTTCCAGCTCTCCAATCTCTTCGATTTTGATGCGACCAAGCATGCCGTGACCGTTGCGCAAATGGACGTGCTTGATCGTTGGGCGCTGCATCAGACGGCCGTCCTCATCGAAGAATGCACCAAGGCCTTCGACGCCTACGAATTCCACCGCGTCTATCAGCTCTGCAATCAATTTTGCTCCGTCACCCTCTCGTCCGTCTACCACGACATCCTGAAAGACCGGCTTTATACACTCGGTGCGGCCCACCCGCTCCGTCGCTCATCGCAGACGGCGATTCATCATATTTTCGATTCTTTAGTGCGGATTCTCGCGCCATTCATCACTTTCACGGCGGATGAAGCCTGGAGTTTCGCCAAGACAGGTCAGGAATACGGCGAAGACTCCATCCATCTGCAAGATTGGCCAGTGGCCGGTGCCGGCTGGCAGAATCAGGAACTGGCGGGTGATTTCGATCAGCTCTTCAAGACGCGCACGCGAATCACGGAGGCGCTGGAGCCCTTGCGCCAAGCCGGCACCATTGGAAAGTCGCTCGATGCCCTGTTAACCGTCTCCGGCCCCACGGAAGACGCCGCATACGCGGTTTTGCAGAAACACCGCGACTTTCTCCCGGAATTTTTCATTGTTTCGCACGTCACACTGGAACCAAAATCCGGTGCGGCACTCGCAATCCACGCCCGTCACGCTCGCGAGACAGGGTCCGTCCGTTGTCCCCGCTGCTGGCGCTGGGTGCCGACAATGTCAGTAACTTCTCACGGAGAAGTTTGCCCTCGTTGTGCAGAAGCCCTTAACTCCTGAACTAAATAACCGATTATGGCTAAGAACAAAAAAACCACCAAGACGAAACCCGCCACCAAAGCCCCGGCCAAAAAGCCCGCCGCCAAGGTAGTCCACGTCAAACACGTTCCCGCCAAACCTGTCGCCAAGGTGCCTGCCCCCAAGCAGCCGATCAAACCGTTGGCCAAGACACCTCCCGCCAAAACAATTCCCGTCAAATCACCTCCCGTAAATCATGGCACCGCCAAGGCTCCCGCCAAAGCCGTCGCCATCCCAGTTAAAGGCTCAAAAGCACCCATGTCCGCATCCGATCTTAAACGCAAAATCCTTGAGCGCAAAGCCGCTCCCAAGGCTATCGCATTCAGCCTCGATGAGGTCCGTGAGATCGCGAAGAAAAACGAAACTCTGGTCGAAACCACCGATAAGAACGGTAAGACGAGTGCCAAGTCTGCGACCAACGGCAAAGCCACCGAAATCGCCGCCGCGCTCGCCAAGCCCATCAAGCCAAACCATATCAAGCCGGCCTCACTGGCAGATATTCTCGGTTTCAATCCCTCGAAAGGTCGCAAGCCCGCTTTGGTCGTCGACGAGGCTTTGGTCCCGGAGAAATACCGCCGTTACTACAAACTTCTGATCGATTTGCGCCACCATGTGCTGGTCCAATTGGGCGAACACACTGAAGAGACTTTGCTCAAGTCCAACAAAGACGACTCGGGTGATCTCTCCGTGCAAGCCGACTCCGGCACCGACACCTTTGACCGCGATTTCGCCTTGAGCCTCGTCTCCAGCGAACAGGAAGCGCTCGCGGAAATCGAAGCAGCCATCAAGCGCGTCCATGCCGGAACCTATGGCATCTGCGAATCGACCCA
>JANYCF010000403.1 GCA_025360455.1 Opitutaceae bacterium | reverse complement strand
CGAACGAAAATCCAATACTGGGATACGGTTTTGAAAGCTTTTGGCTTGGTGATCGCAGATGGGGGCTTTCAAAGAGCATGGGGTTCGTTTTTGAACTTAATTCCTCCCACAATGGTTATCTCGAAACCTACATGAACCTAGGGGTCGTTGGATTGATCCTTACAATCGGCATGATTTTGAGTGCTTTTAAAAAATGCCAGCGCGATCTCCTGGTAAACTTCAATTTCGCACGATTCAGAATTGCCTACCTGATTGCATTTTTAATCTACAATTGGACCGAATCCGCATTCCGGACTCACGTTGCCCCTTTCTTTCTGTTTTTCGCCATTGCCATAGATTACTCCAAAGAGGAAGGCGCGACCAAAGGGGGCAGCACTACGGGCAGAATCAACCCCTGATTCCGCTATCGGGCTGTTCTAAAAGATAGATTTGCACCGTTTGGGTTTGTTTGCTCGCCGAGAAACTTCTTTAACTTGTATCCGGTTAAATTATCTATCTCCAGCCCATGAAATACGCCCTCATCACCCCCGCGCGAAACGAGGCAGACAAGATTGCCAAGACCATCGAGACCGTGGCGGCGCAGACCCAGCTCCCGGTCCGTTGGGTCATTGTCGACGATGGTTCGACCGATAACACCGCGGCGATTGTGGAGCAGTTTGCCGCCCGTCATCCATGGATCGCCCTCCTGCGCCGGCAGCCCCGCAAAGACCGGAGTTTCGCCGGCAAGGCCCACGCCGTTAACGCCGCTCTGGAGCAACTGGCCGGTCTGGATATCGAGGTGGTGGGCAATCTCGATGCTGACGTGACTTTCGACGCGGACTACATGGCATTCATCATGGGGAAATTTTCCGTCGACCCGAAATTGGGCGTGGCTGGCACGCCCTTCACCCAGGACGACTACGATTCCTCCAAGGACAGTTTTGAGGGCGATAGCTACGTGGCCGGCCCCTGCCAACTTTTTCGCCTCAGTTGCTTCCGTGCTATCGGGGGCTATGTCGCCAATCATGCCGGGGGCGTCGATTGGATCGCGGTCATGACCGCCCGGATGAATGGCTGGACGGTGCGGGCCTTCCCCGAAAAACGATTTCATCACCATCGGGCCATGGGCACGGCGGAACGCCATCCCTTGAGCGCCATGTTTTCTTATGGCGAAAAAGATTATTACCTCGGCGGATCTCCCGTCTGGGAACTCTTCCGCTGCACCTATCGCGCCTTGAAACCGCCTTACCTACTCGGTGGACTCTCCCTCTTTCTCGGCTTTAGCTGGGCGGCCGTGTGCCGGGTGAACCGTCCGGTATCGGACGAGCTGATGCGTTTCCACCGTCAGGATCAGATGAATAAACTTCGTGCCGTGTTCCGCTCCCTTTTCCGTCTAAAGAAAGTCGATGGCTTCGCGCTGTCCGGAGGAAAAAAGGCCGAATAAAAGAAGACAGACGACTGAAGACTGACTGCTAGACTCCAGATTCTATAATCCAAACCCGAAACCTAGATGCAGCAGATTGAAGACAGATGACGGATGACCGACTAACAAGACTACGGACAGCCTATAAAAAATCACAAACGACTGACTACTGGACTCCGTCTTCCGCCTTCAGTCCTCCGCCCTCCCTCCGTGAAGTCCGTGGTTAAATGGATCGGTCGTACTGTCGGAAATAGGATCAATAATTTTCTTTGCTTGAGTATGAAATAGGCAAGCTAGAGCCTCAACCCCAGACCCTAGATCCATGCCTTCCCCCGCCTCCGCCCCTTCCGCCCTCACTCCCGCAGTCACAACTGCGTTGAAAAAATTCGTGCATTGGTTGGATGGCTACGGGGAGACCTCATGGGATCACCAATCCTATTTCGCAGGCTCGGTCGGCCGCCGAGCGAAAGCGATGTATTACACCCACCCGAAACTGGGTCTGCTGGCCGTCGCGCCCATGATTTTTTCCGAGGCGTTTCTCCCATCTGCCCGACGGCTCTTTCACGAGCGCATGCGTTTCCCCATAGCCGATGCCCATTACGCGATGGGCTATGCTTACCTGTACGAAACCACGTCAGATCCCGCCTACCTGCAGCGCGCGATTCATTTCCTCGAAGAGCTTCGCCAGAGCCGCTCCCCCCAATCCAAAGAATATTGTTGGGGCTATCCCTTTGATTGGGTCACCCGCAATGGCGTCATTGCCCGCGATACGCCCTTCATCACGACCTTACCCTACGTGTTTGAGGCCTTTTTGCAGGTCCATCAACTCGCGCCACGTGACGAATGGAAAGCGGTGCTGGAGTCAATTGCCCGCCATGCCTTCTTCGAGATCAAGGCGATTCCAACATCCGCCACTGCGAGCAGCAGCGGCTACCATCCGGCTGATGTTGACGGAGGAGTCATTAACGCCGCAGCTTATCGTTCCTTCCTCCTCACCAGTGCTTCACAGGCCCTAGGAAACAAGGACTACCGAGAAGCGGCTGATCGCAATCTCCAGTTTGTCCTCGATGCCCAGAACGCCGATGGTTCCTGGTACTACGCCGTGGACGGAGTGCGCGATTTCGTCGATCACTTTCACACCTGTTTTGTAATGAAGGCCCTCGCCAAAGTGCACTCGATCACCGGCCACGCCAAGTGCCTGGAGGCTTTGCAACGCGGAGCCGACTATTACGTGAAAAATCTTTTCGAGGCTGACGGCCTGCCGAAACCTTTCTCCAAAGCCCCGCGGCTGACCGTCTACAAACGCGAACTCTACGACTGCGCCGAGGCCATCAATCTTTGCCTGCTGCTGCGGGGACGAATCCCGATGCTTAATACCACGTTGACCCGGCTCATTGGCGGCATCCTGCAGGACTGGGTCCGGCCAGCCGGCCATTTCCGCGCCCGGCAATTGCTGCTGGGTTGGGACAACGTTCC
>JANYCF010000378.1 GCA_025360455.1 Opitutaceae bacterium | reverse complement strand
GAGGCTCAAATTCTGTCATCGCCCCGCTCTCACGAGCGGGGCGCGGATTGAAACCTGGGTGTTGGAACGGTGATGTGGGGAAACGCGCATCGCCCCGCTCTCACGAGCGGGGCGCGGATTGAAACGCCGCGGTGAATGCGTATTTGATCCGCGTAGGCTATCGCCCCGCTCTCACGAGCGGGGCCGCGGATTGAAACATCGCTACCCGCGTGCCGAACGATTACACGCAAGCTTCGGGCCGTCGTGCGTAGCCTTGGCGAAGCAGGATCACCCGCACCCCTCACTTCTTCGGCAAATAGTCTTTGAGGTCGGGCAGCGGCTTGACGCGGTGGCCGCTACGGAGGCGCTCGAAGTAGGCTTCAGGCTTCACCACACCGTCATCTTCCTCTCCTTCCTCCAAGCCGTCTTCGTCGTCCGTCTCAATCTCGATACCGGACAAATCCTCTTCTTCGTCGAAATATTGCGAGAACCGGCGCGGCAGCGGATCGAGCACGAGCGCAGGATTCGGCAGCCCGCCTTTCTTCAGCTGGATAAACAACGACGGCGAACACAGGTCGTGATAATGCCCGAGAAAATCACTCACCCACTTGTTGGCCACGCCGTCGCGCTTCGTGAGGATCACCACATCCGAAAAATGGATACTGGCTTCGTACCAATGCCGGAGCGCGGTGTGTTGCTCCGCGAAATGACAATCGACCACCGTGATGACACGCGCCAGTTCCGCACCGTGTTGCACGAGCCAAGGCTTCAATGACTCAATCTGCGTAATCGGATCGAGGTGCGAATCCGCCAAAAAAAAGACCGTGCCACCTTCCGGCAGCTTCAACTCGGGCAGGACCGTGGTGGTCCAAGTGGCCCGGCGGATCTCGGTCCCGGGGCGAAGCGCCAGTTTTTCCTCGGCCGGCTCGGCGGCTTCACTTTGGGCCAAAAGCACGAGCACTTTATCTTCGGGGGCTAACCCATTCTCAATCAAATCACGGACAATTTCGCGCCGACCGGAGCCGGGTGTGCCAAGGATGAAATAGACTAAAGGAACGGTGGCCATGGGTGTCAGTGAGAGACTATCGGAGGAAAAGACAAACGGACTTTGGCAGACAATTTACGTTAATAGTAATCGGAGCATATCGCTCCGCCTATAGCTAAAACTTAAAGGTATTGTTCTGCGCCGCCTGGCGCATGCAGTGATCCACCAAAACGAGCGCCGCCATGGCTTCAACGATCACGACCGCGCGGGGCACCACGCACGGATCATGCCGGCCCCGGCCTTTCAACTGCGTGGCTTTACCCTGCAAATCCACGGTGTCCTGCATTTGCATGATCGTGGCGGTGGGTTTGAAACCGACGCGGAAAATAATTTCCTGCCCATTGCTGATGCCGCCCTGCACGCCACCGGAATTATTTGTGGCAGTGTGAACTTTGCCGCGTTTGGCGACGAAGGCGTCGTTGTGCTGCGAACCTTTCAGCATCGTACCGGTGAAACCGCTGCCGATCTCGAATGCTTTCGTGGCGGGCAAGGAGAGCATCGCCTTGGCCAAGTCAGCCTCCAGCCGGTCAAACACCGGTTCACCCCAGCCAGCCGGCACGCGACGGATGCGACATTCGATAATGCCGCCTACGGAATCGCCCTCGGCGCGAACTTCCTTGATGCGCTCGATCATCTTCGCCGCCGTGGCGGGATGCGGACAACGCACGGCCGTGGCCTCGACTTCAGCGAGCGTGGGAAAACGAGTAATCGAGGGCGCCGCGATTTGATGAATGTGCGTCACGAAAGCGCGGATCTCGATGTCGTGCGCCAGCTGCAAAATCTTTTTAGCCACGGCGCCAGCGGCAACGCGACCGATTGTCTCGCGGGCCGAGGAGCGGCCACCCCCGCGATGATCCCGCACGCCGAACTTGGTCTGGTAAGTGAAATCAGCGTGCGACGGGCGAAATTTTTCGCGCATCTCATCGTAAGCTTCCGAACGGGCGTCGGCATTGCGCACCAGCATCGCCAGGGGTTGTCCCGTGGTGGTGCCTTCAAAAAGACCGGAGAGAAATTCCACGGTGTCCGCTTCTTTGCGCGGCGTGGAAATATCGCTTTGACCGGGGCGACGGCGATCAAGCTCCGCCTGTACCTCCGTTTGAGTCAGGGACAGCAACGGCGGGCAGCCATCAATGACGACGCCCACGCTCGGGCCGTGGCTTTCGCCCCAAGTGGAGATAGTGAAAAGTTTGCCGAAGGAGTTGGGCACGGGATCAGCGTTGGCGGAAGGATGCCGGCAGGCAAGCCCGTCGTGCAAAGGGGCTTTAAACGGTCTTGTTTCAGGTGGAACCCGGCCTCTGGACGGGTTTGCTACACGCGCGACCGAAAAACGCGTCCGGAGGCCGCGTTCCACCCTTCATTATATGCGAAACTCCTGTTCAGCTTTTCAGCGCCTTTGCTTCGGACTTTTCCGGGCGGTTGATCGCCACAATATCGCGCGTGACCGTCTGGCAGAGTCCGACAAAAGTTTCTTCGCCCAGCTGGAGCTTGCGGTTTTTCAAGTAGGCCACGCACCAGCGACGGCGCAAATGCCGCCGACCAATGGGCAAATCAACCAGCGAACCACTCTCGATTTCCGCCCGCGCGACCCACGGCGCGAGCACGCCCACGCCGAGGCCAATCTTCACCAGCTCCTTGATCGCGTCCATGCTGCCCAATTCGATCACTTGGGCCGGCGGACAATCTTCCTCGCGCAAGAAATCGCTGACGAGTCGGAACGTGAAACTGGATTTATTATAGTGGACGAGCGTTTCCTTCGCGAGTCCGTTGCGCGGCACATGGCCCAGGCGCGCCCACGCATGCGCCGACGAGACGAGCATGCGCAGCTCGTCCTCGAACAACGGTTGAAACTCGATATCGCGCTCCTTCTCGGGCTCGATCATGATCGCGAGATCGACGGTGTTGCTCCGGAGCAGTTCCAACTGCCGGTCATAATCACCCGGCTCTATCGTGATCACACATTGCGGGAAACTTTGCCGGAATTCGCGCAACACGGACGGTAGTATATATTGGCATGCCGTGGTACTGGCACTCACGCGCAGGCGGCCGTGGCCCCAGCGCGTCATCGCTTCGAGACTGGCGCGGGCCGTCTCCATTTCCCGCAAAATAATTTCCACGTGATGAGAAAATTGTTCGCCGGCCTGGGTCAGCTTGGCGATTCGACCCGTGCGATCGAATAACTTGCAGCCCAACTCATCCTCGAGCCCGCGGATGGCATGGCTCACCGCACTTTGGGTTAAATGGATATCTTTCGCCGCCAAAGTGAAACTCTGACGCCGGGCCAACGCCGCGAAAGCCAGCAACTGTCTGGTATCGAGTGTGCCGCTCATGGATGAATGCTTTTCATGTTTTGAATGAATTCATTGAGTAGCAATTAGCGGGCCATTCATCACGGCTGGCATGGCGGCGGCTTATTTATATGACATGCCAGCCTCCATTCACTCTTCCAGCCCTCGCCGCAGCAGCCGCGCGCTCCGCTTGGGCTTTGCCGCGCTGACCGATGCGGCGCCTTTGATCGCCGCGCAGGAGTTGGGATTATTTCGACGCTACGGCCTGGAAGTCGAACTGCGCCGGGAGATCGGCTGGGCCACCGTCCGCGACAAAGTCACTTTTGGCGAACTCGACGCCGCGCAAGCTCCCGCTCCCCTCCTCTGGGCCGCCCAACTCGGCCTCGGCGGTTCGCAATGCGATGTCCTCACCGCGCTCGTGCTCAATCTGCACGGCAATGCCATCACGCTTTCCTCGCGCTTACATGCGGCAGGAGTCCGCGATCCCGTTACTTTCCGCGCCGAGGCACTCCGGCGCCACGGCACCGCCCGACTCACTTTGGGCATCGTCCATCTTTTCTCCTCCCACCATATGCAACTCCGGCAATGGTTGCTCGCCGCCGGGTTGAATCCGGAAAAAGATGTCTGCATCGTCGTCGTGCCACCGGCCCAAATGTTTCGCAATCTCGCGGCGGGGGCCATCGACGGCTTCTGCGCCGGCGAACCTTGGGGCACCGTCGCCGTGCAAGCCGGCCAAGGCTGGTGCCCCACCTGGAGCGCGCGCCTGTCGCCCGGCCATGTGGAAAAAGTCCTGATGGTCCGCGCTGATTTTGCGCGTGATCGCGCCGGCGAACACTTCGCCCTCGTCAATGCGCTCAACGACGCCTGCGCTTGGTGCGATGTCCCGGTGAACCGTCTGCAACTGATCGAATGGCTGGCCGAGCCGCGCTACCTGGATGTTTCCGTTCACACTATCCGTCCCGCCCTCACGGGCCGCTTCGATGATGGCATCGGCCACATCGAGAAAGTCTCGGATTTTCATATTTTCTCCCGCGGTGGGGCCAACGTACCCACTCCCGCAGCCGCAGCCGCCATCCAATTCGAGCTGAGCGCCGCCGGTCTGCTCCCGAGCCCGCTGCCCATCGCCGATCTTACCACCCGTCTTTTCCGCGCCGATCTCTATCACGCGGCTACCTCCACCAAATCCGAGCCTATCCATGAAAACCCGACCCACGCCAACAGCCTCAAGCCCATTGAGCCCTGCCTCTCTTAATCGCCGCGACTTCCTTCGGAAGGGAGCGCTGCTCGGCGGCACCGCCGCCCTCTTCGCCGCCCTTGGGCAGAAGAGCCGCGCGGCCACGGTGGTCAGCGCCTCCGAGGCACCGGAACATCCCGACGTGAAATTCGGCATCATCGCCCTCACGGACTGCTCGCCCATCGTTGTCGCGCACGAAAAAGGTTTCTTCGCCAAATACGGCATCCGTTCGAAAATCTCGAAGGAAGCCAGCTGGGCCGTCATCCGCGACCGACTCTCCACCGGCGACAACCAAGCGACGCACATGCTCATCGGCATGCCCTACGCTTCCAGTATGGGTCTGCTCGGTTCACCGAAAAAACCGATGATCTATCCGTGGATGCTGAATCGCAACGGCCAGGCCATCTCGTTGAAAAAATCTTTCCGCGGCAAAGTCGGCGCTGATGCCGCCGCACTGAAACCCTTTGTCGATGCTGCCAAAGCCGCCGGCAAGCCGCTCACCTTCGCGCAAACTTTTCCGCCCGGCACCCACGCCATGTGGATGCGCTACTGGCTGGCCAGCGGTGGCATTCATCCCGGCGATGCCGCCGGCGGCGGAGCCGATGTGAATCTCGTCACCATCCCACCCCCACAAATGGTTTCCAACATGCGCGTCGGTAAGATGGATGGTTTCTGTGTCGGCGAACCGTGGAACGCCCGCGCCATCGACGATGGCATCGGCTACACCGCCCTCACCACACAGGACATGTGGAAAGATCACCCGGAAAAAGTCTGCGCCTTCACGGCCGAATTCGCCGAGAAAAACCCGAAGACGGTGAAAGCTGTGCTGAAGGGCCTGCACGACGCCAGCGTCTGGCTCGACGATCTGAACAACCGTTCCGAGCAATGCGATATCGTCTCGCAACCTTCCTATATCAATTGCCCGAAGGAAATCATCCTCGGCCGATTGCTCGGTGATTATGATTACGGTGATGGCCGCAAGAAACAGGATGAAAATTACATGCACTTCAGCAAGCGGAACTGCAATTTCCCGCAACCGAAGTTTGGCAAATGGTGGCTCACCCAATTCCGCCGCTGGGGCATGGTGGAAGGCGCGCCTGATTATTCGGCCATCGACCAAGTCTGCCGGCCCGACCTCTACACCGAGGCCATGGCCGAGATCGGCGTCACCGACCGGATGATCGACAACTCACCGCAAAAATTCTTCGACGGCACGACGTTCGATCCGTCCGGCGATCTCGAAGCCTACGCCAAGAGTTTTGCCATCAACTCCCTCAAAGGCTGAGCGCCGCACCCAGCTCCCAACTTGTAGGAGCCTGCTTGCCGGCGACAAAAAACCTCCGCTGACCCGCCACGCTCCGAATCGCCTGTAAACAGGCTCCTACAAATAAGCGGCCACTGACCCATCAAACGTCCGCTTCCCGCCCACACCACATGAAATCATTTAAATACGACGGACTGATTCTGCCGTTGCTCACGATCGGGATATTCCTGTTCGCGTGGCATCTGTACTCCGTGCACGACAAGTCGAAGGACGACAGCAATTACTTCCCCGGACCGGCCGAGACCTGGCAAAACAGCAAATCCTACATCACTTCCCCGCTCTCCTACCGCGGTGAACAGGATCAAGGAATTTTGCGCTTCACTTGGAAATCGCTGTATCTGGTCGGCCAAGGCTACGGCCTCGGTCTGCTGCTCGGCGTACCGATCGGCCTCTTGCTGGGCTCATCGAAACTTTTCACCAAAGCCTTCGATCCGATCATCCAGATCCTGCGACCCATCTCGCCGCTGGCTTGGTTTCCCATCGGCCTCGGCCTTTTCAAAGGACTCGACGGCGCGGGGTTGTTCACCATCGCGTTCTGCTCGATGTGGCCGACCGTCCTCAACACCGCCCAAGGCGTCCGCGCCGTGCCGCAGGATTATCTCAACGTCGGCCGCGTCCTGAAACTCTCGCGCTTCCAGATGCTCTGGAAAATCGTCATTCCCTCCACGCTGCCGTACATGTTCACCGGTTTCCGGCTCAGCCTCGGCCTCGCTTGGCTCGTGATTGTCGCCGTGGAAATGCTCACCGGCGCGCCCGGCCTCGGCGGCTTCCTCTGGCAGGAATACAACGCCCTTAATTATAAGCACATTGTCATGTGCGTGATCAGCATCGGCCTCATCGGCTTCGTGCTCGACCGCCTCATGAGCATGGCCGAAGCCAAACTCCGCGCCACCACCTGAAATCACCAGCAGGCGAACTCACAAAAAACGCCCATTCACAAAAACCAAATTTCCCACCCAGACCCAAGAACCCAAACCCTGGATCCAACTTCCCTCCCTCCACTGCCATGACCTCCCGACCCACCAACCGCCTCGCCTCACTCATCCGGAGTGTTTGTAGTCTGTTAAACTACAAACGTCCTCTCGCCGCTCTGGCCTTAGGCCTCGCTGCAGCCGCTGCCACGCCGGCGCAGGCCTACGTCTTCGGCGATCCGCTCACCTTCGATAGCGGCAAACTCCTGCTCGATTTCAACGCCCGCGTGCGCGTGGAATCCCGCAGCAACACCTTCGATTTCAACTCGCTCACCAACACGATCAACGACGACGCTTTCACGCTGACCCGTCTGCGCGTTGGAGCGAAATACACCTTCACTCCGAAATTTGCGCTCTACGGCCAGCTGCAAGACTCCCGCGAATTCGACTCCAAACGTCTCAATGTGCCTTTCGTCAATGCGGCCGAAGGCAACGATCCAGCCGATATCCGTCAACTCTACGCCGATATCGGTGACCCGCGTGATGATGCAGTCTACGCCCGAGTGGGCCGCCAAGTGCTGGCCTACGGCGACGAACGTCTGATCGGCGGTTTCGAGTGGAATAATTTTGCCCGCACCTTCGATGCGGTGAAAGTTGTCTACAATGCCGCGAGCGCGAAAACCACGGTGGATTTCTTCGCCGCCCATGTCGTCACCATCCAAGGACGCAATCAAAACGACAAAAATGATTTTGTCTTCGATCACTCCGACTCGCATGATCTCTTTGCCGGCATCTACGCGCAAAATTCCGGTTTGATTAAAAATCAAAAGACCGACGCTTACCTGCTCTATCGCGGCAAAACCCAGAACGGCCCCTTCTATCGCCCGAACAATCTCACCACCGGACCCACCGGCGTAGCGCCATATGATATTCCAGAGAAAATCTGGACCGCAGGATTCCGCGCCCAGTCCATTTCCACCGCACCACTCTACGGTTTTGATTACATCATCGAGGCGGCTTATCAATGGGGCAAGTCCCGCCCCGGACTCACGAATGCCGTCGTCGTGGTCCCCAACTGGTACGACCACCAAGCCTATGCTTTTCACGCCGAGCTCGGTCGTGGTTGGGAGCGCTGCAAATATTTTCCACGCCTCGCCGTGGAATACAATGTGGCCAGTGGCGACAAAAACCCCACCGACACCAACAACGATGCGTTCCTGAATCTTTTCCCCACGAATCATAAATTCTACGGATATATGGATGTACTCGCTTGGAAGAACATGCGCGACCTTGATTTCACGCTGCGGCTCAAGCCGCTCGCCGATCTCGATTCCTCCCTGAAGAAATCCATTCTGCGGCTCGACTACCACTTCATGTCCCTGCAAACCACGCAGGATCTCTGGTATCGCGCCAACGCCATTACCAGCGTGGCCGCACCGGCGGCCGGCATCCGCGCCACTCTGCCCTCGGACATCGGCCAGGAATTTGACGCCACGTGGACCTGGTCACCCAGCCCGCCGTACGAAATTCTTCTCGGCTACAGTGCCTTCAAGACCGGTGATTATCTTCCTGCCGCCCGCAAAATCGGCGCCACGCTCGGTCGCGGCGACAACGCTACCTTCGGCTACGCGCAATTCACCGTGAAATTCTAAACCTAGGGAGGGCGAGACCGCTGGGCCCGCCGCGAATAACAAACAATGCCACCAACAAACGGCGCGCCCAGCGGTCGCGCCCTCCCTTAAAGACCCTGCCTCCATCAGCCCTTCAGCTTTTCAGTCCTTCAGCCCTT
>JANYCF010000372.1 GCA_025360455.1 Opitutaceae bacterium | reverse complement strand
CCGCGCGCGCGCCGTCCATGCCTTCGTCAACTTGGAGCTGGTTCGCAAATTCCACGATCAAGATGCCGTTCTTCGCCACCAAGCCGATCAGCATAATCAGACCAAAGCGCGAATAGAGATTGTCCGTCATTGCCGGTCCCCAGAAGCGCGTGCAATAAAGCACGATCACGCCCCCGGCGAGCGCCAGCACGATACCGGTGAAGATCGTGATCGGATGGATCCAGGACTCAAACTGCGCCGCCAAAATCAAAAAGGTGAACACCAGCGCGAGGACGAAAAGCATCCAAGTATCGCTGGAGCTCTCCACGTATTCCCGCGTCTCGCCATCCCACGCGTAAGTATAGCCAGCCGGCAAAATCGCATCGGCCTGGCGGCGCAGAAAATCCACGCCGTCGCCAATGGTGATCCCTCCGCCCAACTGCGCCGAAACCGTCACCGAGCGCAACCGGGCAAAGTGCGGATAATTTTCCGGCACCACATTTTCATTGGTCGTGACGAGATTGGTGAGCTGAATCAATTTACCCGCGGACGATTTCACGTACACGCGACTCAGGTCCGCCGGCGTGGTCCGATCCTCATCGGCCACCTGCACGATGACATCGTATTCCTGGCTGCCGCGCAGAAAGGTCGTGACCCGTTTGCCGCCGAACAAACTCTCCAGGGTTGTGGCGACATCGGAGATGGAAACATTCAGGTCGGCGGCGCGAGCCCGGTCGATGCGCACATCGAGCTGGGGTTTCGTGGGCGACGGATCCAGTCGGGGTTGAAAAAACAATCCGCTCTCGCGCATCGTCGTCAGCATTTGTTCACCCAGTTTCTGCAACTGGGAAAAGTCCGAACCTTGCAACACGAGTTGAATGCCGGCGCCACCACCGCGCTGGCCAAAGGGTCGTACTGCGACCGGGAAGGCCTGGCCGCCGGTGATTTCCTGAGCAAATTTTTGCCGCAGCTCGGCGATGATATCCTGCGTCTTCCGTTCGCGTTGTTCCCACGGCTTAAGCGTGGCAAAGATGAACGCCCGGTTGCCATCCCCACTGCGCCGGAAGGTGCGATCCATTTCCGGTATGGCCAAAATCGTCCGCTCCATCTGGCTGGAATAGTGGTGCGCATATTGCGGGGTGGAGCCAACCGGCGCGATGAACTGGGCCGTCAGAAAACCGCGATCTTCCAAGGGCGTGAGCTCCCGTTGCAATTGGCTGTAGAGCCAGGGGCCGAGCGCCGCCACCCCCAGACAACCGCCGAGCACGAGCCATTGGTGACGCAACGCCGCAGTGAGCCAAGCGGCATAAGTACGATTTAGCCACGCGAAGAATGGTTCGGTTCGGTTATAGAACCAGCCATGTTGCGCCTCCCCTTTCACGATCTTCGCCTTGAGCAACCGGGAACTCAGCATCGGCGTCAGCGTCAGCGCGACGAAGGCCGAGACCAGCACGGAAATCGCCAGCGTGACCCCGAACTCAAAAAACAATCGGCCCGTCTGGCCGGATTGAAAAGCCACCGGCAGAAAAACGGCCGCCAACGTGAGCGTCGTCGCGATGACCGCGAACGCCACCTGCCGTGCGCCCCGCACCGCAGCTTGGATCGGTGGTTCACCCTGCTCAATACGGCGGTAGATATTCTCCAGCATCACGATCGCATCGTCCACCACGAGACCGACGGCCAGCACCAGCGCGAGCAGCGTCAGCACGTTGAGCGAAAATCCCATCCAGCTCATCACCGCGAATGAGCCCACAATCGATACGGGAATGGCCAGAAGCGGAATCAAGGTCGCCCGCCAATCGCGCAGAAACAAAAAAATCATCAGGATCACAAGCGCCGAGGCTTCCCAAAGCGTCTTGTAGACTTCGCGCACCGAGCGATCAACGAACACCGAGCTATCGAATCCGACATCGAAGTTCACGCCCTCCGGCAGATCGGCTTTGATGGCCGGCATGAGCGCTTTCACGCCATTAGCCAGATCGAGCAAATTGGCCTGCGATTGGCGGAGCACCTGGATTCCTACGGTGGGTTTGCCGCGAAAAAAACTTTCCCCGCGATAATCATTGGAGCCGAGCTCGACGCGGCCCACATCGGAAAACTTCACCTGGTAGCCGTCGCGCACCGCGAGGATCACATTGGAAAACTCCGACGCCTCCGTGAGATTACCCTGCGTCCGCACGGTGAATTCCCGCGAGACCGACTCGATGCGTCCGCCGGGAATTTCCACGTTCTGCTGGCGCAGGGCACGCTCCACATCCGCCACCGTGAGATCGTAAGCCGCCAGCCGATCCGTATCGATCCACAGTCGCATCGCAAAACGCGGACCGCGGATCAGCACGGCGCCGACCCCGGGAACAGTTTGGATGCGTTGCACGGCAAAGCGGTCCGCCATGTCGTAGAGCTCCTGCCGTGAGTAGCGATCAGAGTTAAGGGCGAAAGTCAGGATCGGACTGGCGTCGGCTTCCGTCTTGGTAATTTGTGGCTCGCGCACTTGATCGGGCAACCGGCTGCGCACGCGACTCACGCGATCACGCACATCGTTGGCCGCTTCATCCACGTTACGCTTCAGGGTGAACTCGACGTTGATTTCCGACTGTTGTTCGCGGGAGACGGAGCGAATCACGCGAATGCCATCAATAGAGGAAATTTCCTTTTCCAGCGGTTCCGTGATTTTAGTTTCCACCACTTCGGCCGAAGCGCCCGGATAGGACGTCTGTACGGAGATGATCGGGGAATCAATATTCGGATACTCGCGTACCGCGAGTCGGTTGAAGGACAGCAGGCCCACCAATAGAATCAGAATGGAAGCCACCAAACACACCACGGGGCGGCGAATGGAAATATCGGAGAGAATCATGGCTTACTGGCCCGAATGAAATTCACCCGTGAAAGGACGCGCCTCGAGCTTCGCCCCCGGAAACAAAATCAACGCGCCGACGCCGGATGCGACGATCCGGCGTTGCTCATCCAAGACCCCGGTCAACGGGGCGATCTCGACGTAGCCTTTCGCCCGGAGGCCGGTGCGCACGGGAATAAACTCGGCGGTCGCCTCTCCGCCCTCCTCTTTCACCGCCACGACTTGGGCCCCGGTGACGGTGGTTAGGATGGCGCCCTCCGGCACCGTGAGCACTCCACGACGCACCTCGAGCACCAGATCGACATTGGCAAACATGCCCGGTTTCAAGCCGGCGGAATCCATCGTGAGAAATCCTTTCACCTCACTCGACCGCGTGGCGCGATCAATCACTGAAGAGACAAAATAAACTTCTCCGGCCAGCGTCTGATCACTCGCCAACGCTTGCGAGCGAACCGTAAAGGCGGTGCCCGGCCGCACCTTCGCCGCGAAACGCTCCGGTACTTGAAAATCGATTTTCATCCGGCTGAGGTCGTTCAGTTTCGTGATGACGGTCAGCGCCGTCACGTAATCGCCCGGGGAGATGGATCGCGAACCCACCATGCCATCGAACGGCGCCTTTACCTCGGTCCGCGCGAGCCGCACTTTCAGCAAAGCCAGTTCAGCCTCTGCCGCAGCAAACTCCGAGGAGAAACGATCCGCTTCGGCCTGAGACATCGAGCGCGCTTCACTGAGATTTTCGCTGCGCTTGAGATTGAGTTCCGCGAGGCGGTGGCGGGCCACCGCTTGGGCGAGCTGCGCGCGAATTTCCCCATCATCGATCTTCACGAGCACCTGTCCGGCAACCACGCGTTCGCCTTCAATAAAGGATACGGTACGAACTAAGCCCGACGCTTCGGGCCGGATTTCCGCCGACTCATTGGCGGCGAGCGAGCCGACCAAAGTTAACGTCTCGGTCAAATCGCGGCGCGCGATTGCCACAACCTCCACCGGCTGCTTGGAAACAGCGGTGCCTGCACTATTCGCCGCAGCAGTCTGATCGGATTTGCGACAAGCGGTCACAGCCAAGCCAAACAAGGCAACAGCGAGCAACCCACGGGGTAGAAACAAAGGAGACATACGCACCCGCAGTCTTGCCAAGAACTCCTGCGGCGCAAGTGACAATCGGGTCGGAATAATCCGGGGAGCGAGCTTGAGCCGTGCAACAGAGAATAGTGGTTCCAGCGGGAGTGAGTGGCCTATTTATATACCAGCCGCTCGCGCCAAACAGGATCATCACGGCGTTTATGCACCACTGCGATAACCACGGCCTTCCCCTCATTGATGAGGTATAGAATTCGATGAGGAAACTTACGGAGCAAGGCCCGCCGAGTTCCGGTGTCGGTGTCCACCACGGCTTGGGCAGTTGGTTGCGACTCAATTGCGGGCGCGCGCCAGCGACACTCACAGCGAGAAGAAAGTTCTCAGCCGCACGAACGCTCCGCTCGCGATGCCACTCCACCTCCCGGGCCACATCCGCTTTGGCCTCTGGAGCGAGGACGACTTTCATCATCACAATCCGAGCTGCTTGCGTATCCCCGCCTCGGCCACAGCCCACGAGACAACGCCCACGTGCCATAATTCAACCGCGTGGCGCATGGCGCATATACGCGGTCACCCGATCACTTTGCCGTAATCTTCCGGCGAGAGCAGCGCTCCGGCGTCAGCGGGATTCGCGAGCTTCAGCTTGAGCATCCAGCCCTCGGTGTAGAATGCTTGGTTCACGATCTCGGGATTGGCATCGAGCGCTTTGTTCACTTCGAGCACGGTGCCGGCCACCGGGGCGTAGACATCCGACGCGGCCTTCACGGACTCAACGACACCAAAAGTCTCGCCGGCTTTCAAGACGGCGCCGACCTTGGGGAGCTGGACGAAGGTGATGTCGCCCAAACTATTTTGGGCGTAATCAGTGATACCGACGTAGGCGGTGCCATCGGCGGCGACTTTCAGCCACTCGTGGGACTTGGCGTATTTAAGATCGGAAGGAATGTTGCTCATGGAAGAAGGGCGGATCGGTTGGTCGCGGCGTAAACTCGCTTCGACCGTTTCAAATTAGATTTTTTTTAAGGTCACGAAGGGTGGTTTGAC
The DNA here is from genome assembly GCA_025360455.1 of Opitutaceae bacterium. Taxonomy (GTDB): domain Bacteria; phylum Verrucomicrobiota; class Verrucomicrobiia; order Opitutales; family Opitutaceae; genus Didemnitutus. The sequence goes on along the minus strand of JANYCF010000372.1, from coordinate 25,702 downwards.
GAGGTGCAAATTCAGTTTCGCCCCTCGAATATCCACTGAAAGCAGCTCTTGGGCCGCAGCGGCATCGACTAAGGCCGAACCGATGGCTTCGTTAAGAATCGGTGACAGCGTCCCAGAAACCACCTGCCCGACTTCAGTCCCGCTGTTATTTAATACCGGCGCGCCGGCGCGGACGATGCGGCGATCACCGGTCTTGAAGAACACGATCTTCTTGGCCGGACCACGTTGTTTTTCGGCTTGGAGCACGTCGGAGCCGATGAAGGGACCTTTGTCGAACTTCACTACCCAACCCAAGCCGGCGGCAATGGGGTTGATCTGGTCGGTGATCTCGTGGCCGTAGAGCGGAAACCCTGCCTCAAGCCGCAAGCTATCGCGGGCGCCCAGCCCGGTTAGCTCCAAACCCAACGGCACGCCGGCAGCCATGACCGCTTCGGCCAGTCGCACGCCATCGGTGGTCGGACAATAAAGTTCAAAGCCATCCTCGCCCGTGTAACCGGTACGGCTGATGATACATTTCACACCGGCCACTTCGCCCTCGGCAAAATGGTAGTATTTAATGTCGCCGAGGCCGGTCTTGGTCAGCGACTGGACGATTTCAAGAGCGCGTGGACCCTGAATGGCGAGTTGCGCGTAATCCGGCGAGCGATCCACCACGGTGCAGTTGAAGCCCTTGGCTTGGTCCTGAATCCACGCGATGTCCTTGTCGATGTTACCGGCGTTGATGCAGAGAAAATAGTCACCCGTGGCGCGCATGTAGACGAGCAAATCGTCCACCACGCCACCATTCGGGTAACACATCACCGTGTAGAGAATGCGACCCGGAAAAAGTTTGCTGCAATCGTTGGTGACCAGGTGTTGGAGGAATTTCAGGGCATCCTGACCCTTCACATCGGCCTCACCCATATGGCTCACGTCAAACAAACCAGCGCGCTGACGCACCGCTTTGTGCTCTTCGAGGATACTCCGGTACTGCACGGGCATGTCCCAGCCCGCGAAGTCCACCATGCGCCCGCCATGCTGACGATGAAAAGCATTCAGGGGGGTGGTTTTGATGGCACTCATGCGTTTAACTAAGAGTAGCGTCCCCCACTCCGGCAAGGAAAGAGTGTGCGCGAAACCGAGGAATATCAGTACTGCTCCATTATCTCTTTCTCGAGCATAATGGACTTGGCCGTAGCGCAGGCATCCTGCCTGCCGACGGATGATGCAGGCTGGAAGCCTGCGCTACTTTGCACACAAAGCCGTTCCCCTATTTCGCACCCGGCTGAATTGGGATTGTGTTCAACCCCTCGGTTTCCACCTACTTGACGTCATGATTGGTCTGCCGCTCCTCGCCTTCTGGGTTCATACCCCGCACCCTTTTCTCATCCAGTTCACCGAGAACATCGGGATCCGCTACTACGGACTGGCCTACCTGCTCGGCTTCGTTGGCGCCGTGGTCTTGCTCCACCGCTATTTTCGAGCCCAACGTTCGCCCTTCGGCTTTAATACGATCAGCGACCTCATGACTTATATGGTCGCCGGAGTGGTGATCGGCGGACGCCTGGGTTATTTTTTGTTATATCAGCCGGGTACGCTCCTCACCAAGCCACTGGATTTGTTCCGCGTCTGGGAAGGCGGCATGGCCAGCCACGGTGGTTTTCTGGGAGTGATCATAGCGATTTGGATTTTCGCCCGCCGGCATCGGGTGCCTTTCTTTCATATCGCCGATCTCGTCGTTACGGTGGCACCGCTCGGCTTGTTCTTCGGCCGCCTGGCCAACTTCATCAACGGCGAACTCTGGGGGAAAATCAGCGTGGTGCGGTGGGCGATGATTTTTGAAAAAACCGGTGGCGGCATCATGCCCCGCCACCCCTCGCAACTGTACGAAGCCGCCCTCGAAGGCGCCGTCTTACTCGCGTATCTCCAATGGCGTTTCTGGCGCACAGATGTTTTTACTCGCCAACCCGGACGTCTCTCCGGCGAATTTCTCATCAGTTACGCGCTCGCCCGCATCTTCTGTGAAGTTTTTCGCGAGCCCGATCTTTTGTCCAACGGTCAACCCGCCCTGCTCCTCGGCCTCAGTCGCGGCACGTTCTATTCCCTCTTCATGATTCTCGCCGGGCTCTTTATAATTTTCCGCCCGTCAAAAGCTACCCCGGCATCCCTCGACTGGAGACCTTGATCTACCGACGCCCATGCCACACCTCAACGCCCGCATTCGACTCGGAATTTCCGCCATCCTCGGCAGCGCCTTCGTCTTCTCTCTCAGCTGCAGTCGCGCTCAGCCCGCGACCAACAAAACCGCCACCCCCTCGAGCACTTTCGCCGCCGCCAAACCCGACTTAACCTACCTGCAATCGCAAAAGATCGGTGCCGCCGTGAATGGCCCTCCGTGGATCGCTCATGTCTTGCCCATCGATTTGGACAAAGACGGCCTCCTTGACCTTGTCTGCTGCGAAGCTCGGGAAAATAAATTGGTCTGGGTCCGCCAGACTTCGCGCGGCGTCTTCGAGGAAAAAACCATCGCGACCTCCGTCCGCGCGCCCGTGCATGTGGAGGCGGCCGATCTGGATGGCGACGGCGACATCGACTTGATCGTCGCGAGCATGGGCGAAGTTTTCCCCAACAACGACCGCATCGGCACCGTGTTCATCCTCGAAAACGACGGCCACCAAAATTTCACCGCCCATATTGCAATCGAAAATACTTCCCGCGTCACCGATGTGCGCGTGGCGGATATGAATGGCGACGGACAGCTCGATCTGGTCCTCGCCCAGTTTGGCTACGATCAGGGGGAAGTGAGCTGGCTGGAACGCACCGGCCCTTGGGAATTCCGCCGCCACGTCATGCTCGAATTATCAGGCGCCATCAATGTCGGCATCGCCGACTTCAACGGCGACGGAAAACCCGATGTCGTCGCCCTCCTCTCGCAACAGTGGGAGGAAATTTATTATTTCCAGAATGACGGCCGGGGCAACTTCACGAACAAACGCATCTGGGGCTCCACCAATGAGGATTACGGCAGCAGCGGAATCAGCGTCTGCGATCTGAATCGCGATGGCCGTCCCGATATTCTCTATTCAAACGGCGATGGCTTCGGGCCGGCCTCCACTCCGGGGCCGCGCCCGTGGCACGGCGTGCAGTGGCTCGAAAATATGGGTGAAGGCCAGTTCCGTTACCACCGCGTCGGCAATTTGCCCGGCGCCTACAGTCCCATCGGCCTCGATCTCGATGGCGACGGCGCGACGGATATCGTGGCTGTGGCCGCCTACGCGGACTGGAATAATAAAAACCGCAGCGCGATTTCCTTAATGTGGTTTCGCAACGACGGCCGGATGAATTTCGAGCCGCACATCCTCGCCAACGGACCGAAAGACCAGATCACTCTCGCCGCCGGAGATTTCGACGGTAACGGCCAGCCCGTGCTCGCGACCGGCGGTTTCTATATTTATCCGCCGTATGACTCCATGGGCCGTCTCACGCTCTGGCGCAAAACCGCCCAGCCGTAATTCCCCGCGCATGAAAGCCAAACCTGCTTTTCTATTCCTCCTCGCCGCCGTTCTTCTCGCGACGGTCGGTGGCGCTTGGGGGTGGCAACACGCATCCGCCGCGCGAACCATCGCCCTAGCCGCCCTCCCCGCTCCCCCCGAACTCGGCACGGCTCCGAAAACTTTGCCGGAGCAAATCGCCGCAGCCGAGGCGCAGGCGCACTCGCGTTTCCGCGCCACCACCGGCTTGGCGAAATTGAGCCGGCTCTATCATGCCAATGGTTTTCTCAACGAAGCCCTCCGCTGCTACGAAGGTCTGGCCCAGCTGGAACCGAAGGAACCACGCTGGCTCCACTTGCAGGCCACCATTCTGGCCGGCTACGGCGAAATCGAACCCGCCATGACTCTCTGGCAACAGATCATTAAACTCGCGCCGACTTTTCTCCCGGCGCAACTGCGCCTCGGCGATTGCCAGTTGAAAGCCAATCAACCCGCCGCCGCCGCCGCCACCTACACCGCCGTACTTCAGCGCGATCCGAAAAATTCCTACGCGCTCCTCGGACTCGCCCGCCTCGACTACGAAGCGCAGCGCTGGGTCCCGGCGCAGGAACGGCTTGAGACCGTCGTGCAGCAAACCAATTACGACCTCGGTTACGACTTGATCGTCACCCTCTACGAACGCACGGGACAACCCGAACGCGCCAGCGCGATCCGCGGCACAAAAAAAGCTTCCGGCGCTTTTCGTGATCCACCCGATCCGTGGCTCGATGACCTGATGGATGTCTGCTACGATCCCTATCGACTCGCCTTGACCGCCGGATTTATCGCGCGCAACGGCGACCCGGCTAAAGCCGCGCAACTTTTGGAACGCGCCCTCGAGCTCGCCCCGGAAGACGTCTCCTCTCACTTTCAACTCGGCACCTTGAGCGTGGCCCAAGGCAATTTCCCCGTGGCAATCGAACACTTGAAACGCTGCACCCAGCTCGCCCCGGATTTCTCGGACGGCTGGGCTCAACTCAGTGCGCTCCAGCTGCAGCTCGGCGAGAATTCTGCGGCCGAGCGCACCCTGGCGGCCGGCCTCGCGAAGTGTCCCACCTCACCCGGCCTCCATCTCCAGCGCGCGCGCAATTTGAAAAAAATCGGGGCCAACGATGAAGCCATGGCGGAGTATCGGGAAAGCATCCGTCTACGGCCGAACGAAGCCGAAGCCTACCTCGATCTCGCCCCCTTGTATTTCTCCCTCAACGAAATCGACGAAGGTGTTCGCCTCCTGCACCAAGCGCTGGAGGTTGAACCCGCCAATCCACAAGTGCTCAGTATCCTCACGTACCATGCCATCATGGTCGGCGACGAAACCGCCGTGCTCCAATGGTTCGCCAAAATACGCAACCAACCGCGCGTGCCCGCCGAGGAAGTCGCCAAGTTGCGCGCCGCTTTTCAACAGCAATTCGGCCACCCGCTGCGTTAATCCGACAGCATTCTTGGCAGTGGGATGCCCTCACGCCGCAATGGCGCGCATGAAGGGGTGACCGGAGCCGAAGCCGGCACCTCACACCGCGCTGCGCCGACCCGCCGCGTCTGCGGCGGTCCGTGCCACTTGGATCATTGACGACGTTGCCCTACCCCACGGGCTGCCCCCTCGAGTCGCCCGGGGCGTGTATCGGCGCGGACTGCTTCAGTAGGTCGGCCAGCTGCTGCTCCAGAAGAGATCACTGATAAGTAATTTGGGGATGCCACTGTCATTGGCATCGTAGGAGTGGCGGGCGATCACCCAAGCGCTGCCGTTCTGATAAACATCCTGGCCACCCGGGCCTTTCCACTGGGTGTTGCCGGCATCAAACACCGTGCAACCACCGCTGGTCATCGCGACATTCGTCCTGCTGGCGTAGGGACCGGTGATGCTCGTGGCCCGGCCGTAGGCGATTTTGTAGGTGCTGTTCACTCCGTTGCAGCACTGGTCGATCGAGACGAAGAGATAATAAAAGCCGTTGGCGTAAACGATGGTGGGTCCCTCGATGCCGCCGGAGCGCGCCGCGAGCTTCGTAATCCCGCCCGTGGGTTTCATCGTGCTGCTGTTCAGTTTCACAATGTGAATGCCGGAGAACCAAGAACCGAAGGCGAGCCAAGGGTTGCCCGCCGCATCGAAGGTGAGGTTGGGATCGATGCAGTTGTACGCATTGGTGCCGGACTTCGAGCCGATCACAAAACCGTCATCACGCCAGTCACCCGCCGCGATGCTGGTGCAGGACATGAGCCCGATGGCCGAGTTGCTTTTTCCAAACTCCGAAACGCTGTAGTAAACCCACGTGCGGCCGTTGTAGCGGTGCACGTCCGGTGCCCAAGTGTTCAGCTTGTTCGAGCGATTCGGAGCCCAGGTATCCCACCACGATTTGGATGCGTTGAAGAGCTGCGTGCCTTGATTCCAAGCCAGACCATTGGGCGACCACTTGATGGGCAGGCCATCGCCCGTTTCGAACACCCACCAGACGGAACCTTCCTTGATGATGCTCGGGTCATGGGATACGCGGTCACCGGTGAGGTTCCAAAACGCCGCCGATGCAGTGGTGGCAAGCGCGAGTGAACAAAGGGCAGCCGCGAGCAATGCGCGACCGGTACGCAACAGCGAACCCGCGCTGGGTGCGAGGCTGATGGATCTAACCTTAACCAACGAGGGACGGGAGGTAGCTTCTTTCATGGGGGTGTTTTTTGGGGGGGGTGGGGACTGATAAGGCCCGGATACGGGCTTAGTAGGAAATTTCCGGCACGGCCGCCTAATCGATGCCCGAGGGCCGCCCGAACAACGGCAGACCGGCCGCGTCCCACTTGAGCGGCTTGATGTAGGTATGGCGGTTGGGGTCCCAGAGCGGATCGCCCACGATCTCGGTGTAAGTACGGGCGTGATACACCAACAGATCCGTTTTCCCGTCTTCCGAAACCGTGAAACTGTTATGCCCGGGACCGTAGAGCTTGTGCTCGTAGTCCGTCTGAAACACCGGCTGCGGCGTCTTCATCCAGCTGCCGGGATCAAGCAGATTGGCGTCCTCGCGGGCATGCAGCAGGCCCATGCAATAATTTTCGTCGGTCGCACTGGCGGAGTAGCTGATGAACACGCGACCGTGGCGGATGACCACCGACGGGCCTTCGTTGACCCAGAAGCCGCGGATCTCCCATTCGTACTCCGGGACCGAGAGACGGATCGGCGGCGTGATCAGCTGCGTGCCCGAGGACATGCGCGCGATGTAGAGATTCGAGTTACCGCGGATCGCCGGATCTTTTTGCGCCCAGACGTAATAGGTCAGCCCGCGATGCGCGAACGTTGTGGCATCGAGGCAAAAGCTGTCGATCCCCGTCTCAATGCGGACCGGTGCGGACCATTTTCCCTCCAGTGGATTTTCCGCCTTAGTGGAGATCGCGTACATGCGATGCTGGAAAAGATCGTCCTTGATCGCCCGTGACGGCGCCGCCGCGAAATAGATGTGCCACGCCCCAAAAATGTGATGAAGCTCGGGCGCCCAGATCAATTCGCTGAACGGACCTGTATCCGGCTTGCGCCAGACCACGACCGTTGGGGCGATGGCGAGCTCAGCAATCGTGCGGGCCCGGCGCAGCTCGATGCAATCGTAGGCGGGGATCGAGGCGGTGAAATAATACCAACCGTCGGTGTGCCGGCGGATGCTGGGATCCGCGCGTTGAAGAATGAGAGGCTGAAGCGGTTTCACGGGAGAGTGGGTTGATTTTTCCAACAGAACAATGCGCCGGGCCAAGCCTATGATATGATGACGGGCGCGACGCTGTTTTTCATCATGTTTTTGTAGTAACTGTCCGTGATCTTATACTTGAACATGATCAATCCCATGATGCCGCTGAATACCGCCGGGATGACCGCAGTGGTGAGCGCGATCATGTTCAAGGCACTGTCGCTCTGCGCCTGATTGGGCACATAATGACAATAGGTGAGCAAGGTGCCGACGACAGCCGTGGCGAGGCCGCCGCCGACTTTCTGAGCAAAGGAAATTCCGCCGTACGCGAGGCCCGAGACACGTTTGCCGGTTTTGGCGGCGCCGTAGTCGATCGATTCCGAGATGATCGACCAGAAAATCGGGGCATGCAAATCGACGACGAAGAAGACGGTGTAGAAGAAGATGCAGGCCAGAACGGTGTCGCCGGGTTTGACACAGAAGTACATGGCAACGCTGAGCACAACCGCGAGGATCTGGCTCCAGCGGAACAGCTGGATTTTGCAAATGCGCTTGGTCAGCCAAGTCGAGGCCACGATCGCGCCGATCGGGGAAATCGTGCTCGCGTACAGGAACAGCGACTGGACTTTCCCGTCACCGCCCAAGAAGTACTTCGCGTAGTAGGCCGCCACGCTGGTGCGGATCGCGTAGCCGATCGTACCGATGATACATACGGCGCAGAGGATGAGCCACTGGTCGTTTCGCAGGAGCAGCTTGAACTGTGTCCACAGCGGCGTCGGGTCGACCACATGTTGCACGCGTTCCTTCACGGTGAAAAAGCAGAACAAGAGGAGCACGGTGGCAACGACGCCCATCACCACACCGGCCATTTGGTAGCCGCGGGCTTGGTTACCGTTGCTCCACAGAGCGACGAGCAGTGGCACCGAGGTGAGCCCGAAGCCGCCGACTTTGGCGAGGAAAAGACGATAGCCGTTTGCCGAGAGGCGATCCTGCGGGCTGCTGGTGATGACCCCCGGCAACGAAATATAGGGGATCACCACGCCGGTGAAAATCACCATAGTGAATGAGTAGGTGACGTAGGCCCAGATGAGTTTTTGCGTGTAGCTGCTGAAATCCGGCGTGCTGTAGAGCAGCGCGACGGCGAGGCCGAACGGCACCGCGAAATACAGAAGATACTGGCGGTAGCGGCCCCACCGGCTGGTAAACTTGTCGGTGACCACGCCCATCGTGATGTCGAGAACGGCATCAAGGATACGCACGACGAGACTGATCATGCCGGCATCTGCCGCGGTGATACCAAAGACGTCGGTCTGGAAGAACAGCAGCAGCGCGAAGAGCGAATACACCACCACATTGATGGAGAGATCGCCGGCACCAAAGCCGATTTTTTCGAGGACCGTGAGTTTTTGATTTTGCATGGGATGAGCCGGAGTAAAGGGAGGAGCGATCAGTTGGTCTGGATGCTGGTGTAGTCGTGCAGAACCGAAGGATCGATCACGGGCCAACGTTTGGCATCCCACTTGATCTCGGCGATTTTCAGTTTTTGCAGACCGTTGTCCGACATTTCGTACGCGTGAAAGATAAGATAATCCCTACCCTCGAAAGTGTAGGCACTGTTGTGCCCGACGCCGGGCCAGTCCTGATCGCCGGCCAGCAGCAAGGTGCCCCCACCGGCGGCGAGATCCTTCCCCTCCTTGTCGAGATAGGGTCCACGCACCTCTTTCGAGCGGCCGACCATCATCTTGTAAGTGCTGTCCTTGCCGCGACAGCATTTGTCCCATGAAACGAAAAGATAATAGTAATCGCCTTTGTGGAAAATAAACGGCGCTTCGATTTCAGCGGGGCCGGCCTGGAGATCATCGACCAACACGGATCGTTCGCGCTTCGCGATCGAGTGCCATTCCTGGGGTTCAGCGAGAGATTTGGCGTCAGGCGCAAGCTTGACGAGTTTCAAGCCTGACCAAAATGATCCGAAACTCAGCCAGGGCGTGCCCTGTTGATCGACGATGAGATTCGGATCGATCGCGTTCCAAAGATCGCGCTGGGGCACGGACCGGAGCACGATGCCTTGATCCACCCACTGGTAATCCGGCGAAGCAGGATCGAGCGTCTGATTGATCGTCAAGCCGATGGCCGAGGTATTTTTTCCGAATGACGAGACAGAATAATAAAGGTAGAATTTTCCATCATGGCGCTGGATGTCGGGAGCCCAGAGGTGACCGTCAAAAGCCGGCGCAACCTCTTTCGCCCAAACCGGCTCTCCCGGAAACACGCGGCCACGGTGCGTCCAGTTCTTCATGTCTTTCGAACTGTAGAACGTAATGCCCGGGCCGGTGCTGAAGAGGTAGAAAGTGTCGCCCTCCTTGGCCATGACCGGGTCATGGATGCTCACTTGTTTGGCGTGCACGGAGGCAAGACCGGCAAGCAAGAACAAGCCTGAAGCCCAGCGCATAAAATAGGAAAATCCGAAGTGCATTTAGAATCCGATTTGGAACGAGGCGGAGTGTTTGCCGGGGAGAGAAGACGGCAGCTTGATCACCAAGGCAGCGGCTTCCTGGGACCAGGTGAGCTTTTCGCTGGAGCCGAGCAGACGGACGGACTTCACGGCTTGGTCGGTGATTTTGGCGTCGCGGCCGAGTGACTTGATGCGGACTTCGCCCGCCGGCATGCCGAGCGTGATGGCGTAGAGCGCGCCAGCTTTTGTGGTGAAGCGGATGTCTTGCGGCGTGTAAGCGGTGTCCTCCTTAAAATGTCCGCTCGCCGCGACGGTCGGACCTTCGCCGAAAATTTTCCATGGGCGGGTGCCGTGGATCGCCTCGCCATTCACCGCCATCCACGCGGCCATCTCGTCGAGAAACTGACGCGGTTCCGGCGGCAGGCTGCCGTCGGCGTAGAGCACCACATTGAGCAGCATGTTGCCGTTCTTGCTCACGATATCGGCCAGCATGTGCACGACTTCGGTGGTCGTCTTATATTTGAAACCATCACTGTAGAACCAATCGCCGATCGACGTACAGGTCTGCCACGGGCGGGGCCTGATCCCCGGCATCACCCCGCGTTCGACGTCCAGCACACCGGCTTCGGGAATGACCTCACCGGTGCCCATATCCTTGAACGTATAGACGGCCTCGTTTTTGCCCCCGTGCGCCGCGATGTTCGAGTTATAGAAATGCGCCAGCAGGCTGCGTCCGGTCTCCTCGAACGGGATGCCGCCGTCGGTGTAGAGAAAATCGGGATGATGCTGATCGAGGAGATCCTTGATCCGGTTGAACCATTCCTGATGCCACTGTGGGCTGCTCGCGTACCACGAACGGCCCCACTTAAACGGCTCGTTATGCTCCGGATGATAGAGATCCGCATTGGCGGGATCAGCCCCATCGTAGCGAATCCCGGGCGTGGGGCCATACTGGTCCCAACCGTGACTCGGAGAAAACCAGGCGTAGCTGGGCCCGAGATGCTCGGAGACACCAAAACGCAAACCCGCCTGCACGGCGGCTTGTTTCCATTCGCCAACGACATCGCGGTGCGGGCCCATCGCCACGGAATTCCAGCGGTGGAATTTGGAGTTCCATAGGTCGAAATTATCGTGGTGCACGCCCATGCTGACGAAATATTTTGCGCCCGCCTTGACGTAGAGCGCCATTAACGCGGCCGGGTCCCATTTCTCCGCTTTCCAGAGCGGTATGATATCCTTGTAGCCGTGCTGGGACGGATGGCCGTAGGTTTTTAAGTGATGCTCGTACTGCGGATGCCCCTGCAGATACATCTGCCGCGCGTACCAATCACCGGCCCGAGGCACGGCCTGCGGCCCCCAATGCGCCCAGATGCCGAACTTCGCGTCGCGAAACCAATCGGGCGTCTGATATTGTTTCAGGGATTCCGCTCCGGCATCGAAAGGACCGGAGGCAATCGCGAGCGATGTCGCGAGCGGATTGACCGCATGTCCGCCGAGAAAAAAAACGAAGAGCCAAGCGGAGGCCGCTCCAAAATATTTCAGGGTGCGCGCAATTAAAAAAATCATGCTGATAATCTGGTTATCCATTCATCGCCTTCCGTGAGAGGGATCTGGCAAAACGGGAGTCCGAAGACCAAAAGAGGGCATCCCGAATACTTCAGGATGCCCTCGTGAGATTCTAGTTAGAATGAGTGGAGGGCGTCCGGCTTAGTACTGGAAGCGCATCCCCAGCTCGATGGTCTGGTCGAAGAGACGCGAATCACGGGGGGTGAGACGTGCGTTGGTCCCGAAATAGTCCTGAAATTTCTGGTTCAACAAATTCGTCGCATCGAGGGTGATCGTCATGTGGTCATTGATATTATAGCTCGCGGAGAAATCCAGCCGGCTGGTGGGCTTGACGCGAATGATCCGAAGATCGTCCTGACCTGAAGCCGGGGCGCCACCGGGACCGGTGTAAGTGTCGACATAACCTCCGCGCCAGTTGTAAGCCAAACGAGCGGAGAATGGCCCCTTCTCATAAATGGCAACGATGTTGTAGCTGTACTTGGAGACCCCGGCGAGATCCCGGGTGGTATTGGCGGCACGATCATCCGTCTCGCCGCTGATATAGGTGAAGTTGGTATCCATCCCGAAGCCCTTGAAGGCCACAGGCAGGAAATCAAAAAATTGCCGGTAAGAAAGTTCTATTCCCTTCAGGTTGCTCTTGTCGGTATTCCGCGGGCGGGTGATATCGTACCGCTTGTTATCAATGATTTCAGGTGCAGAAAACGATTGGACGAATCCATCGATCTTCCGGTAAAATCCGGTTACAGACATGAAGCTGGTTTTCCCGAAATAGTGCTCAAGTGAGATATCATAATTGTCCGACCTCACACTTTTCAGATTGGGATTACCACCGCTGCCGGTGCCAAAACCGGTGCCTGTCGTGGTGGCAACCGAAGTAGAAACAACGGGATTGAGATCAACGAAGTTCGGCCGAGTAATGGTGCGACCGGCAGAGAAACGAAAGTAAAGATGCTCGTCCATCTTCATCCGGCCGTTGAACACAGGCAGAATGTCGGTCTGCGAAGCACTGTTGTTGACGGGAGCGCCGCTCGCCAGATTACCGGTCAATTGTTCATCCGTCTTAACGACACGGAAGCCAATCAAGCCTTCGAGCGGGTTGCCCTCCGTCCCAATTTTGTAGTTCGCCTGAGCGTATCCCGCGTAGGTTTTTTCGGTATCGGTGAAGGACAGGGTTGGGTTGAAACCCGGTTCACCGGTAAGACCGAAAATAGGCCGCAGCGTTGCCACACTATCGCGCTGAAAATCAGGATTGCCGGCATACCAGTTCGAAGCGCCGAATTCACTGCTCGAAAACAAACCATCGGGCGCAAGGCTGCCAAACCCGGGGACGGTGGTCGTCCCCAACACCCCGCGACCGGCGACTGGCGCCACATCGTTCACGCTCGATTGACGGGAACGGGCATCACGGCTGCTGACGCGTACCCCTGTCTTGAATTTGGTGAACACATTGCCCTTCGTGATATATTCCACATCAGCCTTCCAGGCGGTCTGCTCGCTGGTCTGTTTGCCGCGATTGTCGAAGATGCCCCAGAACCGGTAATTATTCCCGTCCTTGATGCCGGTACCACTGACGTCCACGTTCGTACCATTCGGATTATTGAGATCGAAGGTGAAGGTGGACGGCTGAACATATTGCACGTCGACGATGACACCCCTGTTTTTGACACTACTCCAGTTATACACCACTTCGGTCGAGGCAATGACCTGATCTTGGCGCCACTTCGCACCGAAAACCGCCTGATAGCTGTCGGTCTTGTCGTCGAATGCCTGGGTGCTGTTCAGGTGAAAATTATTCGTCGTCGTTTCTTTGCTCACAATGTTTGTCCCGGGATTCACCGCGACGGTCTGGAATGCACCAAAACGCGGGAAGCCGATGAAGAAATGGACATCATGTTTATTGCGATAGCCCGTGTAGAGCACATCGGAGTAGAGCTCGAGTTGGCGGTTGGGCCGCCATTGCAACGACATGTTGTAGCCATTGCGTTTGCGATCTCCGGGCACCAGCAGGGAGCCGGCCGTGACGGGCAGTTTGATGCTGGTCAGACCGGGGACAATCGTCGTGTTCACATCTTCCCACAGGAAATTGAACACGCGCTGGTCCTTGAAATGATAAGTGGAATCGGCAATGGAGAAGAGCGCCCCAAATTCGCCACCGCCGGAAAGTTTCCAGCGATTGCTCACCAACGCGCTGCCAATCCAGCTCGTACCATCGGCATATTTACCGAAGATTCCGCGCCCGCCGCCGGCCACTTTCAAGCCGCCGAAGTCGAAAGGTTTGCGCAGCCGGATATCGATCAAGCCGGCGATACCGCCTTCCAGTTGATCCGGAGCATTGGTCTTGTAAACATCAACGCCCGCCACCAATTCCGCCGGGATATCCTGCAACGCGACGCCGCGGCCGGTACCGGTGAAAATTTCGTGGCCGTTCATGGTCGTGGCCAGATTGGGGAGTCCGCGCACCAGCACGGTTTGCACCTCACCATTGTCGCGGGCTACCTGCACGCCGGGCATACGCTGGAGCGCATCCGCCACGGTGTTGTCAGGAAACTTGCCGATGTCTACCGCCACAATGGAATCAATCATCTGTACAGATTCTCGTTTGATTTCTTGGGCCGAAATCAAGCTGGCCCAGACGCCTTTCACCACGACGGCATCGAGCATCACGGGGGCCTCTTCGGCGGCTTTGGTGGAATCGGCAGACTTTTCCTGGGCCAGTGCCGGACTGAGTCCAAGCAGGACGGACAAGGCGGCGGTGGAACAAAGCGTTCCCCATTTTCTGTGATTCACAAAAATGGGCTGGCGCGACTTAGGACGAGACGTCGGGGTCATCATGGGTAGGCAGGGTAGGGTTAACAGTTCGCAAGGGCAGCGGGGTAAAGGCCGCCTTCAACCCTACATGCGCCTTTGACTGTCAAAACCCGACAGGAGCGGTGAAATTATTTTTCATACCGTGAAAACACCGGGGCGTACTAAGACGAACGCGGTGTCGTTTCCAGCAACGCCGTGCCTTCGCGGAGTAGAATTTGCGCCAGCGCCCAGTCGAACCAAAAGCCCTGCACCGGGCCACCAACATCCATCCGGTTTTTATATTTCCTTTCGATAATCTCCCGGCCCGTCGCCAATTCGGCCTGAGCTTCCGCGTCCCGGCCCAAACGGAAATAAGCCATGCCCAGAATCACCTGCGCGGCCGCCGTGCGCGGGGCCACCATACCCGGATAAGCCAGGCAGCGCTGGCACCAGTCCGCTGCCTTCGCGTAATTACCCCGACGATATTCCAGCAAACCCAACGACACCGAGCGCCACGCCGCGGAAAACACGTCGCCGCCCTGATCGGCCTCCGCAAGATATTGGGTCGTGGTCTCGCCCAGCGGTTTCAGGGAATCGATCAGCCGATCATTCGCGGGCAAGAGCAGGCTGATCTTGACGATGCGGTCGGCGAACGGACAGGGCGCAGCCGAGAATCGCGCGATCGCTCCCTGCCGGAAACGTTCGTAGCCGTTCATATCGCCCGCCTCGATATAAACCGGACCGCCGCGCAGATAATCCAGCGCAGCCACATCCAGTCCGTCGAGTTGGTTGACCTGAAGCAGCAACCCCAGCCGTTCCGCCGCCTGTTTCCACTGGAGACGGAGCGCGTGCCACTCGGCGACCGCCCGCAGCACCGCCGCGCCTTCCACCGTGGGGAGGGACAGGGTAATCTCATTCAACAAGACGTCGGCTTCCGCATATCTTTCCTGGCTCACAAACAAAGCCGCTTGCGAAATTTTTTCCCGCACCTCGGCCTCATGCCGCAACCGCGCCTGCTGCTGTTCGGCATCCACCGCGCGATGGTGGGCGGCCCTTTCCCGAAGAAACATCCAGGTCGAAGCACCAAGGCCGATTACCAAAGCGGCCGCCACCGCCCCACCCGCCGCGAAAACCCCGCGGTTGCGCCTCACCAATTTTTCGAGCCGGTAAAATCGGCTGGGCGGACGCGCCATTACCGGTTCGTTGTTCAAGTGGCGCTGGATGTCCATGGCCAGGCCGTTGGCGGTTTCATAGCGGCGTCCACGATCCTTCTCCAATGCCTTCATGACGATCCAATCAAGATCTCCCTGCACCAAGGCGGTGAGCCGGTGTGGCTCGACCTGGCGGTCCCCGGCGGTCTTGGTCAATTCTGGGCGGGGCATGGCGGTCAGCCGGACCGAAGGCCGGGCCGGTTCTTTTTCCCGCAAAATCCGCCGCATTCCATCCAAGCCCGCCTCCAGCAATTCGGCGGACTCGAACGGCGTCTTGCCCGTGAGCAACTCATACAGCAGCACGCCCAGACTGTAGATGTCGCTCCGCGTATCGATGTCCAACCCGCTTACATCCGCCTGCTCCGGGCTCATGTAGGCAGGCGTGCCGATCAGCTGCACATACGACGTGAAGAGCATCCGGTCGGTCAACCGCGCCTCGGTGGCTTTCGCGATGCCGAAATCAATGACCTTGGGCACCGGCAAGCCGTCCTGTTGGGCGATCATGATATTCGACGGCTTGATGTCGCCATGGATGATGCCCTTCTGGTGCGCGTGCTGGATCGCATGGCAAACCTGAATAAACAGATCCAACCGTGCCCCAATACTGAGCCGGTGTTGGTCGCAATATTTCGTGATTCTCACCCCCCGCACCAGTTCCATCACGAAATAGGGCGGCCCCCGGTCCGTGGCGCCGGCATCAAACACCCGGGCGATATTCGGATGATCCATCATGGCCAGCGCCTGACGCTCCGCTTCGAAACGGGCGATGACACTCTTCGTCTCCATGCCGAGCTTGATGATCTTCAACGCCACCCGGCGGCGCACCGGCTCCTCCTGCTCGGCCAGATAAACGACGCCCCACCCGCCTTCGCCGATTTTCTGTACCAGCTTGTAACGGCCGATACGCGTGCCCACGGGTTCTTCACCCGTAACCGTCGGGACGCCCGCACCCATCGACGCTTCGATCCCACGCGTCGGGTGGAGCGTGACCGGCGGCAAGGTCAATGCCGGACCGCTTTCGCTGAAAAATTTCTCCGCCTCCGGCTCGGCGTCCAGCAGACTGTCGATCCGGGTCCGGAGCGCAGCATCACCCGCGCACATGCGTTCGAGAAATTCTTGACGCTCCTCCGCCCCCGCCAGCCGCCGGGCCTCGTCAAACAAGTCCTCCTCACGTTGGTTGCTGGTATTCATGCGCAATCGGGCTGATTTTCCGGAACCTGATTCGGCAGGTTGGAATTGTAGAGGCCTGCTTGCAGGCGACTCAGGATCTGGCCGGTTGGCGGGCGCGCCGAATCGCCTGTAAACAGTCTCCTACAAGTTGGCCAAAAGATAACGGACATGGAATCGGAAGAGGTGATCAAATGCGTCCGGAGTTTACACCGGGTTTGTTCATGATTTTGGGTTTACTTTATTCATGCGCGTTCCGGACCCAAAAACCGACAGCGGCTGAAACGAAAACGAAACACGGCGATCAACTTTGCTTCCGGATGCACTGGAACAACCACGCCTTGGCGTAAGCCCAGTGCCGCTCGACGGTTCGCTCCGTCACCGCCAGGCTTTCCGCCACTTCCTGATTGGTACGTCCGCCGAAAAATTTCATCACCACCACCTGAGCCTTTTCCGGGTCCTGCACCTGCAGCTGCGCCAAGGCATCATTGATCAGCAGTACCTTTTCGTCCGGGCTCGTGGCAGCCAGCTCGATCTGATTCGAGTCCACCCGCACCTGGTCGCCGCCCCGTTTCAGCCGGGATTTCCTTCGGGCGTTCTCGATCAAAATGCGGCGCATCGCCTCGGCCGCCGCCCCGAAAAAATGCGCCCGGTTCTGCCATTGGCGGGTGCCATTCCCCACGAGCCGCAACCAAGCCTCATGCAGCAACGCTGTAGGTTGCAGTGTCTGCCCGGCCGCCTCATGCGCCATCTGCACCATCGCGTGCCGGCGCAAATCATCATAAATCAACGGCAACAACTCCTCGGAAGCCTTCGTCTCTCCCCGCCCGGCCGCATTCAAAATTTGCGTGATTTCGCTCATGGCTCGAAAAACAAAAGGGAAGTGAGGGTGAAAGGGTAAAACGACCGGTTTAAGAATGTCTGCTTCCGTCGAATAACCGACAGACGCATCGGGTGACTGTCGCGAACTGTGCAAATCGCACCGGGTAGAGTCAAGCCGGACGGTCGCATCCACCGTCACTCCCGCCTATCGACTCTCCGGTGTTGCTCATCAGAAACGACATCGCCGGCTATCAACTCAAAAATTAAATCCCCCAAAGAATTGCCCTACCGACGTCTCGATGCGCTTCGCTCAGTTTCCAGCCTTTGATGTAAGCCTGCTCCTTCCTGGGTCGAGCTGTGCGACTGGGTCGCCGTCCGTTCTCGCCGGCATCACTGATCCTACCCACGTGAAACGCGGCATCTGCGCCGCCGGCCACAAGGCATACTACGCCGCCGCTTGGAGCGGCCTGCCCGACAAGAAATTTCTCACCCTGCTCGATCCCAAACTCGCCGCCCTGCGGACCGGCTCCACACGAAAACTCACGACGCCACCGAACCCGCCGGCACGCTCGTCAAGGGCAGCGGCACTTCTACCGGCGATTGCGGCGTAAATTCCGCCACGAAGTCTGTGCCCGATATTTACGGCATCGTCCCCGGCACAATTCTCCCCGGTTTCTACGGCCTTGAAGGCGGCGGTGGCAATAACGCGCACCTGACCAAGGAAGCCGCGCAACAAAGACCCGGCCAATCCGGCCTGCTCGCGCTCGATTGGCAAAACGGCAACCGCACCACCGGCGCGTTCGGTGACTTCTTCAAAGTGAAATTGCCGAGATTAGGGATGAGGTTACTTGGACCCACTTTTCCGACGACAAAACATCCGGTCGGCCGTCGCCGTCGTAATCAGTCATCGTCACGGCTGAACCGCTGGACCCGAGGAAGCCTCCCAAAAGCGGCGGCTCCACGATCGCAGGATCGTCGTAATTATTTTTAGCATGCACACCGGATTGCTCGACCGGTATCTGGAACCGACTAATTTTCTCGGCTAATTTTCGGAAGATTCCTTCCCCTCAATCTCACCCATCTTATTGAGTGAGAACTCGGCTTGCCGAGCCGAAGCTTTCGAAAGTCGAAAGTGTGGGCTGGTGCCCGGAGAGGGGGTCGAACCCACACGCCTTTAGAGGGCGACGGATTTTGAGTCCGTTGCGTCTGCCAATTCCGCCATCCGGGCCAGCCAAGACTGCGAACCAAAACCCGCCGTCGTCCCAATGTAAACCCTGATTTTCAGCCAATTCTCATAGCCCCGGAATTTCCCGCAGATATCGCGGATAACCGCGGATGAAGAACCCGACAAATCCGGATGACATCTGGTAGAGCGCGTTGCCCTCAACGTGCTTAGTTTTGACTACAACCCTGACTAGCCCACTGGAGCAATGCGTTCCTCCCTTTAAAAGCATGGATCGCATTCAATAAAATGCCGGGCTTGTCACCCTTCCCTTTCACGCTCACTTTCACTTTTTCTTCCCGCCGCCCCATGCCCGATTTCCGCGTCCATTGCCAGCCGACTGATCCCGCCGCCCGGGAAATTCGGCTCAGCTCCGAGGAGAGCCATCACCTCGTCGTCGTGAACCGTTGCGCACGCGGCGATGCGATCGTCGCCTTTGACGGTCGCGGCCATGAATGGATTTGCGAATGCGCTGATCCCGCCAAAAGCGCCACGGTGCTCCGCGTGAAAGAATTTCGCCCAGCCCAGCCCCGGCACGGTGCGATCACTTTGGCCCAATCGTTACCCAAAGGCGCGACCATGGACGAAATTGTCCGCCAAGCCACTGAGATTGGCGCGGCGCGGATTGTCCCGCTCATTACCGAGCGCACGCAAGTTCACCTCGAAGGCGACCGCGCAAATAAGAAAATCGAGAAATGGTACACCACGGCGATCGAAGCTGCCAAACAATGCGGCAATCCGTGGCTGCCTGAAATCGCCCCGATTCAGAAGCTAACCGACTTTCTCCCGACCACCGGCGACTACGATCTGAAGCTCGTCGCCAGTCTGCATGCGGGAACTACCTCTCTCAAATCTGCCCTGACTCACTACCGCAGTCACCACGCTCGCCTGCCCCAACGCATACTCTGGCTAGTCGGTCCCGAAGGCGATTTCTCGCCCACTGAAATGACCGCGCTCATCATGTCCAGCTTCGCCCCCATCTCCCTCGGCCCACTCGTCCTCCGTTGCGATACCGCCGCGATTTGCGCCTTGAGTATTTTGAATCACGAGTTGTCGACAAACTAAGAACCCCCATGGCCAAAAAACGCATCGTCATTATCGGCGGAGGATTCGGCGGAGTAAAATGCGCCCGCACGCTCTGCCGCAGTCTCCGGGCTCACGACGCCGAGCTTGTCCTCTTCAATCGGGAAAACCATCTCGTCTTCAGCCCGTTGCTCGCCGATGCCGTCGGTTCTACCCTGAACATTATGGATGTGATCGTGCCGCTGCGCCAGATGCTGCCCGGGGTCGTCTGCCGCACCGAAGAGGTCCGTCAGATCGATCTCGCAAAAAACGAAGTGGAATTCGAGGGCTACGACAGCCATCCCCGCCGTCTCAGCTACGATCATCTCGTCATCGCCTGCGGCAACATTTCCAATCTCAACGTCGTGCCGGGCATGGCCGACCACGCTTTCCCTCTAAAAACCGTCGGTGATGCCGCTGTCTTACGCACTCAAGTACTCCAGCAATTGGAAAAAGCCGAAGTCTGCGACGATCCCGAACGTCGGCGCTGGTTGCTCTCCTTCATCGTGGTCGGCGGCGGCTATAGTGGCGTCGAAGCCGCAGGAGAAATCAACGACCTCGTGCGCGGCAGTCGGCGCTTCTTCCCGCACATCAACGCTGACGATATTTCCGTCACGATCATTCATTCCCGCGACAAACTCCTGCCCGAAATCAGTCCGCAGCTTCGTGAATTCGCTCGCATAAAGATGGCCGAAGCCGGCATCACCATTAAACTCAATGCCCGCGTCCAACTCGCCACCGGCGAAGGCGTGGGCCTGCCCGACGGTTTCGTGCATGGCGGCACGATTGTCTGCACCATCGGCAGCACCACGGCCCCTGTGCTCGCCCGACTCGACGCGCCCAAAGAAAAAGGCCGTCTCCTCACCGAACCCGACCTGCGCCTCAAAGGCCGCGCGAATGTTTGGGCCATCGGCGACTGCGCCAATATCATCAACGCCCACGACGGGCAACCCTCCCCTCCCACCGGGCAATTTGCCGAACGCGAAGGCCGGCAATGCGCTGACAATATCGTGCGCACCTTGCGCGACGAGGCCACTCGCCCGTTTTCATTTCGTGTACTGGGCCAACTCTGCTCGATCGGCGGGCATTGCGCTGTCGCGGAAATGTTCGGTTTCAAACTCTCCGGTTTCTTGGCGTGGTTCACTTGGCGCGGCGTCTATCTCTTTAAACTGCCCTCGTGGTCCCGCCGCATTCAGGTCGGCTTTGACTGGGCGTGGCTGCTGGTTTTCCCGCGCGATCTCTCCCACCTCAAAACCGATGTCACCGAACGCGTCACCCACGCGCACTTCGAACCGGGCGACATCATTTTCAAGCAAGGCGACTCGCCCTCGAATTTCTACGTCATCGAACAAGGCGAAGTGGAGGTGATCCGCACTTCGCCCACTGCGCCCCAAGGCGAAATCCTCTCCGTACTCTCTGCGGGAAATTTCTTCGGCGAAAATTCCCTGCTCAACCAAGAACCCCGCACCGCCAGTGTACGTGCCCGCACCGCCGTCGAGGTCGTGGTCATGGGCCGCAACGTCTTCACCACCGTCTCACAATCACTCGCGCCGCTGAAACTGGCCATCGCCCAAGCACTCACCCGCCGCTCCAGCAAATTCTGGCAGCAGCGCCCCGAAGCCCTCGCTACCTTGCAACGTTTCTCCCTCGCGGAATTCATCGAACCTGCACCGCAGCCACTCCTCAAGCCCACCGACACGTTGCTCCAGGTGACGCGTGCTTTCGCAGAGCACACCCCGGATTTCTTTTTCATTTCCCGCGACGGAATTCGCCTCGAAGGCATTGTCACTCTCACCGATTTGCTCCGCGCCCAAGGCCAAGCCTCGCCGCCTGAAACCACCGCCGAGCAAATCATGACCAAGATGCCCATCGCGATTTTCGAGGCTGACACACCCGTCGTCGCCGCTGCCGTCTTCCGCGAAAATGGTCTGAAATATTTGCCCGTCGTCGCCGATCAAGCCACCCGCCGGATCGTCGGTTTCGTCCGCGCCCGCAAACTCATGGCCCGCGTCCTGCAGGAAATGGGGACGAGTTCAGCCGCGAGCTGAAGGTGGAACCCGGTATGGCCGAGTAGCCGCGCTTGAGGGCGCAACCGAAAGCGTGGTCGGGCCACGTTGTCGCATGCGCTCCAACGCAACTACCTCCGCCCTGCACCCTCCGTCATAACCCGCAAACTCTGTTTGCCAAACCGACCGGGCGACGTAGCGTCGCGTTTCACCTTAGCGGCTATGCAAGATCTCACCGACCTCTACCAATCCGTCATTCTCGACCACAACCGCCGCCCGCGGAACCGGGGCAAGTTGCCCACGGCCAATCGCGTCGCTCACGGCGAGAACCCTTCCTGCGGCGATCAGTGCACGGTCTACCTGCGCCTCGATGGTGATCGCATCAGCGAAATTTCTTTTGACGGTGCCGGCTGCGCCATTTCCCAAGCCAGTGCCTCCCTCATGACGCTCGCGCTCAAAGGCAAAACCACCGCCGAGGCCGAGGCCGCCTACGCCGATATCCACACCCTCGTCACCACGGGCAAGGTGGATGAAAACAATCTCTCCGACCTCGCCGCCCTCGCCGGTGTGCACCAATTCCCTGCCCGCATCAAGTGCGCGACCCTCGGCTGGCACGCCGCCCTCAACGCCCTGAAAGGCGACCCCATCACCGCCACGACCGAAACCCACAAGGACTGACCTGATCGTTCTTCTTCTCGCAATTTTTCTCGTTCTCCTCTCCCACTGCTCGCCCTACCTTCTACTCGCTACCCGCTGCTCACTACTCGCTACTTCCCAAATGTCCCCCTCCTGGTCCAACGTCCGCGCCGATTTCCCCGTTCTCCACCAGTCGGTCAACGGCAAGCCGCTCGTCTATCTCGATAACGGCGCCACGTCACAGAAACCGCGCAGCGTGATCGACGCCCTCGTACATTACTACGAGCGCGACAACAGCAACGTCCACCGCGGACTCCACACGCTCTCGATGCGCGCGACCGATGCTTACGAAGGTGCCCGCACCCGCATCGCAAAATTCATCAACGCCGCCGATCCCGCTGAAATTATTTTCACCCGTGGCACCACCGAGAGCATCAACCTCGTCGCCCGCAGCTGGAGCCACGCCCATCTCAAAGCGGGCGATGTCGTGCTCACTACCGAATTCGAGCACCACTCCAATCTGGTTCCTTGGCAACAGGCCGCCCAAGCCGCCGGCGCCACGCTCAAGTACGTCCCGCTGCTCGGCGTCGATGGCGAAGGCGGCCTCGATCTCGCCGCGCTCGACCAACTGCTCACGCCGCAGGTGAAGCTTTTTGCGTTCACCCATATTTCCAACACGCTCGGTACGATCAATCCCGTCGCCGAGCTGTGCCGTAAAGCGCGCGCCGTCGGCGCCATCACCGTGATCGATGCCGCCCAATCGATCGGCCACGTCCCGCTTGATGTACGCCAGATCGGCTGCGACTTCCTCGCCTTCTCCGGCCACAAAATGTGCGGCCCCACCGGCATTGGCGTACTCTACGGTCGCCGCGCATTGCTCGATAAACTCGCCCCCGATGAAACCGGTGGCGGCATGGTGGTCAGCGTTACGTACGAAGGCGCCAGCTGGAAACCCGCCCCCGAACGTTTCGAAGCCGGCACCCCCAACGTCGCCGACGCCATCGCCCTCGGCGCGGCCTGCGATTACCTCGACGCCCTCGGTCGCGATAAAATCGCCGCGCACGACACCGTCCTCGTCAAACTCGCGATGGAAAAACTCTCCACCCTGCCCGGCATCCGCATCATCGGACCGCGCGTGGGCGCCGAGCGCAGCGGCCTCGTGAGTTTCGCCTTTGCCCATGTGCACGCGCACGACATCGTCACGTTCGCCGACGAAGATGGGGTCGCCCTCCGCGGCGGCCACCACTGCAACCAGCCGCTCATGCGCAAACTCGGCCTGACGAGCACCACCCGCGCCAGCTTTTACCTCTACAACACCGAGGAAGAAATCGACCGCCTCGTCGCCAGCCTGCAACGCATCCAGAAATTCTTCGCCGGCCCCTGACCCACCGCATCCATTTGCCATTTCGTAGGGCCGGCCCTTGTGGCCGTGCTGCCACCGACCCCGCCCCAATATCAATCAGCTTATTTATTTCATCCCGCTCCCCCATGAAACTACACGTCCTCACCGCCCTCACCGCTGTTTTCGCCTTCACCTCTTTGGTTCAAGCCGAAGAAGGCATGTGGCTCTACTCGAACCCACCCCGCCAGCAGCTCAAAGAGAAATATGGTTTCGATGCGAGCGAACCCTGGCTGGATCACTTGATGAAATCCTCTGTGCGCTTTAACAGCGGCGGCTCCGGCTCCTTCGTTTCGGGCGACGGCCTCGTGATCACCAACCATCATGTCGGTGCCGATGCCCTTCAGAAATTCAGCACCAAAGAAAACAATTACCTGCGCGATGGCTTCTACGCGAAAAACGCCGGCGAGGAAATCAAGTGCGTCGATCTGGAACTAAACGTCCTCCAAAATATCGAAGACGTGACCATCCGCGTGAATGCCGCCATCCCCGCCGGCATCACCGGGAGCGAAGCGGCTCTTGCCCGCCGCAAAATCTTCGCCGAGATTGAAAAAGAATCCCTGGATAAAACCGGTTTCCGCAGCGATGTCGTCACCCTCTACCAAGGCGGCGAGTACCACCTCTATCGTTTCAAACGCTACACCGACGTCCGCCTTGTCTTCGCTCCCGAAGCCCAAGCCGCATTCTATGGCGGCGACCCCGATAATTTTGAATTTCCCCGCTACGACCTCGATGTCTGTTTTTTCCGCGTCTACGAAAACGACAAGGCCGTCCAACCGGTGAATTACCTCAAGTGGTCCGCTGCCGGTGCCGCCGAAGGCGAACTCGTTTTTGTTTCCGGCCACCCCGGTTCGACCCGCCGGCTGCTGACTATTCCCGAACTGGAATATATCCGGGATATCCAAATTCCTTTCGTCGAGAATCTGCTCAAACGCCGCGAAGTTCTGCTCCTCTCCTGGAGCGGCCGCAGCCAGGAAAATGCCCGCCGCGCCAAGGAAGAACTCTTCTCGCTCCAGAACTCGCGCAAGGTTTATGATGGGCGGATCGCAGCCTTGCAGGACCCGGTATTTTTCGGCGCCAAGGTCGCCGCCGAAAAAACCTTCAAGCAACAGCTCGCTGCGCGCCCGGACAGTGCCGCTGCCTTGGCCGCCTATGCGAAGATTGCCGCCGCCCAAAAAACGCTCGCCGGCATCGTCCTGCGTTATCGTTTTCTCGAGGGAGGCGCTGGGCTGAATGCCGAATCCTTCGCGATTGCCCGCGAATTACTCCGCGCCGGAGAAGAACGCCCGAAGCCCAACGGCGAACGCCTCAAGGAATACGCCGACGCCAAACGCGAGTCCTTCGAACTCGATCTCTTCTCGGACAAGCCGGTCTACCCCGATTTTGAAACCCTCACTCTCGCAGATTCGCTCACCTCCATGGTCGAGCAGCTCGGTGCCGAAGACCCCACCATCCGAGCGATCCTCAACGGTCAATCCCCCCGGGCTCGCGCCGCCGATCTGATCAATCGTACGAAAGTCCGTGATGTCGCTCTCCGCAAGCAACTCTACGAAGGCGGTTCTGCCGCCGTTGCCCAAGCGAACGATCCGATGATCGAGCTCGCCCGCCTGATCGACAGTGAAGCCCGCGAACTCCGCAAGATCGCCGAAGCGCAGGACGAGATTAAGCAGCAGGCCCAAGCCGCGATTTCCAAAGTGCGCTTCGCAATTCAAGGCACCAGCAATTATCCCGATGCGACCTTCTCCCTCCGTCTCAGCTACGGCACGGTCAAAGGCTACGAAGAAAACGGCGCCCACGTGCCCGCCACAACGGCCATCGCCGGACTCTACGCCCGCAGCGCCGAACAGAATGACAGACCTCCTTTCGATCTCCCGCCCCGTTGGATCGCCAAAAAATCCGCCCTCGACCTCACGGTGCCGTTTAATTTCGTAAGCACGAACGACATTATCGGCGGCAATTCGGGCAGCCCCATCGTCAATCGCGCCGCCGAGTTCGTGGGCATTATTTTCGACGGCAACATCCAGTCGCTGTCCGAAGATTACGGCTATACCGACGTGCAATCCCGCGCCCTCAGCGTGCACAGCGCCGGCATCCTCGAAGCGCTGCGCAAAGTTTACGAAGTGCCCAATCTGGTAAACGAATTGGTGAAGGGTAAGCGCTGAGTTAAATTCATCGGGGCGTAAAGCCCCTCCAACAGTTTA
>JANYCF010000347.1 GCA_025360455.1 Opitutaceae bacterium | reverse complement strand
ATTGAAAACGGCGGCGGGTCTCCTCATCACCGGATTTGCGCGGCAACATATCATTTCCCGTCCGCGGGCAGAATGGAAACGCATCCTCTACGAAGAGCTGGCGCGGTTCCTCGATGTGCCCGGCGGCGAAAAGATCGTGGCAGAATCCTACGCGCAGCTGCGCAAGTTCAACTGCTGGACCGCGTCCATTGTCCAACAGTACAGCCGGTTCAAAAGTTCGCGTATCCGGCCCGTCGTCATCGGCAACTCGAAGCAGTTTTTCCTTATGCGGCAGTTCGACCGCAGCGACGTGGAGAACATCGCCCGCGACATCGCCTTGCCGGAATCGGTCTGTGCCTCGATCCAAAACTATCCCATGCCGGAGCAGCAGCCGGAGGGAAAAAAGTTTTCGAGCCTGTGTTTCTTTTCACCCGTCACCGATCCGCCCCTCTGCGGCACGGTGCGGAATGTTCAACCTCCCAAGAATAATTCCCATGAAAAAGCAGCAGTATAAACAAAGCGCGCTATTCTGCGGATTGCTCGTCGGTTTGGCCGGCCTCACCGGCTGCGGCACGGTCGGCGGTGCGGCCTCGGACCTCGGTCTGGCCGGAGCCGGCGGCGTGATCGGCTACCAGGTATCGGACAAGAAAACCGGCGGCGCGGCGGCGGGTGCGGTTGTCGGCTATCTCGCCTCGAAGGTGGCCCAATCGACCGTGCAGCGAAAACTGACGGAGGCGGAACAACGCGGTTACGACCGGGCGATGAATCAGGCGGTGAAACAACAATACTGGATTATCCAAGAACAGCAGCGTTCCCGAACCACGACCGAGGAACGCGACCCCCGGCTCGTGCCGGTGGTCATCCCTGAAACCAATATCAACGGCGTCATTCAAAATGCTCACGTGGAATATCTCCGCGTCCAATAATATGAAATCCAAACTATGTCTCCTCTTCCTCTGCATTGTGGCCGGTCTCCGGGCACAAATTCCCGTGACCGATTTGGCCAATCTGGCCAACCACCGGATCGCCCATGCCGAAAGCATCGTCAAATGGGTGGACAGCATCAACCGGCTCAAAACCCAGATAACCCAGTTGAACCAGCAGATCGGAATCGCGAATGACATCCGCGAATGGGCCGGTGATCCAAAATCCGCCGCCCAGAAACTTCTGATCGACGGCCTGGGAGCGCAGGATTTGGTCCGCCAGTACGGACGCACCAAGTCGGCGATTCAATCGACCGTCAAAAGTTTCGATTCGCTGGCCAATACGGCGAAGGGCAATTTTCGCGCTCTGACCGATCTCGATCTTGATGGAAGGGCGATCCAACGCGATGAGCTGATCTTTCGTCGTTATGCCGTCCTCGACGCCACGCAGAACAACACCGAGCAGGTCGCAGAGGAAACCAAAGAGAGGGAAGCTGAGTTGCAGGAAGAAATCGCCTTCACTCTCGACGAGCTGAAATCTGCTCCCACGGACGCCGAGGTGCAAAAGCAGGCGGCGAAACTTACGGCACTCAACGGCCAGCTCGCCCAAGTGGAAGCCGCACGGCGGCGCGAAGTGGATGCCGTGACCCTGCAAAAAATCGCCAACGATGCCCGGCTGGAACAGGAGCGCCTGGCGGCGGCGGAACTGGCCGCAAAAGACGATTCATTGGCGAATCAGCGTGTCAGTGCCTTCATGAAAACCATCAAAGTCAGGCAGAAATGAACCGCGCGAAAATGATCGTCATAGTCGGTGCGTTCTCCGTCGGCACGGTTATAACTGGCTGCGGTCCTTCCAAAAGTGAACGCGAAGCACAGGAACGTGCGCGTCTCGAATTGGAAGAGCGGTCGCGACAGGAAACTGAAGCCGCGAACAAGGCGATTACGGAGGTTAACCGGAAGCTCGGTCGGAAACCGCCGGTGCTCGATCTTGGATTGACTCCATCCAAACCGACCGTGCCTGCGTCAGCCAAACCGAAGCAGCCCTAAACCGTCGTGGAAATTTTTCTCCCCACGTTGGAAGCCAAGATGACGGCACTCGTCGTCGCCTTCCGCTTCATCGTTTTTGCCATCATGGTCACGGGCCTCGTGGCCTACGCCTCCAGTGCGCGGGGCCAGAGTGCGGGGATGTTGGTGCCACTCGCCAAGGCCATCGTCATCGTGGCGGCCATCGCCTACATGGACACTTGGTTTCCGAAGGTGGAGTCGGTATTTCTCTCGGTTGCCGAGTACATCAATCCGGGCTACAACGAAAAGCCGACCGCAGTTTCGGACACCATCCGCGAGTCCACCACGACCAACCCGGAAGGCAAGGAATGGTCCTGGCGGCGGCTCAATGAATCCATCTATCAGGCAATGACGCAGGCGATGGCCAATATTTTCATCTACATCGGGACATTGATCACGGTGCCCATGCTGATTCTGCAATACGTCCTGCGCTGGATTCTGTATCTGCTGACCCCGTTCATGCTGGCGCTCTTCATGGTGCCAGGTTTTGGCGGCGTCTCCGTCCGCTTTTTCCAGCAAGTGCTGGCCATCATGGCTTGGCCCCTGGGCTTTGCCGTGACCAATCTCGTCGCGTTGGCGGTGTGGACGGATTTTCGCGTCGCGGTCGGGGCGAATCCGGCGACGGTGGGGGAAGTGGTGCTTTTCTCGCCCTTGCTCACCTTCATGGGCGGCCTGCTCGCGACCATCATGATTGTCGTCGGGATGTTGGCGACGCCCGTCGTCATGCAATCACTCTTTGCGCAAGGTCAGGCATTCACCGGAGCCTCCGGCAACTTTGCCAATATCGTGAACATGGGCTCACGCTCAATTTACGGCCTTAGCTATAAGCTGGGCCGGGGCGGCTCCGCTCCGCTGCCGCCCGGCGCTCCACCTGCCGGCACCCTGCCGCCCTCCTCGCCGCCACCGGTGGGCGCAGCGGCTCGTCCCGGGATCTGAAACCATGAGCGCACCTGAAACAACCTCGACTCCGTCCATTCTTCGGGAAACGGCGGTCGATCCGACGAAAAGACTGCCACCCGGAGCAGCAAAGGGCGCTGGATTTTCGCCGGCCCGGTTTTTTGCCGACCATGCTTTCGCGGCCCGCCTCTGGTTCTTTGTCGCCTGTGGCGCACTCGCGTTCTGCGTGATTCAGCCCTATCTGATCATCAGCGCCTATCGGGTCCGTGAATGGGTGGTCGTGCTGGATGGGGCCGGATCGTTTTCCGTGTCGCCGCTCCTCGGCTTTACCGAGGCCAAGGACCTGCACGAGGCGACCGCCCTCTGGGCTACGCTGGCTTTGTTGCAGCGCAATCCGAAGGGCTGGGATTACCCGGATATGCTGCAAAAACTTTTTCTGACCGGTGCGTTCACCAAGGCGGGCACCGACCGGGACAAGTCCCAGCCGGAATTTGAGGTGAAGAACATTCACCAAAAACCAGAGGTCTTTAAAATCGACCTCATGCGCACCCGTGAGGATCGCGTTCTCGTCAAGGTCGAGGGCCAGTTGATCCGCACGGGGGTGTTTGAAAACCAAACTTTCACCGAATCCCCGAAATTCACGCTCACTCTCACCTTCGCCCGCAATCCCGACATGGTCGCGAACAAACGCTATCCCCTCGCTGTATGGAGCTACGACTGCACTATTTTTTAATCGCGGGCTTCGTGCTCTTTTCCTCCAGTGCGCGGGCCGCCGATTTGCGCCCCGCCATCAGGCAATTCCCGTTGGATGAACGGATGATCTATGAAATCCCCATCAGCGGGGAATCGCCCACGACACTGATGTTTCCCTCAGCGCTTACCGCCATCGAGGCAGCCAATGTATCGGCCAGTCCCGAGACGCCCGCACCGGTGCTCCTATCCTACATTCCGGGACGGTATTTTTTCAGTGTGCGGGCTTTGGAGCCAAAGGCCAAAGCCGCCGTCAATGTGATCTGGAAAAACAAGACCTATGTGCTGCGCTTCGTGACCGAGGCGGAGCCGTATGGGTCGGTTACTTTCTATGAAGATAATCTCGTGGGGGAAAGCTCCGTCCCTCATCGCCGGGTGACGCCGGAATTGCTTTTGGGACTGCTTGACCGGGCAAAGGGGTTTGCCCTCGTGCAAGCGCAATACCCCGAGGCCGTGCAACAGATCGAACAGGGGACACCGGGCAGCGTCACTTATTACCGGGACTTTCAGGTCACCGTGGAAGAGATTTTTCGGTTCGATCCGGAAGACACCTTGGTCTTCCGGGTCCGGTTTGAGAATTCAGGAAAAAATGAAGTCATCTACCAACCGCAACGGCTGGCGGTGCGGGTCGGACAAAACGTTTATTACGCGGCCATCGCGGACGCTTCGGGCATCGTGCCGCCCAAGGCCACGACGTTCGGCTACTTCGCGATCACGGGCACGCCCCGTGGCGGCCGGGCCAACCTGAGCATCCGAAACTATTTCAGCGTCATCGTGCCGCGCGTGGAGCGGGATGTGAAACTGGTCGTGCCGCAATGATCATGAAAATCTGGGCATTCCTAAAATCGCCGGCGGGCAATCTGGTCATCTTCGTCGTCTTGGCGGCGGGTGGCGGTTTCCTGATTCATCGCGGCAATGCACGGGAACAGGCGCAATTTTTGCAGATGACCAAGGTTGAGGATACCGGATCGCGGCCTTTGCGGGAATCCATTCTGCGCGGTGGCAAGGCGCTCACGGTGCCGCCGCCCGTCTCTCGAGCCAAGCCCGAGCAAGCGGCTGCGTCGGCGACACCTGTTGATACTGAAACGATGACCCGGCCAAGGGCCGCACGAGAAGTTCATTTACCCAAGCCTGAGCCAAAGCCGCGCGTCCTGCCCATCAGTCTGTTTGCCGGCGCTGCGCCCGAAGAAATTCAGGGATTGTCCAAGACTTATGCTCCGTTCGGGCGACTGATTCCGTGTGAAACCGTCATCACGATTGAATCCTCGAAACTGGATACACCGGTTATCGGGCTCGTAACCGAAGATGTCTGGCATAACGGCCAGCTCATTATTCCGGCAGGAGCCGAGGTTCATGGCCGGGCTTCGCTGGATCGGGCGCGGGAGCGTGTTGCCGTATCAGGCAAGTGGGTCGTGGTCTGGCGGGACGGCAGTCCGCTCAATGGGACAGAATTGGTCATGAATGGCATCGCCTTGGATCGCGCCAAGGACGACACGACCGGAGAATTTGGCCTGCGCGACGGTTCCGCCGGGTTGCTGGGTACTTTGCTCAAGACGGACGATTGGCAGGAAATTAAATTGTTCGCTTCGACTTTCGTCGCCGGATTCGCGGGTGGACTGCAACAGTTGCAGAATCAACCGACGGCCCTCGGCGGCATTGCCCAAGTGCCGATTGCCTCAACGCGCAATGCGGCCCTGCAAGGCACCGCCGACGTACTGAACGCCTATGCGAAGCAGATTCAGGAAACGATTGCGAGGGATGGCTTCTTCGTCCGCGTGCCGGCGGGGAAACAATTCTATTTGTACGTCACCGAAACCATCGACCAGGCGAAGGGTACGCGGGGCAATGTCGCCAACGCGGAAATCTGGAAAAAAGAATTATGATAAAAATTAGCACGCTATTATTCGGAGCAGTCTTGGCGCTGTGCGCCGGCTGCGAAACCATGCCGACGAAAACGGCGGCAGCTCCGCCACCTGCGCCGCCTGTGGTTGCACCGGTATCGGGCACCGATCTAGACCAGACGAACGTCGAGAAGGTTCGGGTGAGCGAGACACTCAAATCTTATCCAGTCGGACGCTATGTCGATCCGACCGATGCGAACGTGATGCACGAAGCGCATGTAGTTTACCGGAAGGAAGCCGGGGCCAATTGGAATTTGAATCCCAATGCACCGACCGTGGTACCACTCGGGCCGGTGTTGGCCGTGGCCGATCCGGCAAGAACGCCCAGTCCGCTTCCGGCAGAATTGGAGCAGCGCATGGCCGAACAAAACCAGCTGGTTGCCTCCCTCATCGAGCAAAATGAAGCCTTGGCCAAGGAACTGGCAAAATTTGGCCAGCAAATCGCCGACTTGCGCCAAAAGCAGCAACCGGCCGCAGCGAAGGAGGGCGACAAATGAGCGTCCCTGCAAAAGAGCCTGTGCCCGTCGAAGCGGATGGCCTCCCAATGGCCTTTCTGCCGCATCTGACTGAAAACTTTGAGACCGCCGAGGCCCAGATCAAGGAATTGTACGGACTGAGTCCCGGTGTTCCCGCGCTCATGCGCCTCTGGGTCGCCTGCGGTACCTCTTGGCGGATTCGCCGCGAATTTGAGCGCGCCGTCCTCGATATCAAACGCAAGAGCATCAACCCGAATGAGGAGGGGGAATTCGATGAAGACTGCATTTAAAAACTTTGGGCGGCATCCGCTCAGACAAGGTCAATTGCCTATGGCGACCAGCCGCCTTGATCAAACAATGGTTGGGATAAAACAGGAGGCACCATGCCAGCAGTAAAACAACCAAGCGCCGACAAAAAGGCGCCGGAATCCACGCTGCGGAGAAACCCGGAGATCGACGCCAAATTGGACGCGTTCATCGGGCAGAATCCGAAGCTGATCGAGTATTACAACGGACTCGGCAAAGATGAGCTGATCCGCAAACTGATGCTCGGAAAGATGCAGCGGAGCGAATACACCAACGGTCGCAACGCGGAGATCAAGTCCTGGGTCGAGGAGAATCCTGACATCAAGGCGAAGATCGAAGCTCGTATCCGCAATGTGCCTGCGGCCAACCGCGAACGCGCGTTCGTCAACGCCGCGAAAACGGAGGCCCAGAATCTTGCGGTGCGCCCGGCGGGAATTCGCATGTAGCTGCATAGGTGGATTTCGGGCGGCGGGTGCGCAGGCATCCGCCGCCTTCTTTGTTTACTGAGTCGAAATCGAGGCCACGCATCGGTTCGCTTTCAGTCGGGAAAAACAGGATTCCCGCTCATCGCCGAAAAGAATTTTTGCATGACGGCAACATGACAAGAGACTTCACTTGCATTCCTTTCAGTGCCTGGTCATAATTTCCCCGTCTGAATATAACTGAATCACAACTGCGTGGTTGTGCATCCAGATGAAATGCGCGGCGCGCCCAGCGGTCACGCCCTACCAAAAGAAAAGCGCGCCGGTGAGGGCGCGCTTTGAAATGAGAGAACGAGAAGGATTAGGAGAATGAGAACGATTGGGCCCTACTTCGCTCGATGGTATCGAGCTACGAAGGGCGATAACGGCTTCCGTTATCGATATTCTTCGTTCGTGTTAGCATTAATTATTTTAAAATTCTCGACGTGGTAGTTTGGATCGGCGCGGAAGGCCAACTTGATGCCGTGGATCTTTTCCATGCGGACGAGCAGGTCGGAATCTTCGGAGCGCAGACGTTCGAGAATCGACGGATGCACATGGACGCGGAGGGAGTATTCCTTGCCGTCCTTTCTCGTGTTGAGCCGGCGGGCGACGGAGCTGAGACGGCGCTGGAGCTCGACGGACATCGTCGTGGCGCTCTTGACCGTGCCACGGCCGTGGCAATACGGGCAGCCGGTGTAGAGATTAGCTGAGAGCGATTCCTGCTGGCGCTGGCGGGTCATCTGCATGATGCCGAGCTGCGAAATCGGCAGGATGTGCGTCTTAGCTTTGTCTTCCGACATGAGCTCGATCATGCGATCGTACACGGATTGGCGGTGACGGCGTTCCTTCATGTCGATGAAGTCCATGATGACGAGTCCGCCGATATTGCGGAGGCGGATCTGGCGGGCCATCTCGTCGGCGGCTTCCATGTTCACTTGGAAAATGGTGTTCTTCTCGTCGCCGGAACGGGATTTGTGGGAGCCGGTGTTGACGTCGATAGCGATGAGCGCCTCGGTCTCGTCGATCACGATCTGACCGCCGGAAGGAAGCGTGACCTTGCGCTGGAAGGTTTGCTCGATCTGGCGTTCGATGTTGTAACGCTCGAAGACGGGAATCGAATCCTTGTAGTACGCGATCTTGCTGCGGGAACGGGAGGAGATGAGGGAGACGAATTCCTGGGTGCGCTTGAAATCGGATTCGTCGTCGATGAGTACGCGGTCGATGTCTTCGGTGAGGAAGTCGCGGACGGTGCGCTCGACGATGTCGGGTTCCATATAGAGGTTCGCGGGGGCGCGCTCAGACTCCATTTTCTGCATGACGATTTCCCACTTCTTGAGGAGGAGGTGGAGATCGCGGACAAAGTAGCGGCTCTTTTTGCCTTCGCCAGCGGTGCGGACGATTACGCCCATGCCTTCCGGAATGGTGAGCTCGTTGATGAGCGTCTTGAGACGTTTGCGCTCCTGGGGATCTTCGATCTTGCGGGAGATGCCGCAGCCGTCGGAGTAAGGCGTGAGTATCAGGTAGCGGCCGGGGATGGAGAGATTCGTCGTGGTGCGCGGGCCCTTGGTGCCGATCGGGCCTTTGGTAACTTGGATGACGATCTCGCTGCCGGGCGGATACATGCCGGGGATGTCTTTGACGGTTGGCTCCTGTTTGCGCGGGCCGGCGTCCTTCTTTTTGTTTACACGAACTACTTCGACGGAGGAGTCGGCGGCGGCGGGCAGCATGTCCCAATAATGGAGGAAAGCGTTCTTGTTATAACCGATATCGACGAAGGCGGCCTTGAGGCCGGGGTCGAGATTCTTGATGCGGCCCTTGTAGATGCCGCCGACCATGCGGTCGTCGGATTCACGTTCGATCTCAAAGCGTTCAAGGACGCCGTCGACGAGGAGCGCGACGCGTTTCTCGAGCGGCTCGGAATTGATGACGAGTTCGCGGTAGATACCTTTTTCCTTTCTGAAGATGTTGAGAATTTTCTGAAGGATCGGCCGGTCGGCGGCGCGTTCCTTGGCGTCGGCTTTCAGTTTTTCGGCCGGAAGTTGCTCACTGTTGCGAGGCGGGGGCGGATTGGTAAGTTCCTGTTCATAGTTTTGAGCGGCATCTGGTGAGGAGGAGCCGGGGTTGTTGTTCTGATCGTTCATTTTGGATTATGTCCCTGGTTGTGTTGTCGGCGGGTGCCTCGGTGCAGGCATGCTGTGCGCAGGAGATTCCGGCAAAACGGTCGATAGCGCGAGGGAGAGACTTCATTAGAAATCCCTCCGGAAGCGATAGACGCTTTGGACCAGTCCTTGCAACAAGCAGCAGCTGAGCACAAAAGTGCCGCCGTAGCTGATAAATGGAAGCGGTATCCCTTTCACGGGCACTATGCCGATGGTCATGGCGATGTTGACGAATACGTGCACCCCGGCGAGCACGGTGACCCCGATGGCCAGTAATTGGCCAAAGCGATCCCGGGCGAGGCCGGCGATGCGTATTCCATTCCACAACACCACGCCAAAAAGCGCGATGACCGTGATGCTTCCCAAAAAACCTTTTTCCTCCGCGATGACGGAGAAAATAAAATCATTATGCGCGACGCTTTTCGGCAGGTAACCGAGCTTGGCCTGCGTGCCTTCGGTCCAGCCTTTGCCGGTGAGTCCGCCGGAGCCGACGGAGATGAGTGACTGGCGGCTGTTCCAACCGATGCCCATCGGGTCGATCTTGTCGGGCAGGGCGAAGGCGAGCACGCGGTTGCGTTGATAATCTTTCAGGGGCAACAGGCCGTGTTTCTCATAGGTGCCGGTGTCGCGCGTGTAGGAAAGATGGTTGGTCTCGACGTAGCTGGAGTAACGCCAGACATCCAACGCCACGATGCCGATCAACAAGACGAAGGCACCGAGAGCTCCGGCAAAAAAACGGAGGGATAAATTGGAGACAAACAGCATGGCAAACACCATTGGGGCAATCGCGAGGGCGCTGCCGAGATCGGGTTCGAAAACTATCAACAGCATGGGGATACCCACGGCAAGGGCCAATTTTATCAACGTCTGCAATGAGTCGCGCAATGTCCCCAGGCGCGAACCGGTGAGGATGGAGGCCGTGGCGAAGAGGACGGCAATCTTGGCGAGCTCCGAGGGTTGGAAAGCGACCGGGCCGAGATCGACCCAACGGCGGGCGCCCATGCCGTGGGTGGTGCCGATGCCCGGAATGAGGACCAGTGCGAGCATGCCGACGGCGGCGAGGTAGGGATAATGTGCGTATTTCAGCCACAGGCGGTAATCCATCAGCGCGGTTGCGGTATAAATGATCGCGCCGAGGGCGAGGTAGCCGATCTGGTTGACCCATTGATGGCCGTTGTTGGCGTACTGCGCGCTGTAGATGAAAAACACCCCGAAAAGGGACAAAAGTACGATAGCCACCGGCGTGACCAAGTCCGACCGCTCGCGCGTGGTGACTTTGAAAAACTGACTAAGGTCGATCCCGGGGTTTAGTTTCACTAGAAGGATGTATTCACCAATCAGAGACTGCTTTCCGCTGCAATGATGCAGTGAGAAATTTCGGTGGGGGATGGGTGGATTGATGTATGGCTCGGGCTGTAGGAGCGGCTTTATGCCGCGATGTTTGGCGCACGAAAGCAGAATTACTTTCGAATCGGGGCATAAAGCCCCTCCTACAGTGAGGAATGGATTATCCTTTCGCATTAATATTTTCGTCTTTCGTCGTGTTTTCAGTCTTTCAGCCTTTCAGCCTTTCCGCCTTTCAGTCTTTCTTCTCCCATGGCCGACCCGAAAATTCTCGAAACCTTCCCGAATCCCGCCCCACAGCGTGACTATGTGATTGAGCATACGCATCACGAGTTCACCTCGGTCTGCCCTATGACCGGGCACCCGGATTTCGCCACGATCACCGTGCGCTACGTCGCCGGTAAGAACTGCGTCGAGCTGAAGTCCTTGAAACTTTATTTCCATGCCTTCCGCAACGAAGGCATCTTCTTCGAGGCGGCGACCAACAAGATTTGCGACGATCTCGGCACGGCCTTGAAGCCGCGCAGCCTGACGATCATCGCCAACTGGAAAGCGCGCGGTGGCTTCTCGTCAGTGGTCACGGCGGAATATTCGACGAAGAAGAAGCGCTGAGGGATGCGTCTAGTCGAGAGCTGAGAGCTGATAGTTCTAAGCTTAGGCAGGTTTTGATGCTGCTTCAGTAGCGCAGGCTTCCAGCCTGCATTTTATGAAGCAGGCAAGGATGCCTGCGCTACTCCTGAGGAGCGACACGGTGGCGAAAAAGCCGGGCCTACAGCTCGGCGACTACAGTTCGCACGCGGCGCAATACCACGTTTTCGCATTCGCTCAAACGCGGCTACCGTACAAAATGCGGCTACAGTCCCGATCCGCTTATTGAGCTGCTTGTGTAAGACTATTTTCGCAGCCTGATGTCGCTGCTCCGGCTCGACGTGCTGACCGCGATGGCTTTATTGATAACGCAGAAAATGTTGCCCCCCTCTTCAGTCCCAGCCGCTAGTTCGCCCGTCGCGCGTCGGGCGCTCTTGCGGCGCAGTATGCGGGGCTGCACGTTCGAGGGTATCTTCGCCATGCCGCTGGTGTATTTGAATTTGCCGGCTAATCTCGTGGTCGCGGCGCTTTTGAGCGCAGGGTTGCATTTGCCGCCGGACGTCTACGGGCTGCTCGTGTCGCTGCCGTTTTGGTGCCAGCTGCTGCAGCTGGGCATTGCCCCTGCACTGTTTGGTCGGTTCCGGGCCCGAGATATTTTTTTAGTGATGATCTGGTTGAATATTGCGGGTTGGTCTGGATTTGCTGCGGTGCTGGGTCTGCTGCCGGACTATGTGCAGGCGCATGCGGCGATGGTGGCGGGTGGATTTATTTTCTTCGTGGGCTTCACAACCGCGATCATGGCTGTGGCGTGGACGACCTATACGCAATCCTGGGTGCCGGGCCGGATTCGTGCGGTGTATTTTTCTCAGCGCAACCGCTGGTGTCAGCTCTCCAATCTGGCGTTTCTCCTGTTGGCCGGATGGGCGCTCAGCCGGCCCACGCTTCAGGTTTTCGCGCTGGTGATTGCGGCGAGTTGCGTATTCCGGATGATTTCAGCGGTGTATGCGCAGCGTACGCCGGCCGAGGGTGAAGCGGTGCCCAAGACGGGCGTGAGCTGGTCGGAACAATGGGCGCTCTTGCGCGGGCAAACGATGTTTTGGCGTATGGTGCTGTTCGGTATGGCGTGGGGCGCGGTGTTGAACGGCTTTGGGGCTTTTCAACCGGTGTTCATGCTGAGCTCACTCGCGCAATCGGCGCAACAGGCGAGCTTGCCCTTGTCGCTGTCGCTGCTGTTTGGCGCGTTGGCTTTGCCGGCGTGGGGCCGGTTGATCGAGCGCTTCGGGGCGCGGCCGGTGCTGTTGGTGGGCGTGCCGTTGTGGGCGGTGGCGAGTTTGCCGTGGATATTTGTCACGAGAGAAACGCATTGGTTGCTCTTCGTGGTGTGGGCGCTGGTGGGGGCAATTAATGCGGGCATCGTACTCGCACAATTGAATCTGTTGATGAAATTATTGCCCACTGGAGCGAAGGGTTTTGCGGTCGGCTGCAACATTGCGGCCGCGGCGCTGGGTACGGCGATCGCACCCATTGCGGCCGGTCAATTGCTGGCGTGGGCGCTGGCCAGCGGGTGGGCGGCCACGACGGTGTATCATGTCTTCTTTGCGTTTATGCCGGTGTGCGCCGGGCTTTCGCTGCTGCTGTTGCGACGGGTGCGGGAACCGCGCTCGGCTCCGGTGGAGCACGTGGTGGGAGCATTGCGAAATATCCGCATGCTCGCCGGTACGCTCGGACTGGGCTTTTTGGCGCAGGCGCTTTTCACGCCGCGTGGGAAGGGGCAGCGAAGCGAGTGGTGAGGACGATCGGGTAGCCGCGTTTGAGGGCGCAGCCCGAAAACGTGGTGGGTGTGGATCACGTTGTCGCATTCGCTCCCCGTTCGGCAGGCTCAGGGCCTAGAGCGGAGTCGAAAGGCAACGCGGCGACATATCGATATTTCTGAAAAATGAATTGGGTTTCTTGTTTCTGTGTGTTCCGTGTGTTCCGTGGTTAATACCTGGCAGGACACACCGATTCACTTCATCGATTTCGAGGGCAACCGCACCTCGGGGATTCTTGAACTCGGAGTCGTGACTTTGCAGGGCGGGCTCATCACCGCGACGCGGACGCGGTTGTGCCGATCGATCGGACGAGTCAGTCCCGAGGACACCGCGGTGCACGGGCTAAGAGCGGAAACAGTGGCGGGCGAGGCGCTGTTTAAGGAGGAATGGGAATATTTTGCACGGTTGCGCGAGAGCGGGCCATTGGCTGCGCATTTCGCGTCGGTGGAGAATTCATTGCTGAAATCGGTCTGGCCGTATCCGCGTACGGCACCGGATTTCGCCCAGCAGCAGCGCACGACAGCGGAGTGGGGACCGTGGATCGATACAGGCCGGCTCTATCCCCAATTTTTTCCTCAGCTCGGTGACGGCAAACTCGCGGAACTCGTCGCGGCGTGCGGCGTGCAAGGCGAACTCGAGGCGCTCGCGACGCAACATTGCCCGGAAAATCGGCGACACTATCACGCGGCGCTTTACGATGCGTTGGCCGGGACGGTATTGCTTCTGGCGTTGCTGCGCCGGCCGGAGTTGGCGGCGGTTACTCTGCCATGGTTGCTACAAATGAGCACGCTCGATCCGGTGAAACGCGGAGCGCTGCAGCAGGGGGATTTGTTTTAGAAGAGGAGGGATGGCATTAGCTGTAGGAGGGGCTTTATGCCCCGATGATGGCGAGGTTGGTTATAAAGCCCCTCCTGCAGCCGAGCACTGGTTTT
Source organism: Opitutaceae bacterium (assembly GCA_025360455.1). Lineage (GTDB taxonomy): Bacteria > Verrucomicrobiota > Verrucomicrobiia > Opitutales > Opitutaceae > Didemnitutus. The sequence goes on along the minus strand of JANYCF010000347.1, from coordinate 9,318 downwards.
TATCGACGCGCGCAATTGCAGGCTTCCCTCCGGCGGCTGATTTGTGGACGCTGCTACATCGTATGAACCCCCACGATTTGAAGCTCATCGTATTGGCGCTGTCCGCCATTGGTGTCCTCGTTCTGCTGGTCACCCAGCTCAAAATTAATGCCTTTGTCTCACTGGTTATCGCTTCGCTCATCGTCGGCGGCGGGGCGGTCCTGATGGATCAAGCGGTGGTTGGTGCAGGCGGCAAAATGGCTGCTTACACGATGCTCGGCGTTACCAAGTCCATTCAAGATGGCTTGGGCGCGACGCTCGGAGGCATCGCGGCGGTGCTCGGGTTGGGGACGATGTTGGGCAAGCTGCTCGCCGAATCGGGCGGAGCGGAGGTGCTCGCGAAACGTTTCGCGGTCTTCTTTGGGCCCAAGCATATTCAATGGTGTATTATTGCTCTGGCGCTCGCAGTGGGGTTGACCACTTGGTTCGCGGTCGGCCTTGTGCTGTTGCTGCCGATTTTGCTTACGCTGACGCGCGAGACGAAACAACCCTTTCTCCTGTTGGTGCTACCTTTACTCTCCTGTCTTTCGGTCATGCACGGGGTGATGCCACCGCATCCCGGTCCCGTGGTCGCCGTCGAAACGCTTAAGGCGAATATGGGACTCGTTTTGTTTTGGGGTTTTGTGGTCGGAATTCCCACGGCCATGGTGGCCGGACCGCTTTATGCCAAATGGGCCGTGAAACACGTGCTGGCCAATCCTCCGGCGGTCGCGACGCCGGATGTGACTGACTCCACGCTCCGCCGCCCGGGATTTGGACTTACGCTTTTCTCGATCATGCTCCCGGTGATTCTCATGCTGCTTGCCACTCTGGCGGAGTTGGCACTGCCCAAAGGCCAAATCGTGCGGGAGGTCGCGATGTTTATTGGCAATCCCATCATTGCGTTGATGGTCTCGGTGATTTTTTGCCTTTGGTCGCTGGGTACGCACTGCGGCTACACAAAGGCGTGCCTGCTTAAGTTCACGGAAACCAGTGTCGCGAGTGTGGGCATGACTATCTTGGTGGTGGGCGGCGGCGGCGGTTTCGCGCGGGTGCTGCGCGACAGTGGTGTGGCCGATGCGATTGGGCGGTGCGGGGAGCAATTCCATTTGTCGCCGCTGTTATATGGCTGGCTGATTTCCGCCTTTATTCGGGTGGCAACCGGTTCGGCGACGGTTGCGATCACGACGGCCTCGGGACTGCTGGTGCCCGTGTTGGCGCTGCATCCGGAACTGACTCAGGCGCACACGGCGCTCGTCATCGTCGCGATCGGTTGCGGCTCGTTGTTCATGTCGCATCTCAATGATGCCGGTTTCTGGATTGTGAAGGACTGTCTCGGACTCACGGTGGCGCAAACGTTCAAGACCTGGACCGTTTGCGAAACGATTGTGGGGATTGTCGGGATGCTTTTCGCGCTGCTCTGCTATCAGTTGGTGTGAGAGCGGAGATGGTTTTGTAGTCGCGTTTGAGTGAAACGAAAACGGGGTGCAGTCCGTTCGCGACAGCGACCACGCTTTCAGGCTGCGCCCTCAAGCGGCGGCTACGTACGCCTATGACTCGGAGCACGTGATCACGAACGAGAATTTGCTTTCGTCTTTCTGCGGCGTGCTTAGGAATCGCCTCCACATGTATATCCGAAATCTTGCCGTGGGTGTCGCGTTGTTCCTGGGTTTGTTGGTTGGTTGTGCCAAGAAGGAGCCGGAGCCAGTCGTAGCTCCAGTGAGCGAAGTGAAACCGGTGACCCCGATCATAGTGAAGCCACCGGAAGCGGTGGTGGTCGTACCCGTGGCCCCGAAACCGCTCGCCCTCGAAGTCGTTAAGGAGACGGAGCGCAGCCAGCATTTTCTGACGGTGAGCCGGCAACTCGAACTTGGCGGTACACTTTACGGCTATGTCGATATCGACGGCGATGCGCTGAAACTTGCGACGACCCTGCAAAACGTGCTCGCGGAAGTGGCCAAGAGCCAGCCGCAAGCGTCTCCATTTCTGAAGCAGGATCTGCCGGTATTATTCCAAATTCTCGGACTGACGGACATAAAGGCTCTGGGTCTGAGTTCGGTTCCTGATGGCAGCGGCTATTTCCGCAACCGGGTGTTTTTCTACACTCCGGATGCGCGTCATGGTCTGTTGGCTGGTTTGGGGGGTGAACCGGCCCCATTTGCCCGCCTGAACTTGGCCCCGGCCAATACGGATTTATACTGCGAGTCCGAGGTCGATCTCCCAGCCGTCTATAAAACAATCAACGAAGTCGTGCTCAAAGTCGGTGGCGAGGCGACAGCGAACAAGATGGAGCAGGCCTTGAAGCAAGCCGGCCAAGAGGTGGCGATTTCCTTGCTGAGCGTGCTGCAAGATTGGAAGGGGCACACGGCAATGGTTATGCGGATCGATGAGAATAAGAGCATCCGGTTACCGGGGCCGAACGGTGTCGTGCTCCCAGCTTTTTCGTTGCTACTCACCGTCGACGGTATCGCGCCCGCGTTGCGGGATGCCCTGCTCAAGTTGCCGGTGTTTAGGCGCCGACAGGAGGGCGCACTGGAGTTGTTTGAACTGAAGGAGCCAATTCCCGTCGCAGGGTTGAGTCCGGTGATTGCGCTCGAGGGCTCGACGTTATTGATGGCGACTTCGCTTGAATTTCTCACCGAGTGCTTGCAAAACAAAGAGGGGCTCGCGCAGACGGGTGATTTTAAAAAAGCGCTGGCACCGTTCGAGCCCAAGGCCAACGGCCTGAGTTATATCAGCCCGAGATTTTTCACCAAACTACAGGAAATCGAAACACTGAATCCCGACATGCCGGCCGATTCGAAACGTGTACTCCAGATGGTTCTATCGAATATTCCCAAGCCAGATCGACCGCTCGTGACGGTGCGGACAAATTTACCCGATGGTATTTTAATCCAATCGTATTGGAATCGATCACTTAAACAGGACATGGCGGCACTCGCCCTCTACAACCCGGCGACGGTGGGTTTGATCGCAGCGATGGCGATCCCGGCATTTCAAAAAGTACGGACTTCATCGCAGGAGAAGGCCGTACTGAATAACCTGCGCCAGCTCGCCGCGGCTGCGGACCAATATTACTTGGAGAATGGTAAATCCACGGCGGATTACGACGATCTGGTCGGCGTGGATAAATTTATTGCGCAAATTAATGCAGTGGCTGGCGAGGATTACCGTCAACTTGAGTTCATTCAGAATCAGCCGCTACGCGTGCGCCTGTCTTCCGGGCAAGAGATTCAGTATCCGAACGACTAAACCTGAATTCCGTAGCGGCAATCGATCAAATAAACCACGTTTTCGCATCCGCTCAAACGCGGTTACAGTGAAGTAAAAGATACGCTGGTTTCAGAACCAGTTCTTCTTTTTTAGATAATAGACCATTCCGGCGGTGGAGAGGATCGTGATGGTCCACGCGTATAGGTAGCCGTGCGTCCACTTGAGCTCGGGGATATTCTCGAAATTCATTCCGTACCAGCCGCCGACCAATACGGCCGGCAGTGTCACCGCGGTGACGGCGGTGAGGAATTTGATGCCTTCGTTGGCCTCGAAGGCGGCTTTGTTGAGATGGATGTCGAAGGCCATCATCAGACGCTCGTGATAATTTGAGACGGTGTCTTCGAGCCGGGCGAGGTTATCGCGCAGATCACGAAAATACGGATTAAGTTTGGCGCGGATAAATTTGCTGTCTCCGCGGGCCAGCCGGTCGATCACATCGCGCTGCGGCCGGACGATGGTGCGCAGCTTCGAGAAATCACTCCGTACTTGGAGAATTTCCGCCACCAATTTCTGGGACGAAGTCTTGGCTAGCACTCCTTCTTCCAACTCTTCCAGTTCATTGCTGAGTTCGGCCATGACCGGTGCGTAATTATCGACCAGCAAATCGAGCAAGGTGTGGGCGAGACGATCAGGGCCACGCGGACCCGGCCCGGAATTTTTCACGAGCCGGTCGATCAAAGCATGCACCGAGCGCAGGGGTGTGCGGTGGAAAGTGACGAGATAATCCTTCCCCAAAAACAGATCGAGCTCGGTGGTGGCGAACTTATCGACCCGGGTGTAATCGACCGCATGGGTGACCATGAAGAGGTAGTCTTCGTAGTCCTCGATCTTGGGCAGGCTGCTCGGGGTGACGCAGTCCTCGATGGCGAGGGGGTGAAATTGGAAGACGCCTTCGAGGACGGATTTGATTTCCTCATCGGTGGGACTGTCGAGATCGACCCAGAGGAGGAGGCCTTTGTCGGCCCGGACCAAGCGAAGCGCCTCGACCTCAAGGTCGCGCCCCACCATTTTTCCGTCGCTGAAAATAAAAGAATGAATCATGCGCTCTGCCCGAAATGTTGGTGCGCGCGAGCACGGTGGCAAGCCCGCGGTTGGCGGCGTCGTATTGTTTGTAAGGGAGTGAAGTCTGCCTTTGTGCTCGACGACGCTTTTCCTCTCGCTGGATCGCCACGTCCGGCTGCGCCGGACTCGCGATGACAAACCTCAGGTCTGATTCGACCGGCCCGGCTTGAACGCGACGAGGGTTACTTCGGTCGGCTCGGCGTTGATCGGGCGGGGCCAGCCGAGTTTGTAGCGCAGGCCCCAATCGGTGAGCGACCAAAACGGCGTGGAAGCCCGGACATGCTCCGGCCCAAAAGTGAAACCGGCCTGGCGCACGAGCTGCTGATAGCCGGTGGCGGTTTTTTGGACTTCGTTGGGGTGGCGGAAGAGGAGCCGAACCGGGGCGGACTTGATGAAGTCGCGGCAGGATTCGGCGACGAGTAAAGTGCCGCCGGGCGCGAGTACGCGGTACATTTCCCGCAAGACCACTTCCTGTTGCACGACATGATGCAGGAGTTGATGGCACAGCACCAGGTCGACCGAGGAATCCGGCAGGTCGATGGCGGTGGCATCGCCGCGGCTCACACTCACCGGACAACGGCACAGCTTGGCCTGAGCCTGCGAGCGCCGGACTTCCCCGGGATTAATGTCCATGGCGATGATCTTGGCGGGAGAAAAAAGCCGATCGAGAATGGGCAGGGAAACACCCGGCCCCGAGCCGGCATCGAGAATCCGTCTTGGGTGGCGGGCTTCGGGCGGCAACATTTTAAACATGTCGTTGAGCGCCACATCGACGACGTAGCGTGCCCAAACATGGGTACCGAGGAACCACAAACCGAAGCGCGTTTCCGGGACCCATCTCAGCCGGTCCTTGGGCGAGAGCGGGGTGGATTTCTTTTCAGGCGTGGGAGTGTCGAGGGAAGCGAGCGCTTCGGGGGGCATGACCTTTTACAAGACAACCTTTCTGCTGACCGCAAGCTCACAGCTGTGCATTTATTGTGGTCGCAAGATTTCGGCTGGCCTTCGGCGGTAGAGCCCACAGAAATTGTGTCGTGTCACCCCATCCCACTCTGACCAACCGGTACGCGAATACCGAAGGCAAACCTGAGTTCGTCAACCAGCTCTTCGACAAAGGGGCGAAACACTACGACGGCATCGTGGATTGGGGCTTTCTGCGCAGCGGAGCCGGCTATCGCCGGTGGGTGCAACAGCGCCACGGTTTGAAGAAAGGCCACCATCTGCTCGACGTCGCGTGTGGCACCGGTCTCGTGGCGGTGGAGTCGGCCAAGATTCTTGGCACGGCGGAAAATATCACCTGCCTTGATCCGAGCGAAGGCATGCTCGGCGTGGCACGGACAAAGCTTTCAGCGCGCTTCATCCAAGCCCGCGCGGAAGCAATGCCGCTGGCGGACAACTCCTTTGATTTCCTCACCATGGGCTACGCTCTCCGGCATGTCACGGATCTGGAGGTGGCTTTTCGCGAATATGCCCGGGTGCTGAAGCCGGGGGGCAAACTGCTCATCCTTGAGGTGACCAAGCCGGTGGGCCGGATCTCCGGTTTTCTTTTCCGAATCTATTTCGGCCGAATCTATCCTTTCCTCAGCGGACTTTTCACCCGCAGCGGTGATGCCAAGAAAATGATGCGCTACTACTGGGAGACGATGGATGCCTGCGTGCCGCCCGCTTCCGTCCTGCAAGCCCTGCGCAACGTCGGGCTGACCGAAGTAAAACGCAATTCTGCGGTCGGTCTCTTCAGTGAATACACCGCCGTCAAAGCCTAAACCGCCTCCCGTCTCCGCTTCTTTTACCTTCTTCGCCAATCATGCAGCCTTCGGCCTCGTCCTCTTCCACCCAAAAGTCCCTCGCGGATAGCAAAGCTGACGCTATTCGTCATTTGCCGTCCGCAGCCCAGGCGGCTTATCGCAAGTTTGAAACTGACGGAGATGTCGCTGCGCTGGATCCGGTAATCATGGCGATTCTCGAGGATTATATTCCCCGGCCCCCCGAGAAACCGCTGGCTGATTTTTCCGGAGAAACGCGGCTGATGGATGATTTGGGTTTCGATTCACTGGCGATCACCGAAGTCGTGTTTTTCACGGAAGACTTGTTCGGTATCCGCATCGCGAATGAAGAGATCATGCAAGTGAGAACCTTGGATGATTTGCGTGGTTTCGTGAGAACAAAAATCTCCGCCCGTAACGCGGGTTGATTTTGACGCTGCTTTTTTTGATGCCACTGCCAGTCATCACCGGTCTGGGTTTTATTACCAGCATTGGTAATGATCGGGCCAGCGTGGTCCGCAGCCTGCGCGAACTGCGTCATGGTTTTGAACCGTATGTGTTCATGGATAATCCGGCTCTGCCGGTGAAAGTGGCCGGCACCGTCAAGGGGTTTTCCTTTCCGTCGCCCAACTGGCGCGACTGGCGTTGGCCGCCGCAGTTTGCGGTCGATCGCGAGCTGGTGCGCGGCCTCGCCCCGCATGGCGTGTATGCGATTTGTGCGGTGCAACAGGCGCTGGCCGAGGCCGGGCTCGAGCCGGCGGATCTGGCCGGCGGTGACACCGGACTGTTTTGCGCCTCGGCCGGTTCGCCGTTTCTGCTGGGACATTTTCTCGATCAGATGCGCGCCACCCGCGGCGAACGCGGTAATCCGATGGGCATTGTTTCCTCCATTGCCGGCACGCTGAATTTCAATCTGGCCGCGCACTATAAAATTTCCGGCGCCGTGTGCGGCTTCGTCTCGGCCTGCGCTTCATCCAGTCATGCGCTCGGCTATGCGATGGACGAGATTAGACTCGGCCGCCAACAGCGCATGCTCGTGGTGGGAGCGGAGGACATGACGACGGAAAGCATTCTGCCTTTTTCCACTCTGCGGGCGCTTTCCAATAATCCCGATCCCGTCACCGCTTCGCGGCCATTTGATCGGCAGCGCGATGGTTTCGTCGGCACGGGCGGAGCGGTTGCGCTGATTGTGGAGAGCGCCGAGCTGGCGCGGCGCCGCGGTGCGCGCATTCAGGCGGAGTTGGTCGGTTGGGGCCAGGCGGGCGACGGTTACAGTGTGGCCGCTTCCCATCCGGAGGGCGCGGGGCTGCGTGAAGCCATGCGCCGCACGCTCGCTGACGCGCGCGTCACTCCCGCCGACATCGCTTACGTCAATGCCCACGCCACCTCTACGCCGGCGGGCGACCGTTCCGAGGCTCTCGCTTTGCAGGCCGTGTTCACGGCCGCGGGAGCGAAGCCGCACATCAGCAGCACCAAGGCCTTGACCGGCCACGGACTCTCGTTGGCCGGGGCGATGGAAGCGGCGTTCTGCACGCTGGCCATCGACGAAAAATTTATTCCGGGTGCGGCGCATCTGGGCGAACTCGACCCGGTGTGCGCCGGTTTGGATCTGCCCCGCACCTCACTTGACGAAGCGCCCCGCCTCGTCCTTAACAACAACAGCGGATTCGGCGGCAGTAATGTCTGCCATGTGCTGGGCCTGCCTGCCTGAATTTCTTCCCCCATGAAAAAATACCTCGTGTCGTTTCTCTTGACCGTGCTGGTCGGACTCACGTCCGGCTGTGTTGTCACGCAACTCAAATCCGAGGTCGTTCCGGGTAACGATCTCAAGGCATTGAAGAAATTCTATGTGATCCACCTGGCCAGCGATCAACGCGGAGTTGAAAAACTCATTGCGGATCGGCTCAACATCATGGGATACCAAGCCACTGCCGGCGAAAAATCCGCCATGCCTGATGACGCACAGGCCATCGTGACCTACCAAGACAAATGGATGTGGGATATCACCATGTACATGATTGAGCTCAATGTGCAGATTCGTCAGCCCAAGACGGAGATGGCGATCGCCACAGGGCATTCGTTGCGAACTTCGCTCGCGCGAAAATCTCCTCCTGAAATGGTTGAAGAAGTCCTCACAGATCTGTTCAAGAAATAATTCTCCTCCTCTATCCATCCCATGAACTCCACTCGATCCCTGATTGTTACCGCCTTCATCGCGATTGCTTCACTCCTTGGCGGCTGTACTTCTCCCGCCCTAACGAGCGCCATGGTGCCGACGTCCTTGGGCGCTGTCACAAAACACATCGAGTCGCTGAGCATCAACGTCACCGGCGGGGCGGAGGCGATGGCCCAAATTTCCAATGCGGACTTTTCCGCAGCGCTCGGGCAAGCGATCCAACAGTCCGGTCTATTTGCCCAAATCAAACCTATGGGGTCGACTGGGGCCTACCACTTGGAGGTCTCCATTGTCCGCCTGCAGCAACCGATGATGGGGTTTTCGATGACTGCCACGCTTGAAACCAACTGGACCCTGAGTCGTGTGAGTGATCATAACGTTATTTGGCAAAAAGCCATTACGACCAGTCATACGGCCAAGACCAGTGAAGCGTTCGTCGGTGCCACACGCGTGCGTCTGGCCACCGAAGGCGCGGCACGGGATAATATTCAGGATGCTCTTGGGCAGTTGAGCGCAGTTGCTCTGCCTTAACCTCCGTGCGACTGCTTCCCCAGGCTACCCTTGCCCGTGCGACCGCCATGAGCGGAACTACACGAGCTGAAACAAAAATAAACCGACGGTCCTGCCGTTAATAATGTCTGATCCACTTACTTTCCGTCTCAAATCGCTCATCATCACCACGCTCAAACTCGATGGGGTTTTGCCTGGGGATATTCCCGACGATGAACCGCTCATTGGCTCACCGCGCTTCGGACTCGATTCGATTGATGCTTTGGAACTCGTGCTCGCGATTGAAAAAGAGTTCGGCGTAAAGATCGGTAGCAGCGAAGAGTCCCGCCAAGCGTTGGCCAGCGTCAGTGCATTGGCGGTTTATCTCCGGACGCGGGTGCCCGGAGCTTGAGGCGACAATTTTCGATGAGCGTTTGCAGTCAGAATATCAGGTATTCTCAGAGTGGTGGAACCCGGCCTCCGGACGGGTTTCTTATCCGCTCATCGCACCAACCCGTCCAGAGGCCGGGTTCCACCTTG
>JANYCF010000332.1 GCA_025360455.1 Opitutaceae bacterium | reverse complement strand
TCCGTACTCGGCGATCAGCTCCGTGGCCTCGTTGCCGATGATGTGCACGCCGAGAATTTCTCCGGTCTTTGCCTCGCTGATGACCTTAACGAAACCTTCGGAGTCGCCCGAAGCCACGGCTTTCCCGACCGCAGTGAACGGCGGTCCGAAGGGGTCGGCGGTCCGAAGGGGTCTGGCCGTGTTTTGTTAGGGCGGTCCGAAGGGGTCTGGCCGTGTTTTGTTAGTTTTGAATTGAAGGACAGGCGGTAACTCGCTCCATTGGCGTCATGGCCCGCCGACTACGGATCGAATACCCAGGAGCGATACACCATGTGATCAACCGGGGAAACTACCGGAGGGATTTGTTTGAGAGCGTGGGGGCAGCGGAGGCATTTCTGAGGACCCTGTTTGAGATGTTACCGATTTTTCTCTGATCGTAAATTTTGCCGAATTGGCGTCGTAGGGATTTTTGCGGTCTGGCCGGACTGGCATGGTATTTTGTCGCCAAATTGCCGCGCTCTGATCGTACGCGTACGATGGATTTGAGCGTCCGCCGTCGCTCTGCGAGCTCTGGCGCAACAAGGAAGGCAAACGGGGCGTGTTCGCTTACGACGTGAGCGTGGTTTTCCGCTCAGCCGATTTTCTTCGTAGGCGTTTGGCCCGATGCGGTCGTCTTGTCGCGCCAAAGCGTAAGCGTAAACCCGGGTGCCTCGTAGGCGGGGAGGCTCTGACCTGAACCTCCTAGAAAACAGCCCACGCTTTCGCTTTCAGTTTAAGCGCGGCTACTAATTCGAAGTTGGCAGAATGCGCTACCTATTGTTTCGCTTCGGTGGCGAGGCCGAGTTGGAGGAGGTGGGCAATGCGCTCGGCATCGTAGACACAGCCGGCCCAGCTGCCGCCACTGGCGTTTTGCAAGGCGGCCCAGAGGCGCGTGTCGGCGGGGACGCGGGCGTCGAGTTGCAGATTCGGATGCAACGGGCGGGCGGCGAGTTCTTCGGGCGAAATTGAAATTGCATCGACGCTGCCGTGCAGCGTGCGGGTGTCGACGACCAGTCGGATACGGTCGCCATCGCGCAGCCGGCCGATGGGGCCGCCGGCCCAAGCCTCGGGACTGATGTGGCCAATGCAGGCGCCGGTGGAGACTCCGGAGAATCGACCGTCGGTGATGAGAGCGATTTTGTTGCCGTTCTTCACGTATTTTAGGGCGGAGGTGACTTGATAGGTTTCGGGCATGCCGCAACCGGGGCCGATGCCGATGAGCACCATCACATCGCCGGGTTTCACACTGCCGGATTTCAGGGCGGCGATGGCGTGGGCTTCGCTGGCGAAGACGCGGGCCGGGCCTTCGTGCGTGAACACGCCATCGGCGGCGACGAGTTCGGGGGCGATGGCCGTGCTTTTCACGAGTGCACCTTCGGGGGCGAGGTTGCCGCGGAGAAAAGTAATTGTGCTGGTGAGGCCGCGTTCTTTTGCGCGGGCTTGCGACATGATCACGTTGTCCGGATCGATGCCGTCGAGGGCACGGAGTTTTTCGCGGAGGCGTTGGCGGCGTTTGCTGGTTTCCCACCAGGAAAGATTTTCGCCGAGGGTACGGCCGGTGACGGTGCGGGCGTCGAGTTTCAACAGGCCGAGATCGCGTAGATGGAGCATCATCTCGGGCACGCCGCCGGCGAGGAAGACTTGGACGGTGGCGTAATGTTGGGGGCCGTTGGGGAGTGAATCGACGAGGCGGGGCACGAGGCGGTTGATCCGCGCCCAATCGTCAACCGTAGGCTGGCGTAGTCCGGCCGCGTGGGCGAAGGCGGGGATGTGCAGCACAAGATTCGTGGAGCCGCCAATGGCGGCGTGGCAAACCATGGCGTTGTGTATGGAATCGTCGGTTAGGATATCGCGCGTGGTGGTGCCAGCGGCGTCGAGGGCGAGCAAGGCGTGGGCGGAGCGACGGGCGAGATCGCGCCAGATTTCCGAGCCGGACGGAGCGAGGGCGCCGTGGGGCAGGGCGAGGCCCATCGCTTCGGCGACGACTTGGCTGGTCGCGGCTGTCCCCATGAACTGGCATCCGCCGCCGGGTGAACCGCAAGCGCGACAACCCATGTCAGCGGCGTACTCGAGGGTGATTTCTTCGCGGGCAAAACGGGTGGCGAGAGTTTGGACTTTGGCGGTGTCTTCGGCTTCTTCGGCGAGGAGCGTAACGCCACCAGGAACGAGAACCGACGGAAGATCAAGCGAGCCGGCGAGTGCGAGCAACATGGCGGGGAGACCTTTGTCGCAAGTGGCGACACCGAGTACGCCGCGACGCGTGGGCAGGGAGCGGATGAGCCGGCGCAGGACGATCGCGGCGTCGTTGCGATAGGGCAGACTGTCGAGCATCCCGGCGGTACCGTTGGTGCGGCCGTCGCAGGGATCGCTGACGTAGGCGGCAAATGGAATGGCTTTGGCGGCGCTGAAAGTGCGGGCGGCTTCTTCCATCAAAAGGCCGACTTCCCAGTGACCGGTGTGATAACCGAGAGCGATGGGTGAACCATCGGGGGCGCGTATGCCGCCTTGCGTGCTGAGGATGAGGAATTGTTTGCCGAGCATCGCCGCAGGTGACCAACCCATGCCGGCGTTTTGGGTCCAGCCGAAGAGTTCACCGCTCGACATTTCTTTGAGGCGTGCCGGATCGAGTGGGAGTTGGCCGGAAGGACCGGGCGCGGTGGTGCGAAGGGTGAAGATCGCGTCGTTGCCGGAATCGAGAATGGGATCGCGCATCATCGGCGGGTTCAGCCTACCGGATTAATTAATGTGCCGATGGGCTCGATCGTGATGCGGATTTCGTCGGCGGTTTGCAGGGTGAAATCGTCAGGCGGTACGATGCCGGTGCCGGTCATAAGATAGGTGCCGTTGGGAAATGAATTGTCGCGGAATAAAAATTCCGCGAGTTCGGCGAACGTGCGTTTGAGTTGGTTAAGTTCGGTGGTGCCGGAAAAAACAGTCGTGCCACAGCGGCGGATTTCGATGGCGATGCGCGTCTGGGGTGGAAGAATTTCGCCGGTGATGAGGAGGCAAGGTCCGAGCGCGGTGGAGCGGTCGTAAACTTTGGCTTGCGGAAGATAGAGAGGGTTTTCGCCTTCGATATCGCGCGAACTCATGTCGTTGCCGATGGTGTAGCCGAAAAGTTTCCCTTGGTGATTGAGCGCGAGGGTGAGCTCGGGTTCGGGGACATTCCATTGGGAGTCGGCCCGGATGCGTACGGCTTGACCGGGTGCGGCCACGCGGTGGGGAGTGCCTTTGAAGAATAGTTCGGGCCGGGCCGCGTGATAGACTTTGTCGTAGAAGGTGCCGCCGCCGGTATCTTTGGATTCTTCCATGCGGGCGGTGCGACTGCGCAAATAAGTAACGCCGGCGGCCCAGACTTCCTGCGTGCCGATCGGGGCGGCGAATGAGTGCGGCAGGGTAGCGGGCCGGCCGGTAGCGAATGTTTGCTGAGCCAGCGCGACGGGATCGTTCGCGCGAAATAGATCATCGATGGTGAGGCCGTTGCTCGGACGGGTGAGCACACCGGCTTGCTCGAGGAGGAGACCGGTGGAATCAATGAATACTCGGATCATGAGGAGAAAGTTCGGGGTGAATGCAGGCGCGTGCAGTACGGGTACGGCGGAGCAGAAATTTCGGACGGGGTAACTACAGTAATGAAGACCGAGCGTTTGGATAGAAACGCGAATGGGAAGAAAATTGTCCAGACGCCATCTGCGCTAACTCCAGAACAGAGGAGGTGACGCCATGATCCTGAAGGCGCAGCGCGTGGGAGCGCGGGCGCTGATCAGGCCTGAGGTTGTATCCCGATTACAACGTGCAAGCGCTGGCTGATACTCTAATTGTTTTGGTCTGATTTAGATTACGGTTATCTCATTGAAATAGCGTTAATTGAAGAAGCTCTCGGGTGGATGGGCGATTAAGCCAAGTTCTGAAGAAATGTCATGAATAGGTAAATACACCTATATCGAAGTGAATAAGATTGGGGTGTATGCCTGAATAGTAAACATGGACCCAGTCCCGAAATCCAACCCCCTAGCTCTTCATCCCATGAAAACTGCACAGATCCTCGGTTGTCTTCTTCTGGTAGTAACCACGTCAACCTTCGCTCGTAGCGCTGACGCTTTACCTGCCATGCGCGTTGAGTCGTCTCGGACAATGAAAGTTGCGATTATTAATGCTGACCAACGTAACCCCGCCAACGAGCGGATGCATAAAGCCTTTGCCGATAGCCTGGCTTTTGAAATCAGCCAACACTACAAAAAGCCCATTCCGATGCAGACGGTCCTGATCGATGCCCGGGACGCTTCCCAGGGATTGAGCAATGGCACCTATGATTTGGTGGCGGTGATCGGGACCAACGTTCCGTCGATTCTGCTCAACAGTGATTTCAAAAGACTGAAAGCCGTTCCGACCACGGGAAACGCCAAGCACATTGTCAGTTTACTCATTCTCAAAGAAGACCGGACCTTGTCCGCTTTGATGGAGCGTTCATTTGAGAAAGCATTGAATGAAACCTTTTTCCAGATGGCTTTTGCCAGCTATCGGAAATCATCGGTCGAGCGCGATATGACCCATTGGAATGTCGCAGTCGCCTCTTTGCAGTAGTCACTTTCTACACCTAGCCCCCGCGCCTGAAGGCGCCATAAAAAGGCCGGTCGTTATTAGACCGGCCTTTTTTGTGGCCAGTAGGGTCAATTTCGTGGGGCTTGTCGTGGAACGTGAGCCTGTTGAACCTTTCCGCCTTGGCTGGTTTCGCGGTGAGCGAGTCGGGAAGGACCACTCGCTGGCACTCGCGGCTACAAGAAGTGGGTTAGGTGGCAGTGCGGTGGCGTGACATAAAGTTTTTTAAAATAACGGAGAGCTTGTACGGGGGATGACTACTGGAGTTCGAGGTGCGCAGCCAGTTCAGTTTGGAGTTGTTCGACGAGGGCTGGGTCCATGAAGGCATAATCGTCGGGGATGTGCAGGGTGATGACGGGTCTATCGTCGAGTTCCTGCGGAAAACGCTCGTGCAACAGTTCGGCGTGCTTTCGTTCCATGCAAAAAACCAGGTCTGCCCATCCAAGGTGACAGGCAGTGACTTTGATTCGCGCGCTTTCCGAGGTCTCGGCGCTGCGGGCTTCATAGCGTGGATGGTTCTTGAACAGCGTTTCCGCTGTGAGAGACCGCCACCGGTTGCGGGAGCAGATGAAGAGGAGCTTGGTTTTCAGACGGAGTTAGTCCGGCATCAAATGAGGCCCAGTTTCATTTTCCCTTCCTCGCTGATCATGCTTTGATTCCAGGGTGGTTCCCAGGTGATGCGGACGTCGGCGGTGGTGACGCCGGGAACGAGGAGGATTTTGCCTTTCGCATCTTCCGCAATGGCCGGGCCCATGCCGCAGCCGGGGGCGGTGAGCGTCATGGCGACGTCGACTTTGAAGCCGCCTTCGGCTTCGTCGATTTTTGCGACTTCCATACTGTAAACGAGGCCGAGGTCCACGATGTTGACGGGAATTTCGGGATCGAAAACTCGGCGCATCTGGTCCCAGATGGCGGTGGGGTCGGGCGCACCGTCGGCTAAAGTCGCTGCGGTGACGGTGTGCTCCGCGACCGTTTCGCCGATCGCATCGGCGTCCTTGCCGTCGAGGCGGAAGAGTCCGGTCGAGGTTTGGACCGTGTAGCTGCCACCGAGAATCTGATGGATGAAGACCGAGTCTCCTTTGAAGAGCGTGTGCTTGTCGCCGCTGGGAATCTGTGTGGCTGTGACTTCGCGGGAGAGGATGCGATCGCGGTTGGCGGGGGTGCTCATGGGTGAAAAGGATTAACCACTAATGTACGCTAATGAAGAACAGAGTCAGAGATTATTGCCCGCGAAACACGCGAAAGGGAAGAATCGCTTTTAGCGTATTTCGTGTGTTTCGCGGGCTACTTCAGGCTTTGAACTTTTCCCGGATGATGGCGGAGAGCTGGTCGTGGAGTTGTTCGTTTTCGATCTTGCCGAGGACTTCCTCGAAGAAACCGAACACGAGCAGCTCCTGGGCTTGCGCGGGTTTGATGCCGCGGGCTTCGAGATAAAATTCCTGTTCGCGATCGATGCGGGCCGAGGTGGCGCCGTGGGTGCAACGCACGTCGTTGGCTTGGATTTCGAGGCCGGGCAGGGAACTGGCTTCGGCTTCGTCGCTCAGCATCAGGTTGCGGTTGCTCTGATAGGCGTCGGTTTTCTGGGCGTCGGGATCGACGACAATCAGGCCGGAGAAAATAGTCTTCGATTGATCGAGCAGCGCGTTTTTGTAGAGCAGGTTCGAACTCGTGTTCGGCGCCTGGTGGATTTGCAGCGTGCGCTGGTCGAATTCCTGGGAACCGTGGGCGATGGTGAGGGCGAGCATCTCCGAATGTGCGCCGGGCGCCTGCA
>JANYCF010000268.1 GCA_025360455.1 Opitutaceae bacterium | reverse complement strand
CAGGCGATTCGGAACGCCCGACAACGGACAATGCCCTGAATCGCCTGCCAGCGGGCTCCTCCATTTCAAACCAAACTGAAGGAAGTTTCGGGGAAATTTGCCTGCCGAAAATAAATAGAAAAACAGGAGCAATGGAGATGTCCCCCATCACTCCTGTTTTCCAAAAAGAATGGCCGCCCCACCATGCCTTCGCGTCGGTTCCACGCAACAGGCGAAAAGCTCAGCAAAGCGGCCAAATTGTTTAAGCAACTATTCCTTCCAGAGCTGAAGCGTGCGCAGGTAATTTCCCCGCTCATACGCCTCCGCGTCCGGACAATTGCGCATACTCAAAGCCCCACGGATTTCCTGCACCGATTCATACTCGTGCTGTTCCATCCACGTGCTGAGGCCGGCCAGTAAGTTCGCGAGAAACTCCGGCCCTTGCTTGAGCAAGGCCGACACCACCTGCACCGCATCCGCGCCGGCCAGCAAAGCCCGCACCACATCCTCCGGGGTATGCACGCCACCGCTGCACCCCAAGCTGAGCTTAACCTGATCCCGCAACATGCCCAGCCAGCGCAACCGCACCCGCAGATCTTCCTGATTGGATAAATCCAATCGCGGCGTCACTTCCAAGGTCTCGACATCGATCTCGGGTTGAAAGAAGCGATTGAACAACACCAACCCATCAATCTTTTTCTCCTCCAAACTTCCGGCCAGATGTGCCACGGACGAATAAAAAGGCGATAACTTAACCGCGATGGGAATCTTCACGGACGCGCGGACCGCATGCGCAATCTCCACCACCCGCTCTTCAATCTCGGCGCCCGAAATATTACGCAGCGTGGCCAGAAAGTAAGTATTGAGTTCCAGTGCGTCTGCCCCGGCTTCCTCTATGTATTGCGCATAGGCGACCCACGAACCAATCTGGGTGCCGTTGAGCGACGCGATCACGGGCATCTGTGTCGCCGCCTTAATTTTCGCAATGCGCTCCAGATATTCCGAAGGCACCAAGCTGTAATCATCCTGCTCGGGGAAAAGCGTCATCGCTTCGGCAAAACTATCATTCCAGCGCGCCAGATGCCGGGCGACCATCGCCTCCCGACGTTCGATTTGCTCAGCGAATAACGAATGAAGCACAATGGCCGAGGCCCCCGCATCCTGCAACCGGCGCACGGTGTCGAGATTATCGGACAGCGGCGACGCACCCGGCATCAAGGGATTTTTCAATTTCAGTCCGAGATAGTTTGTCGTGAGGTTCATGGGGTTTTCTCCAATTTAGGCTGAATCACCGCAGCCACGGCGGCTGCCGCAGGGGGAACCGTCGCTCCCTGGCTGGCCAGGTAACGATAGGTGACTTGCCGGTCATCGACCGCTTGCTGTGCTCGTTTCGCCAACATCGCGGCGCGCTCAGGATCAGATTTATGCAGGACTTGAAAGCGCAGCTCGTTGCGCGTGTAGGCACTGAGCGGCTGTTTGGGCGGAGGTGAATCCATCACGGTCGCCGCCAAGCCTCGGCTCAAGCGCGCCGGATTATGCCGGAAGAGCGGCCAATAGCCCGTCTCCACCGCCAGTTTTTGTTGATCGAGTCCTTGCGAGAGCGCGTACCCGTGAGCAATGCAATGCGAGTACGCGATGATGAGCGACGGCCCGGGATGCGCCTCCGCTTCGATAAAGGCCTGCACGGTCTGACTGTCCTTGGCCCCAAACGCCACGCGGGCGACATAAACGCCCGCATAATGCATCGCCATCAGAGCCAGATCTTTTTTATCCGTGTCCTTGCCGGCCGCACTAAATTTCGCCACCGCACCGAGCGGTGTCGCTTTGGACTTTTGCCCGCCTGTATTGGAGTAAACCTCCGTGTCGAGCACGAGGATGTTCACCTTGCGCCCGAGCGCGAGCACATGGTCGAGACCGCCAAACCCGATATCATAAGCCCAACCGTCCCCACCGATGATCCAGACAGATTTTTTCACGAGATAATCCGCCAGTGAGAGTAGGATCGAAGCCCGCTCATCGCCGATGGCTGGTAACAATTGTTTCAACTCCGCCACGCCTTTCCGCACGAGCGCGATGCCGGCATCGTTGCCCTGATCGGTCGTGCTGATGACGCTGACGAGTGCAGTCGGCAGCTGAGGAGCCAATTCACTGAGCAGGCGTTTTGCTTGCGCATCGAGTTGATCCACGCCCGCGCGCAGGCCCAAGCCGTATTCGGCATTATCCTCGAACAAGGAATTGGACCACGCTGGTCCGCGGCCATTGCGATCCGTGCAATACGGTGTCGTCGGCAGATTCCCGCCATAGATGGACGAGCAACCCGTGGCATTCGCCATGATGAGGCGGTCGCCATAAAGCTGCGTGAGTAATTTCAGGTAAGGCGTCTCACCGCAACCGGTGCAGGCCCCGGAGAATTCAAACAACGGCTGACGGAACTGTGTCCCCTTCACCGTATCTTGGAGCAGCGCGACTGGAGCCGGCGGCAGCTTCAGAAAATACTCGTAGTTCACCGCCTCGGCTTCCCGCAGCGGTTCCGGTGGCAGCATCATGAGTGCCTTGCGCTTCAAGTCGCTCTTGTCGCGCGCCGGGCAAACTTTTTGGCAAAGCGTGCAACCGGTGCAATCATCCGCGGCCACTTGAATGGTATAGGCATGATTTGGCACTTCCTGACTGCGAAGTTTCGCGTGCTTGAATGTCGCCGGCACATCACAAAGGGCATCGAGCGGATAGGCAGCCACGCGGATGGCCGCATGCGGACAAACCAGCACGCACTTGTTACACTGGATGCACAGATCGGCATCCCACACCGGAATTTCCTGCGCAATATTCCGTTTCTCCCAGCGCGTCGTCGCCACGGGCCACGTGCCGTCAGGAACAAAGGCGCTCACCGGCAATTCATCGCCCTGACCCGCGAGCATTTTCGCCGTCACGCGCTGGACAAAATCCGGCGCATTCACCGGCACATACGGAGGCCGGCGCAGCGTGGTCGTGACCTCCTCGGGAATAGAAATTTCCTGCAACCCGGCGAGCGCGGCATCCACGGCGGCCTCGTTCCGCGCGACGACTGCTTCACCTTTCTTGAGGTACGTTTTGCGAATGGCCTCCTTGATGGCGGCGATCGCTTCGTCCCTCGGCAGCACCTTGGCCAAAGCAAAGAAGCACGTCTGCATGATGGTGTTGATCTGCCCACCCATCCCAGCCGCCTTCGCCACCACCACGGCGTCGATGACGTGCACGCGCAGTTTCAATTCAACGATCCGTTCCTGGATTTCCTGAGGCAATCGATCCCACACTTTATCCGCCGCGATCGCCACATTCAGCAGCAACGTGGCACCGGGTGCCGCCTGCGCGAGCACATCAAGGCGCTCCATGAAGGGGAAATGATGCACCGCCACAAAACTCGCCTTCGAAATCAAATACGGCGCCCGAATCGCTTGCGGACCAAAGCGCAGATGCGAAACGGTCATCGCGCCGCTCTTCTTCGAGTCGTAGACGAAATAGCCCTGCGCGAAAAGATCGGTGCCCTCACCGATGATCTTAATCGAATTCTTGTTCGCTCCCACGGTGCCATCCGAGCCCAACCCGAAGAAGATAGCTCGACGCGTATCCGCACTCTCAAGATCGAAATCACTTTCCGACTCCAAGGAAAGGAAGGTGAGATCATCGTTGATCCCCACTGTGAAGCGTTTCTTCGGCGACGTTTTTTTCATCTCCGTATAAACGGATTTGGCCATTGCCGGCGTGAATTCTTTCGAGCCAAGACCGTAACGTCCGCCGATCAGTTTAATCTGCCCCACCCGATCACTCTCATAGAGCGCCGTCGCCACATCTTGAAACAACGGTTCGGCAATCGCGCCGGGTTCCTTCGTCCGATCCAGCACGGCGATTTGTTTCACCGAAGCCGGCAGCGCGGCGAGCAAGGCCTGCGGCACCAGCGGCCGGAAAAGACGTACCTTCAAAACACCGGTGCGTTCGCCGTGGGCATTCAACCACGCGGAAGTTTCCGCCACCGTCTCGGCACCCGAGCCCATGATGACGACGACACGATCCGCCTCGGGGTGCCCTTCATAATCGAACAGATGATAGCTCCGACCCGTGCGGGCGGCAAAATCATCAAACAAATCCTGGACCACCTCGGGCACTTGATCGTGGAAACGGTTACTCGCTTCGCGTGCCTGGAAAAACACATCGGGATTCTGCGCCGTGCCCCGGATCGCCGGATGATCCGGGGAGAGACCGTTGAGCCGATGCGCCGCGACTTTCGCCTCGTCGATCATTGCCCGCAGATCGTCATCCTCCAGACGTGCGATTTTTTGCACCTCGTGCGAAGTCCGGAAACCATCGAAAAAATGGAGGAACGGCACGCGTGTTTTGAGCGTGGCGGCGTGGGCGATGGCCGCGAAATCCTGCGCCTCCTGCACCGAGTTGGAGCAAAGCAGCGCCGCCCCCGTTTGCCGGCAGGCCATCACATCCGAGTGATCGCCAAAAATCGAAAGGGCGTGGGTCGCCAGCGTGCGCGCCGTCACGTGCAACACGAAAGGATGCAGCTCGCCCGCGATCTTGTAGAGATTGGGGATCATCAACAGCAGGCCCTGCGAGGCCGTAAAGGAACACGCCTGCGCACCCGCTTGCAGCGCCCCATGCAACGATCCCGCCGCCCCGGCCTCCGATTGCATTTCGATTACTTCCGGCACGTGGCCCCGGAGATTTGGCTTACCTTTGACTGACCATTCATCCACCCACTCGCCCATCGGCGAAGAAGGTGTAATCGGATAGATGACGAAGAGCTCGCTTACGCGATATGCGACGGAAGCGACGGCTTCGTTGGCATCAAGAGTCACTGGAACGGGTACGCGGGACTTGATCATGCGTTGAGTATAGATGCGCCCCGACTCCCGCGCTTCGCCGAACTTGCACAAGGGTATGCATATCTTGCCGAACGGTCATCCGATTATTAGGGCACGAGGTCTGATCACTGGGCTTCCTAACATCATTCGGCCTAGTTCCCCCGCGTGGTGCCGGCCTATACGCGGCCCTCGCTTGCAATGCACCCGCACACCGTAAAGCTCACCCTCGTGAAAGAATGGATACACAATGTTTATCAGGCGCTCTGGGACCACCCGTTCATCAACGGCGTGGTGCCGCATTTGCTCACGGTGGCGGGATTTCTCCTCGCCTTGTTTGCCATTGCCCGGCTCATCAGCGACCGCCGCCAGCCGAGCAATACCTTTGCGTGGCTCCTAGCCATCGCCTTTATCCCTTACCTCGGCGTACCGCTCTTTCTTCTGCTCGGTGGCCGGAAGATTCGCCGACTGGCCGCCCGTAAAGCCCGGCTTTGCCCGATCGTCCCAGGCACGAGGCCCTCGCCTGCCTCGGAAAGCGCCATCTCGCGGGTGCTGATGCTCAATGGCGCCAGTCCCCCGCTCGCAGGCAATCGCGTCACGTTCATCACCTCGGGCGAGGAGGCTTTTGCCCACCTCGAACGCGGCATTCGCGAAGCCAAACATACGATACACATTATGACCTTCATTCTCGCCCGCGACGCCACAGGCCGCCGAATCATCAAACTCCTCGCGCAGCGGGCGCGCGAAGGCGTGAAGGTGCGCCTGCTGCTCGATGCGCTCGGCTGTTTCCCGAGCAGCCGCGGTTTTTGCGATCCCTTGCGCAAAGCCGGCGGTGAAGTAGTCCGCTTCATGCCCGCGTTACCTCTGCAAACGCGCGGCTCCGCCAATCTGCGCAATCACCGGAAAATCGCCATCTTCGATCATCACACCGCCGCACTCGGCGGCCGCAATCTCGCCATCGAGTACATGGGGCCGACCCCGCTCAAGCGCCGCTGGCGCGACTTCGGTGCCATCGTGGAAGGCCCCGCCGCCGGATTGCTCAATGAAATTTTTCTGGCCGACTGGTGTTTCGCCAGCGGTCAGTCGACCGATCTGCTCCATGCGGAATTGCCGACTACCGCACCTGCCACCGTCGGCGATAGCGAAGTGCAAATCGTCGCCAGCGGACCCGATGTGGAGGGCGATCCGCTCTACGAAGGCATTCTTTCCCTCGTACAACAGGCCAGCCGCAGCGTCTGGATCGTGACGCCGTATTTTATCCCCGACGAAGTCCTCTTCCGCACCCTCGCCGTGCAAGCCCGCGCTGGAATCGACGTCCGTATCGTGGTCCCGGCCCGTTCCAATCACCCGATCACCGATCTCGCCCGACGCTATCACCTGCGACAGCTCCAAACCGCCGGGGCCAAAGTCTTGTATTACGGACCGGGCATGAGCCACGCCAAGATGCTGCTGGTGGACGAGCAAGTCGGACTGATGGGTTCGGCCAACATGGATCTGCGCAGCCTGTTCGTAAACTTTGAAGTCGGCATGGTGACCTACTCCCCCACGGAAGCCGCCGCCTTGTCGCGCTGGGCGCAGGAAGTTTTCGCGCAGTCCAAGCCCATGCCCGCCCCGCCAGCGCGCCGCCGCTTCTTCCCCGCCGTCGCCGAAGAACTCAGCCGCCTCCTCGCGCCGTTGCTGTAACAAGCAACATTGAGAGTCGTGGAGCCGTAATCGTTCGCGTACTGGCTTGGGTGTAGCGCAGGCATCCTTGCCTGCTTCCGAAATCAGGCTGGAAGCCTGCGCTACTACTGCACAAACAGGACCAGCGTATCGTCCATCGCATAGAAGGCGACGCCATCTTCTAGGCCTTGGGCTTTGTACGTGTAGATGCCGGGCGTGGTCGGAGCGGTGAAGCTGATGTTCACGGTCTTACTCGCACCGGGGGTTACGCCACTGATCGAGGGGAAGCCGAGGAAGGTGTTGTCGACATCGCGGAAAGACAGAAAGTCAGTCGCGCCCCAGGTTTTGGTGCCGCGATTGGTGACGTTGTAGGTAAAGCTGACGGT
>JANYCF010000263.1 GCA_025360455.1 Opitutaceae bacterium | reverse complement strand
GAAAGACTGGGAGGTCTACGGCATGGATGTCGGCGACAACAAACTCGGCGACAGCCTGGGCAACCCACGCTTCAAGTTCGTCGAGGGCGATGTGATGATTTCCCATGAATGGATCGAGTATCACGTCAAGAAATGCGATGTTGTCGTGCCTCTCGTGGCCATCGCGAACCCGGCCCAGTACGTGAAAAATCCGCTGAAGGTCTTCGAACTTGATTTTGAATCCAATCTCGCTGTCGTCCGCCAATGCGTAAAATACAACAAACGCATCATCTTTCCCTCGACCTCCGAAGTGTACGGCATGTCGACCGATCGTGAGCTGGATGAACAGACGACCAACATGGTCTACGGCCCGATCGAAAAACAGCGCTGGATTTACGCCTGCTCGAAGCAACTCCTCGACCGCGTCATCTACGCTTACGGCGTCCGCGACAATATCGACTACACCCTCTTCCGTCCCTTCAACTGGATCGGCCCGAAACTCGACAACGTTTTCGAAGCCAAGGAAGGCAGCTCCCGTCTCTTCACCCAGTTCATCTCGAACGTCATCTATAAAAAACCGATCCAGCTCGTCGATGGCGGCAAACAAAGCCGTTCATTCACCTTCATCGATGATGGCGTCGATGCGCTCCTGCGGATCATCGAAAACAAAGACGGCAAAGCCTCGCGACAGATCTTCAATCTCGGCAATCCGAATAACGACGTGAGCGTCGCCCAGCTCGCCAAACACATCATCGCTGCCTTCAAGCACTATCCCGAATACCGCGAGCACGCCGAACAGGCTAAAGTTGTCGCCGTTTCCTCCGGCAAATATTTCGGCAAATATTATCAGGACATCCAAAAGCGCGTCCCCTCCATCGCCAACGTCACCAAGCAGCTCGGCTGGAAACCCAACGTCGACCTCAAGACCGCTATCCGCCTGACGCTCGACTACCATCTCGCGCACAAGGATTATTCCCTCGATTAATTTGGATCGCGGTAGGGCGGGACCGCTGGGCCCGCCGTAAGGATAATCGCGGCCGGCCCAGCGGTCCGGCCCTACCTCGAACTCCCCTTCCCGTCCGATGCCCACTCGCCTCGCCCTCAAGATCGACGTTGATACGGATCGCGGCACGCGCGTCGGTGTGCCGAATCTGATGCAGGATTTGCGTGCGGCGGGCATGCCCGCTACGTTTCTCTTTTCGCTCGGGCTCGATCAAACCGGTCGGGCCATCACGCGGGTGTTTCGTCCCGGCTTTCTCAAAAAAGTCGGCCGCACCAGCGTCGTCCAGCTCTACGGCGTCCGTACTTTGCTCAACGGCACGTTGCTCCCTGCCCCGCACATCGGGCGTCGGAATGAAGCAGTCATGCGCCGTGTGCGCGATGCCGGTTTCGAAATCGGCATCCATTGCAACAATCATTACCGCTGGCAGGATTACGTTCAAACGATGACCGTGGAAGAAGTGCGGGCCGAGTTTGGCGCCGCGCGCGAGGAGTTCCGACGCATCTTCGGTTGCGAAGCTCCCACCGCCGGCGCCCCCGGCTGGCAAGCGAACACCCACAGCCGCCAAATCTACGACGAGGCCGCGATGCTCTACGCCAGCGACACCCGCGGCCGCACTCCGCATTTTGTCCGCATCAACGGACGCACCTTCACCACTCTGGAAATTCCCTCCACCCTGCCCACGCTCGATGAGCTGCTCGGCCGGCCGGAATATCCCGACGCGCAAATCGTGCCGCACCTGATGTCGCTTCTCCGCCCCGATGTGCTGAATGTCTTCACGCTTCATGCCGAACTCGAAGGCATGGGTAAACGGGCTCTCTTCGTGGAGTTTCTCACCGCCGTAAAACAAGCCGGCGTCGAAGTGGTGTCGCTGGAAAAAGCCGCGCGGGCATTGCTGGATCAACGGGGAGAAATCCGCGTCTGCGAAATGCTTCAGGCGGAGATCGACGGCCGCTCAGGCATACTCGCCGTCCAAGGTTAGTATCCGGACAACAATTACGGGTTTCCTCGCTGATTACCGTGGGTAACGGGTGGGTTGAGGTAATCAGCGTTGAAAGAGCTGGCGCGAGGAATGGTCGGTAGGTTCGGGGGAACCACACGCGTCTCACGGAATGATTTGAGCGAGACGCCCGAGAGCAGCAGTTCTGCCGGCCAGTAGAATGCGCTCCCCGGACCCTGAGCTTCACCGGCCTGTGCGGTGGCAATTCCGCCGGTGAATCCCAGCCGGCCGCTTCATCCGTCTCCCCCTTCGGTTCTCACCCATCGGAATTAACGAGGGACACTGAATCCTTTCACATGAACTTCGGAGGGCGACGCTTTCGGATCTTAGCTTCCTACCGCACACCAGCCAACGACAATACCAACCGGTGGGTCTCGTCCAAATGAGCCGCCAAGGTCCAACCCTGCGCCGCCGCAAAAGTCCGCGCGAGCGAAAGTCCGAGCCCGACGTGCCTGCCTCCACTGCGTGCCGCTTCCTTGCGCCAAAAGGGATCGAAAAGTTTAGCCACATCCGCCATCTCCAAATTGTCCGCCGCGTTTGTCACTCGCAAAATCCAGCCCGTTGCACTCTCGCTGAGATCCAGGCTGATCTCCCCTCCTGCGGGAGAATGGTCCACGGCGTTGTCCATGAGATTGGCTAACAGGGAGCGAAGCAGCGTCGGATTCGCCACCGCGTGCAACGGTGCGAGCGCTAGATTCACCCTGAGTCCGCGGGTCGCCGCCCGGGCGGCGAAGGGGCGCCACGACTCTGCAATGAAAAGTGCCAGCGCGACCTGTTCACCCTGGCCGGCCGGCTCACCCG
>JANYCF010000213.1 GCA_025360455.1 Opitutaceae bacterium | reverse complement strand
CGGGTTTGGCGAGGAAATCATCCATGCCTGCGGCGAGACAAGCGGCGCGGTCTTCGGCGCGAACATTGGCCGTGAGGGCAACGATGGGCAGCGAGCGTCCAGCCAGAGCGGTGCGGGCGCGCCGGGTGGTTTCGAAACCATCGATTCCGGGTAGTTGGCAATCCATGAAGACGAAATCCCATTGCTTTTCCGCGAGAGCAGTCAATCCGGCGTAGCCATCGCCGACCACGGTGCATTCGGCGCCGAGGCGTTTGAGCATCATGGTAATCACCTTTTGATTCACCGGATCATCTTCCACCACCAAGATGCGGGCGGAAATACGCGGGGCGTTAGCGGCGGTGGCGGTGGGCCGGTCAGGTGTCGCTGGTTGCTCGGCACAGAGTGCGAGAGTGAAATCGAAATTAAACAGCGAACCCGTGCCTGCGGTGCTTTCTGCGGTGATCTCGCCGCCCATGCGTTGGACCAGCTTTTGGGAAATGGCGAGGCCCAGTCCGGTGCCGCCATAGCGCCGGCTCATGGAGCTGTCGGCTTGGGTGAAGGCTTCGAACAAGTGGCTGAGGGTTTCGCGATCCATGCCGATGCCGGTGTCCCGGACCTGCACGGTGAGATGCAGGTGCTTGGCTTCCTCCACAAGGCCGCTGAGTTTTAATTCTACTTCGCCGTGTTCCGTGAACTTAATGGCGTTCCCCGTAAGATTGAGCAGCACCTGGCGCAAGCGCGTGGGATCTCCGCGTACCCGGCGTCGGCTGCCGGCATCGACATTAAGGGTGAAGTTGAGCCGCTTTTGCGTCGCGAGTGGGCGGAGCAGGGTGGCAACTTCCTCCGCGATCGCGGCGGGATGCATCGGGATGGCTTCGAAGTTGATGGTGCCGGATTCAATTTTGGAAAGATCGAGGATGTCGTTCAGGACCCGGAGCAGGGCATCGGCGGAATGTGCGGCGGTATCCAGTTGCTCGCGTTGGTTCGAATCGAGCGGCGTGCTTTTTAAGAGTTCGAGCATGCCCATGATGCCGTTCATCGGGGTGCGCAATTCATGGCTCATGGTGGCGAGAAATTCACTCTTGGCCACATTGGCGGCTTCGGCCCGTGCTTTGGCGGAGCGCAATTCAACTTCGGCTCTTTGGCGTTGGGTTATTTCCCCGGTGAGACCGCGGTTCAGATTTTCTGCGATTAATTTCTTTTCCTGCAATTCATGGACGAGCTCGGCGTGTTCGTATCCGAGGCGCAATGATTCGGCCAACGTCCGATTATAACTGCGCGCCATCGCCATCATAAACACGATGAAGATCAGCGAAAGACAACCCATCACGGTCGGCATCATTTGGCTGCTGATGAAATAACGGGTGATGAGCGGCAGCAAAATTGGCAGTTGAAATAGCCAGCAAGCGGTCAGGACGGGAGCGAGTGAACGGGTGGCCCCGGCGGTCATGCCGGCGAGAATGAAGATGAGTAACGCCCGATCCCCTTCGCTCATGATCGGATAAAAGGTCCAGCCGGCATAACCCCAGCCCAGTCCCGAGAGCATCGCCCCAAGGATGTACCAGCGTTGCCAATAATGGGTGGTGTCGCTGCGGATTTTTTGCCGATAGCGGCGATGTCCGATCAAGCGGGAGGTCGCCAGTGTGATCATTCCGGCCAACCACACCCAAGCATGCGCGGTACCCGGCGTGCGCGTGACCACCCAGCCGAGGCCGGTCGAAACCAAAATCGTAGCAACCAACCCACTCGGCATATCCGTGTAGCCTTGGTGCAATAACTCCGCTCGCACTAGGGCTGAGCAGTCAGTGATTTTGGCTTTCGGCACGGAATCCACGTTAGGCCTTTATCTACGGCACATTAGCGGGCTTAGCTTAAAGAAAAATAGCTGAGTGACAAAATACTTATAAACTCATGCCGGGTAGCTAAATGGTGGACCTTACTGGGCTCGAACCAGTGACCTCTTCCATGTCAAGGAAACGCTCTAACCAACTGAGCTAAAGGTCCACGAAAGGTCAGGATTGAACGATTCGTCCGAGACGGTGCAAGGATTAATTCGTTTGGCGAGAAAGTCGTTTGAGACAAAATACGCATTACTGCTATGGGTTTTGTGGGAGCGAGCTTGCTCGCGATGGAAATAGTCGCAGGCAAGCCCGTTCCCACAGAGCCGATCTAGTCGAAGCCAACTCTAAGCTATCGCGAACTATCGTATTCGTTGCCAACAAAGAGAATAGAATTTGCTTTGCTGGAACTTTCGGGCGAAACGGAAGTCGGCAAGTAGTAGCGGACTGCTTTGCTCTCTCTTCATGCGCGAATTGCTCATCATTCAGACTTCTCCTCTCGGCGACATCGTTCACTCGCTGCGCGTGGTGGCGGCGTTGCGTGCGCAACAGCCGGACTGGCGGGTGTCGTGGATCGTGCAGGATATTTTTGCGCCGCTGGTCCGGGCTAGTTCAGTGGTGGATCAGGTTTATATTTTCCGACGGTTTGGCGGCGTGAGCGGATTTCTGACTTTGATGCATGAGGTGCGGCGGAAGGAATTTGAAGTGGTGCTCGATCTGCAAGGGCTGCTGCGCTCGGGTTTGATGCTTAAATGGACGCGGGCGCAGCGTAAGATCGGTCGGAGTGATGCGCGGGAAGGAGCGACGATCTTTTATGCGGAGAAAGCTCCGCTGCCTCCGGCTGGTCGGCTGAGTCACCCGCTGGATATTTTGCTGCAGTTCTGTCCGCTGCTGCAGGCGGAACCGGAGTTGTCTGCGCCGTTGCAATTTCGTTCCATGGAGCACCTCAATCTCAGCTTCATGGAAGCGCGGCGGGGGCTGCCTCCGATCCTGATGTTTCCCGATAGTCGGCGCGATAGCACCAAATGGAATGGCTTTCCGGCGCTGACTTCTTTGCTCATTCGCGAATTGGGCCGAAAGGTGGTGTGGGCGGGAAATAAATACCTGCCGTGCCGCGAGACGTTGCCGGACGGAGCGTTCATCAATTTGACGGGGAATACCAGTCTGGCCTCGCTGCCGGCGCTGATCAACCGAGCGGACTGGGTGATTTCCAACGATAGCGGTGCGATGCACTTGGCTACGGCTCTTGGGGTTAAAACGGTCGGCATTTTCGGCCCCACCGATCCGCAACGTTTCGGACCGTATCCGCTGAACAACCCCGCTCATCATGTGATTAAAGCGCCCTTGGGTGACCTTCGGCAATTGGCGGCGAAGGATGTGATGGGTCGTTTTCGGCGGATGGAGGCGGTTAGTCGGGGTGGGTCTTATCAATCGACGGCGCCTTTTGCGCAGTGATGGTTCGGCTCGGAGCGTCTTATCCTTGCAGTCAAGAGCGGAGAGTCGAGTGTGCAGAGCCAGACAAAAGAGTGAATAGGTTTTTCTTGGCACTCGTCACCTCCCCGCAGTCGGAGGATCGGGCTCTCAGCTCTCAACTTTGGACTCTCAACTGCATCGTTCCGACTTTGTCACAGAAAATACTGGTCAACGGGCCGGTATTTTCATTCAAAGTCCCTTCCCATGATCGATCCCAAACTACTTCGTGAGTCGCCTGAGCTGGTGCGCGCCGCCATTGCCAAGAAACATTTGACGGTCGATCTCGACTCCGTACTGGCGATTGATGCCGACTGGCGTGCGTTGCTGGTCGAGGTGGAGCAACTCCGCGGCAAGCAAAAGTCGGCCAACAATGAGATGGCTGCGCTCAAGAAAGGCTCGCCGGAATTCCTCGCCAAGGTACAGGAAATGAAAGCGGTGTCCGCTGAGGTTAAACTCAAGGACGAGGCGTTCAAAGTGGTCGAAGAGAAATGGCACCAGGCCATGCTCACCCTGCCGAATCTCCCCCATAGCAGCGTGCCGGAAGGCCGCACGCCGGAGGAGAATCAGATTTTCGCGACCAATGGCGATATCGCCGCTGTCTCCTTACACGCTTTGCCGCACTGGGAAATTCCCGGCTTCAACCACCTGATTGATTTTCCGCGTGGTTCGAAAGTCACCGGGGCGGGATTTCCGTTTTATGTCGGTGACGGCGCGCGCATCGTCCGCGCGTTGCTACAGTTCTTCTTGGATGAGGATGTGAAGGCGGGTTACATCGAGGTCAGTCCGCCGATCTTCGTGAATGCGGCCAGTGCGACTGCCACCGGTCAGTTGCCTGACAAGGAAGGACAGATGTACGAAACGACGCCCGATCGGCTCTTTGCCGTGCCGACGGCCGAGGTGCCGCTAACGAATTTTTTCCGCGACGAGATTCTCGATGAGGACCAACTGCCCGTTCGCCGTTGCGCCTATACGCCGTGTTTCCGTCGCGAAGCGGGCAGTTATGGCAAGGATGTGCGCGGGCTCAACCGGCTGCACCAGTTCGATAAAGTTGAG
>JANYCF010000208.1 GCA_025360455.1 Opitutaceae bacterium | reverse complement strand
TGGGGGTGAGGTGGGCGGCGCGGGCGGGGCGGAAATTTGCGTAGCGGCGAGTGGCTGGGCTGATAGCCGCTTTGTGGCTTGGGCCTTCAGAAACGTATCAAGATGCTCGTCGGATTGCGTCGCCGCGCGTTGCTGCCACGCGGTCCAGAAACCGCCGATGTAGCCGCCGCCGGAAACCGTGGACAGGTAATCCACACTTTTGAGGAGCTGTTTGCGTTCGAGGGCCTGGAGCAGACCGAGATTAAAAGTGGCGCTGCGAATGCCGCCGCCGGAGAGCGCGAGTCCGAAGAGGTCGCGGTCCGTAAAACTGATCCACGGTTCATCCGCCCGGCCGGGCGAGGCAATTTCGGGGGATTCGTGCTGACCAGCATCAGCGCCGGAGGCGGCGATGGCGTCATCCAAGCGTTGATGTTCTTTTTCGATCAGCTCTTTAAAGGAGAAGGAAGAGCGCGTGTCTTCCGGCGGTTGGGGTATGGCGGCAGGTCGGGGTTCAGTATTCATGGCGTGGAGGAGGCGGTAAAACGGAGGAAACAAATAATATAAACAGCCCGCCGGAGGGAAGGGCTCGGGAACCGTGACGAAGAGCGGCGGTGGTGGCAGACGGCAGATTCGCCGGGATCAGCGGGGCGGATTCAGAATAAACGTGCGGAGCAGGGAGAGGAAAAGGGCGGAGGAGGGCTTAAAATCATGGGAGTCCGTTTGCAACGCGGGAGTGGGCCCATGGGCCATCTGGCCCATAAATTCGCCCGAATGCTGGACGATTCCGCACCGGCGCAAAAAAACCGCAGCGTGAACTGCGGGTTGAGTGCGGGCGGAATAGCTGACAGCTTTCCGTTTATCGTGGCCTTAGGCGCGGCCGAGGTAGCTGCCGTCTGCGGTGCTGACCTTGATCAGTTCGCCGGTCTTGATGAAGAGCGGGACTTGAACAATCAGGCCGGTTTCGCAGGTCGCAGGTTTCTGGACGTTGCTGGCGGTGTCGCCCTTGATGCCTTCGGAGCTATCGGTGATCTTGAGGACAACGGAGGAGGGGATGTCGATGGTGACGGGAACCTCTTCGATAAAGAGCACGTCGGCCTTACCGTTCGGCACCAAGTAGTTCTTGGAGTCACCGATCATCGTGGCGCTGATCTCGAAGGTCTCGAAGGACTCCGGGTCCATGAAGCTGTACACATCGCGATCGCAGTAACTGAACTCCAGGGTCCGGCGATCCGTGGAAAGCACATCGACGTGATCGGGGGAATTGAAGCGCTGCTCGAGCGACTTGCCGTAGCGCAAATTGCGCATTTTCACCTGCACAAACGCCCGAAGATTGCCCGGCGTACGATGCATGGTCTCCATGATAAGGTGGGGTTCACCATTGAAATTAATTACTTGGCCTTTTTTGAGATCGTTGGCTGCGGGCATGACGTTTTCGGAGGAGGATGTTGAATGATGAAAGAAACAAAATTACCGAGTTGATTTCGGCTATGTCAACCTCGTCCTCGCATTAGTTTCCCTCGCAGGGGCGGGGACATGGCCCATGACGCACGCCACTGAGCTTTGGCGTAGCCACAGGCCTCCGTGCCTGTGGGATTTGTGAAGGGTGCGAATCCATTTTCCGAGCCTCGGCAGGCCGGGACGCCTGCCGCTCCATCGACGCCTGCCTTGGACGCTGGGATAAAACCGAAAAATGCCCTGTACCCTCGGAAGTGGTCATCTCCAAGCTTGTCATTTCCAAGCGGTTTCCGACACTCCGCCGACACCTACCAATGAAGCAGCGCACTCTACTCCGTGAGGTCTCCATCAAGGGCAATGCCCTCCACACAGGCGACGCCGTGCATCTGACTTTGAAACCCGCGCCCGTGAACTACGGCGTGGTATTCAAACGCATGGATTTGCACAGCCATCCGGAAATCAAACCACGGGTCGACCTCGTGACCGATCTCGTGCGCGCCACCACGATTCAGCAGGGCCACGCCAAGATCCATACGGTCGAGCACGTGTTGAGCGCTTTGAGCGGCTGCGGCATTGATAATGTGCTGATCGAAATGGATGCCGGCGAACCGCCGATCATGGACGGTTCCGCCCGCGAGTTCGTGAAGTTGATCCAACAAGGCGAACCGGTGGAGCAGGACGCCGAGCGCGAATACTTCACGCTGACTGAGCCGATTTCCGTTTCACGGGGTAACTCTTCGGTCATTGCCCTGCCGTTTGACGGCCTGAAAATTTCCTGCACGAGCGCGGATGATCGCGGCATACATACCCAACATCTTTCGCTCACCATCGACCCGGATATCTATATCGCGCAAGTCGCGGCGGCGCGCACCTTCACGGTTTACGAGGATATCGAAGAGCTCATCAAGTTGGGCAAAATCAAGGGTGGCTCGCTCGATTGCGCCATCGTGATCAAGGGCGACAAGATCATGTCGAAGGAACCGCTGCGTTTCGCCGATGAGTTTGTGCGGCATAAAATTCTTGATATCATCGGCGACATCACGCTGCTCGGCATTCCGTTGAAGGCCCACATCGTGGCGACTCGTCCCGGTCACGCGCTCAACGCTGAACTGACCAAACTGCTCCTCGAAAAATATGAGGCGTGGAAAAAAGGCGGCAAGAAAGCCGCCAAGCCCGCCGCGCCCAAGGCCGAGCTGGCCGTCGAGACCTCGCTCGATATCCGGCGCATACTCGACACGATTCCCCATCGCTATCCCTTCGTGATGATCGACCGCGTGGTGGAATTCAACGACGACTCTCTGACCGCGATCAAGAACGTGACGATCAACGAACCGTTTTTCCAGGGACATTATCCCGGTAATCCCGTGATGCCCGGCGTGCTGCAGATTGAGGCGATGGGGCAAGCGGCCGGCATTTTGCTCCTGCGCAAAATGGAC
>JANYCF010000200.1 GCA_025360455.1 Opitutaceae bacterium | reverse complement strand
ACTGAGATCCTGGATTTCGACAAAGCCTCGACGGTACGCATCGGTGTCGGCGACCTCGGCGTTCGGTGGCAGGCAGATGGCGTCGGGGAGTTCGGTGGCGCGGGTGAGGGCCCAGCCTTGGCCGGAAAATTCCGCGAGCACGTGGTCGGAATCGTTGACCTGCAAACGTACCCACAGCTGGGCGCGTTCGTTGAGAGCGTCCAAGTGCGGCGAGGTGAAAGCAGCAGGGCAGTGGTCGCGGAACCAGGCGGGAAGCAGAGCTTCTGGTTGGAAGATGAAAATAGGGTCTTGGGTTTGGGGTCTTGGCTCTTGGAATACATCGGAACGGCCCGCCCAGCGGTCGGGCCCTACCTGTTGTGTCAGGATGGCGGCTTTCTCTGCGAGTGTCGCGGGAACGGCAGGCCAATCGGCGCAGAGGGCGGCGCGGTAGGCTTTGGTGTCTTTAAGATCGGGGGCGAGCCAGGCGATGATTTGCGAGGCGAGTTCGCCTTCAGTTTCGAGCAGGGGTTGAATCCAGGGCAGAAACCGGATGCCGGTGTAGAGAAGTTCGCGGTAGAGCCGGCGGTCACGGGAGCCGAAGGCGCGGTTGCGGCCGAGGAGATCTTTGATGCGACGGGGCAGTCCGCTGTCACTGCCCAGCATCGGCCTGACCTGCGCGAAAAGATGCAGGAAAGTGCGTTGCTGGTTGGCCGTGATATTGGGATTCATGGAGCGGAAGGATCGTGCGCAATATTCGATGCGCGGCGGGTTATGGATACTGATACCCCGCCCTCCCTCAAGCGGCGGCTTAGAACTTCAGGAGGTCGATCTCGATGTTGAAACCGAAGGAGCTTTCGCGGCGCTGGCCTTCGCTAAAGGTGAGCTCGTAGCGCACATCCCATGTCTGACCCAGGCGCTGCATGATGCCGTAGGATTGCTCGTTCAGGCGATTGCGCCGAGCATCGAAGCGCCAACGTCCGACGAAGTGGAGGGTGTCGCTCAAGCGTTGGCGATAATCGAGGAGATATTCCTCGTAACCGATTTTGCTTTTATCCCCATCAAACCCGTTGCGCAAATAATGAGACGAGAGTCGGACGGCCCAAGCATCTTGGTCCGCGATCTCGATGGCGTAATTTAATTCTTGTTGGGACGTTCGCTGCACGGAGAACTGCTGGAAGACTTCAAAACGGAGCCAAGGAGCGGGAGTGAGTGTGGCTTCGGTGTAGATGTTCGAGAATTTGCGCTGGCCGGGTTGGCGGGAGAACCGCGAATCGGCGGCGAAGTTGAGGGTCGCGAGATTGCGGGAGCCGTAAGTTTTGTCGCGGGTTTGGAGGGTGTTGTTCAACGAGAAACGGAGCGTATCGAGGCGGTCGAGCTGATCGATGTTGCGTTGATCGCCGATGGAGAGCGGAGGCAGGTAGGTGGTGAATGCACGACGGTCGATGGGCGGAATATAGATTTTGCCACTGGCGGCTTGGGGGGCGTAGCGGTAGAAAATCTTGGGTTCGATCAGGTGGCGGAGACCGTCGATTCCCCAGGTTTCGTTTTTGTATTCGAAGATGCCACTGGCGCGCAGCACCGCGTCGAAACCGACTTCGCCGAGTGTACGGGTGTAGGTGCCATTGCCTGTGTTGGTGTCGGAATAGTGGGTGAAGCGTCCGCCGGCGACGGGAGTGAAGGTGAACCAAGGGGCCAACGCGAAAGGGCGTTCCAAACCGTAGTAGGTGTCGAGCCGGGTGGAGCGCAGTGCGGGGTTAGTCAGATAAGCATTTTCTTCCAGATGGACCACACTGGCGTTGAGGCGCTGATAGACGCCGCCGATCATCGGCGAGGGCAGCAGATCGAAGCGCAACTCAGGCAGACGTTCCTGGACGCGGAAGAAATGATTGGGGTTGGCGCGAAGGAAGGCACTGAGCACGTAGTTGTCGCCGGTGTACGCACCTTCGAGAAAGGAGTCGGGCTGCTGGACCGGGAAGAATTGCTTGGGCTTGAAATCGCGCACGACATCCGAGTCACTCCAGTAATTGAACTGGCCATTGAGGGTGAAGTGCTCACCGATCTTTTGCTGATGCTGCCATTCCAGATAACTTCGGTCTTGGGGAATCGGAGCGCCGAGAACGTCGGTTAATCGATCACCGTAATCATGGATGTAGCCGGAGCGGAGAAAGCCTTTGGTCGATTGGTCGTTTTTGACGAGTGAATAGGTGGCCGCAGGGCCAAACATGAGGCCGCGTTTGCTGAAGAGTCCGGCATCGGCGCCGATTTTCACGCCTTCCGCTACGGGCAGTTGCAGACCGAGATCGGCGAAGGCCCCCAGACTGCTGCGATAACCGACTTTGGCTGTGACGTGGGAGAGCAGTTCCGAATGGAGGTCGTGGGAAAAAGTGGGGAGAGAAATGAAATGTCCGCCCAGCAAGCCGAATTTCATGCCTTCGCCTGAAACAATGCGACCCTGTTGGTAGATGAGTTTATCTGCGCTGATGGAAGGTGAGTAAGAGGCGTTTTCGCGAAAGAAAATATTGGCATGGGTGATGACCATATTCTCCAATGTGCCGTCCAAGGTGTCGCCGGTGATATAGAAAGGAAACCGACCGAGCCGTACATTGGTGACGTGAAGGGTGTCGTTCTCGAGATTATAGCTGCCGGTATCGGCCACCAAGCGGCGATCACCCCGAGTCAAAATAACATGGCCATTGGCGGTAGCGGTCTTGGTTTGCTGGTTGTAACGAATTTCGTCCGCCGTGAGCTGTAATTTTTCGTAGAGCAGTCGGGCGTCGCCGCGAGCAATAAATTCCTTGGTCTCCAAATCGAAGGTGCTGTCGTGAGCGGTGAGTTGCGGCTCCGGTATCGCCGTGGGGGCGCACCAACCTGGGATCGGTAGCAAGGTCAGGCTAAGGATTAGAAATAGGCCGAGAAAACGGCGGGAAAGACGCAATAACATGATGTTGAACTGCCGGGCGGATTCGGAGGGTGCAATGCGAAAGCTCCGACGCGTTTGGGAGGGAAGGGTTCCGTTGCGCGGGACGGAAATGGTGGGTAACGCTGAAAATCATGACAAAATGGCCGTAGTTTCCTTTGGAAGAACACTCAGACGGTGTCGAAAAAGCTAGGGCGCGACCGCTGGGCGCACTTTTGTCGATGTGTTCCGTCACGGATAAAATGCGGCGGGCCCGGTGGTCCCGCTTTGCTGCTACCGGCATTTACGCCGCAAAATGGGGCGGAGTTGAACGTTGCGCGCGCTCAATCGCGCTTTTTTAGTTTCGCGCGAACCCGTTTTACGATGGCGCGAACCCGGCTGGTGGGAGCTGCACCCCGAGTCAAAATCCAGCGCGTGTGCGGCAGTACGCTGCTCGCGATGTGTTCGGGTGCGGTGTTTTTTTCCGCGATACCGCTGGCCAAATCCACACCGGCCTGAGCAAACACATGCCGGACAAAGGACGAACAATAGAAAGCCTTTTCCCGGGCCAATAAATTCTCGCGCGGACACCACCCCGGGTGGCGCATGGCCCACACGGTGCCGGCGATTTCGCGCAACGAGTAGCGGATGCCGTCTGAGACCAATTCCAGCGCGTTCGCGAGCACACGTTGCTCTTGCTCCGGGGTCAGGCCGAAGTCGAGGATAGCGACGGAGGTATTCGCGGTCCCGTCGAAATATTTGGCGATGCGGTTTTCCTGCACGCCGAGGCGGATGTGTTTCCGTTTAATATCGAGATCCGACTCGATCACCCAGTGGTGCCCGTCGTGGCGGCGACCTTGAAAAAGAAACGCGTGCGACCAGCGACTCCACTCGTGCTCATCGTTAAGATGACGCTGGGCCCGCGAGATGATTCGGTTGATCAACTCCGGTCCGCCGATCAAGCCGACGCGGCCGGGTGCCGCGTAACGTTCAAAAAATTCCTGATTCGTCAGACCTTCAACTTGGATGATTTCCGGCATGGGAGTTGAGTATTGTCTGAAGTGCGTCGCCCAGAAACTCAATCCCGTTGATTCAAGCAGCAAGCGATCGGTGACTCCTCGCTGATAGGTAAGGCAGGGGAGTAACGGGATTTTCTTGTCGGCCAGCCTGCTTGCACGCGCCTCGCAGCCGTATAGGGCGCGTGCAAGCACGCTGGCCTACCGATACAATTGCTCACTTTTCGACAAGCATCGACCCACCGTAAATAGCAAGAACCGGATGAAATGCCCGCGTCAGGGTGGTCGGTCTCAGCGCTGGTGTAGAAACTCGCACCAGCCGGGCTGCACTCAACCGCGTGTTCGACGAGGACAACACCGCGATCAACCTCATGACGCTCTCCCGCACCGCCGCCCCGCTCGGCTGCCGAGTGAATCTGCAGATCGTGGCGGCGCGATAGTCAAACTACAGAGCGCAAAGCAGACTCAATCGACTACTCGCCCGTTATCGATATCCGTAACCTTGTCCGGATTCCCGATTCGTTTTTAGATTCACCCCAAACCCTAAACGCCGACCCTTTGGATTGTGGCGGTTTGATTCTATTTTTTTGGCTTCACCGGAGGATTATACCAGCGTTTGTCATCGAGGTATTCGACCAAGGAAAGTACACGACTGATTTGCTTGCCCGGGCCGCTAACGACCAGCGCGTTGGAGCGAGAATCTACGATGATCTTCAGTTCCGTTGTGACCACATGCTCGATATGATTTTTTATCAATACCGCGTCCATCCAGCGGAGGATTATTACTTGGGTGACGGGGAAACTACCCTGCATCTTCTCATCTTGTTCTTTAATGTCGAGTTAGAGAATTCAGTCGGAAAGTAGGGGGTGCGAGGGAATCTGTCCAAACGTTGATCAGGGTCGTCGACCTGACTAATTGTATCGAGAATAGGTTGAAAGTAGCGCGGGTGTGCGGTGATGCTCACGCTGTGTTCGTGTGGAATCGCTTCGGATTGTTTAGAATATATTCGTCTAAGATATTCGCAGAGAAGCGGCGTTTTTTGGAAGTACACTTCGACTTCCCTGTGCTCCGGTGGGAGGTGGTCGATTTCGACTGGCGTTAGAATTTCCACGACTTGATTGCGCTCGATAAAATCGTAGCCAAT
Source organism: Opitutaceae bacterium (assembly GCA_025360455.1). Lineage (GTDB taxonomy): Bacteria > Verrucomicrobiota > Verrucomicrobiia > Opitutales > Opitutaceae > Didemnitutus. The sequence continues at coordinate 24,256 of JANYCF010000200.1, read as the reverse complement.
TGGTGCCAGGGTTACTCGAAAAACCTGCCGCCAGGAAACATCCCTGAGTTTTATGCTCGTAGAACCATCAAGCGCGTCAGGAATATTGACCTTGAGATTGAATGTTTTGGCGACCTCCGAAACGAGATCACGAATCTTGGTATCAGGAAAATCAACGGAAATGTTTTTCTCGCTTCTCTTGAGAATATCGGTGTCTTCGGAATAGAGTGGCGCACGTGAAAGAGCGCAGATGAAAATAAGAGCGAGAATTTTCATCTGCGGCGTTTGTACTGGCTGACAATTTTCTTACGCCAGCTTCGTACCCGTGCGGGCGGCGGCGCGGATGAGCGCGTCGGCCATGTCACTCGGCGTGACGGCGCATTCGATGCCGCATTCTTTGAAGACGGCGATCTTGGCGGCGGCGGTGTCTTCGGCTCCGCCGACAATCGCTCCGGCGTGGCCCATGCGGCGACCAGCGGGCGCGGTGGCTCCGGCAATGAATCCGGCGACGGGCTTCTTGCAGTTGGCCTTCACCCAACGCGCGGCTTCGACCTCGGCGTTGCCGCCGATTTCACCGATCATGATGATGCCCCAGGTCTCGGGGTCGTCGTTGAACATCTTGATGACGTCGAGGTGGGAGGTGCCGTTGACGGGATCGCCGCCGATGCCGACGCAGGTGGTCTGGCCGATGTTTTTCGAAGTGAGCTGGAAGACGGCTTCGTACGTGAGCGTGCCGGAACGGGAGACGACGCCGACGTGGCCTTTCTTATGAATGTAGCCGGGCGCGATGCCGATGCGGCAGCCGCCGAAAGAATTTTCGCCGGTGCCGGGCGTCACGATGCCGGGGCAGTTCGGTCCGATGAGGCGGGTTTTGCGACCGAGCATGGCGCGTTTGACGCTGATCATGTCGCGGACGGGAATGCCTTCGGTGATGGCGACGCAGAGATCGAGGCCGGCATCGACACTCTCGAGAATGGCATCGGCGGCGAAGGGTGGCGGGACGAATACGGCGGAGGCGGTGGCGCCGGTCGCGGCCATGGCGTCGGCAACGGTGTTGAAGATCGGAACCTTGTGGGTGCCGTGCTCGAAAAACTGGCCGCCCTTGCCGGGGGTGACACCGGCGACGATCTTGGTGCCGTAGTCGAGGGAGAGTTTGGTGTGACGCGCGCCGAATTCGCCGGTGATGCCTTGGACGAGAACGCGGGTGTCAGGAGTTACAATAATAGCCATGAGAGGAAGGAGATTTAATTAACCACGAAATACACGAATCACACGAAAGGAGGAATGATTCGGAGTAGGCTTGGTGGTTGGGATTTTCGTGTGTTTGGTGTGTTTCGTGGTGACCTGAATCAGGCGACGAGTTTCACGATTTTCTGGGCGGCGTCGGCCATGGTGTCGGCGGAGTCGATCTTGAGGCCGGACTCGGAGAGGGTTTTCTTGCCGGCGACAACGTTGTTGCCTTCGAGGCGAACTACGAGGGGGATCTTGAGACCGAGTTCGCGGGCGGCGGCGACCACGCCGGTGGCGATGGTGTTGCAGTCCATGATGCCGCCAAAAATATTAACCATGATGCCTTTCACGTTCGGATCGGTGAGGATGATCTTGAACGCGGCCTGCACCTGGTCCTTCGAGGCGCCGCCGCCCACATCGAGGAAGTTGGCGGGGTTGCCACCGTAGTGCTTGATGATGTCCATCGTGCTCATGGCGAGACCGGCACCGTTGACGAGACAGGCGATGTTGCCGTCGAGGGCGATGTAGGAGAGATTGAATTTTGAGGCTTCGATTTCCTTGGAGTCTTCTTCGTTGAGATCGCGCAGGGCGACGACATCGGGGTGGCGGAAGAGGGCGTTGTCGTCGAAGGATACTTTGGCGTCGAGGGCGAGTACTTGGCCGTCGGGCGTGGTAATGAGGGGATTCACTTCGACCATGGCGGCGTCGGTGTCCCAATACATTTTGTAGAGCGCGGTGATGAGCTTGACGGCGTTTTTGTAGGTATCGCCGGAGAGGCCGAGTTTGAAGGCCAGCTCGCGGGCTTGATAGCCTTGGAGGCCGACGGCGGGATCGATGATGATCTTAAAAATTTTCTCGGGAGTATCGTGGGCGACTTTCTCAATTTCGACGCCGCCTTCAGTGGAAGCAACGATGACGGGGCGCGAGGTGTTGCGATCGAGCAGAATGGCGAGGTAGTACTCCTTCTTGATATCGCAGGCGACGGTGAAGTAGACCGTTTGAACCTTGCGGCCGGCGGGGCCGGTCTGGGCGGTGACGAGGGTGTTGTTGAACATCTTGTTCGCGAAGTCGAGGGCTTCGGCCTTCGTCTTGGCGAATTTGACGCCGCCTTTGAAGCCATCGGTGAAGGTGCCTTTGCCCCGGCCACCGGCGTGGATCTGGGATTTGACGATGAGGGCACCTTCGTGGTTCAGCGTGGAGAGGGCCGATTCAAATTCGGCCGGCATACGCGCTGCGACGCCGCGGGGAACCGCGACGCCGAATTTTTCGAACAATGCCTTGGCCTGATACTCGTGAATATTCATGGGAAAGAGATTTTTATTTAAGCCACAAAGATTTCAAAAAGACACAAAAAAGAAACGATTTCGGCCAACTTAGATAAGCCGTACGCATAGAATCGCAAAATACGCCCGATGGGCCGGCTGGGGACGGGGGAATGTAGAGCAGGGCCGAAATGATGTCGTTGTACTGGTGGAGCCCGGCCTTCCGTCTTCGCCAAGGCTACGACGGACAAGCTGGACGGGCTTCCTGCTGCATCCACTAGACCAACGCGTCCGGAGGCCGGGTTCCACCTCGGGAGCCGACTAATAGCAGAGTGACGGTTGAGTGCAAAAATGCCAAACGGAATGGGGGTTCAAGGCGGGATTGCCTTTATTCATGAGGGTGGCATTTAAATTCAACATGCAATCGCACGAGCTGCTCAAGGAAGTGCTGAAGAAAACCAGCGCAAAACAAATTTCCGCCGATATGGGGCTCTCCCTGTCGCTCATCTACAAGTGGGCCGAGCCGCCCGACGATGGCACGGGCAGTGGCGCCAACAATCCGCTCGACCGCATCGAGCAGCTGCTGCGCATCACCAATGACCCCATGATTGCCCAATGGGTGTGCGAACGGGCTGGCGGCTTTTTCATTACCAATACGAAGAATCGTCCGCACGACTACAGCCTGATTCCGTCGACGAATAATATCGTCCAGGAATTCGCCGATATGTTGGGCGTCATCGCGGTGGCCGCAGCGGATAATCAAATCACCCCGACCGAAGCGAAAGCGATCCGGCGGCGGTGGGAAGATCTGAAGTCGGTGACCGAGGGATTCGTGCACCACTGTGAGGAAGGGAATTTTGCCGCGATCAAACAGGAGGCGGAGAAACGGGCATAGCGCGCCACGTTTCACCCGCGCCGGATGCGATAAACCTCAAAGGTTTCTCCTTCGATTCCGCGCAGGGTGGTGCGTTCGACTTCGGTACGGACATGATCGGGCTGTTGCTTCAGCAACTCGCCGATCTCGGTATCGCGTCGGACGGTGTCGGAGATGAGCAGGTCGGCGCCGGTGCTGAGTCCGCAAAGCCGGGCGGCGATGTTCACGGTGGTGCCGAAGTAATCCAGCCGGTCGTTCTGGTTGATCGCGATGCAGGGACCGTGATGCAAAGCGGCCTTGAGCAACAGCGGGCTGCGGAGCGCGGCCGAGCCGGGCGGTCCGCTCCAAGGGACGACTGATTGCGCCAGCGCGAGCTGGCGTTGGGCCACCCATAGCGCACGCATGGCCGGAGCGGGGCGGGGAAACACCGCCATGATGGCATCGCCCATCGTCTTCACGATGGCGCCGCCCTCGGCGTCGATGGCGGATTTGAGAATATCGAAGTGCGTCAACACCTGACCGAAGGCCGGGGCATCACCCATGGTGCGATACAACTGGGTCGAACCCTTTAAGTCTGTGAACACAATGGTCAGGCTGTTGATCGCGATCCGTCCACCCGGGCGCAATACCTCCCGCACAAACAGATCGCGGAACAACTGCAGCGAGGTGACCTCGCTGGCCAAGGTTGACTGGTTGGTCCAAGCGACATGTTCGATGACGGTCAGCCGGGCCGTGCCGGTTTCGTTGATCAGCGTCAGCGTGGCACCGGGATCGAGCACTATTTCGTCCTGATCGGGGGCGGCGGTAACCAGACCGATGGTGGCGGCCCGGGCCGCGCCGGGTTCGATGCGCAGTTGCCACGGACGGTCGATCAGCGGCACGCGTACGCGATAGCGGCCCGGGGTCAGATTGAGAGGCACCGGTCGGGTTTCGTTTGGCGCTAAGGTTTGCTGGATGACGATGTGCGGGGTGATTTGTGGTCCGCCGATGCAGTAGTCGGTGCGGGGCACATGGCGGACGGCCGGATTGGGGGTGAAGGTGAGTTCGACCGACCGGTCAAACTCGGCGGTGAAATCCAGTTTGCACGTGGCGCAGTATGCTTCGGATTTGAGTTCGGACAGTGTGTTCGCCACCGCCTTGGCCCCGCGACAATGCGGGCAGAGAACATCCCAATGAAAATCGAGCAAGCCGGCGCGGGTGGCTTGCAGGCAAAGCCGGAGCGTGTCGCGACGGCCGGTTTTCCAGCGATCAGCCAGCGCGTAGGCGCGGATGCGCTGGCCATCGAGGTCGTCGACGGTAACAACATAATCGGTGAGCCGGTTGATGAGCTCGCGGGAATTGCCTGCCTCGGCGATGAGGGTGCCCTTGAGGGTGGCCAGCCGAGCGGCGCCGCCCGGGCTGAACCGCGAGTATCGGTTCCGTCTGGCTGCCTGCAGGCCGGCCTGCGCCAGCCAGTCGTATTCGTGAAACACCCGGTCGAACGGCCGGTGGAATTGCCACGTTGCTCCACCGAGTTTCAAAGCCAGACGGCCGAGCAGATTGGCGGGAGTGAACCAGACTTGATAGGTGAGACGGGTGCCGGTGGGTTGACGCGGGCTCAGTTCGCAACGGGCCGAAATACAGGAGAACGGACCGCGTTGAAACAACCGTTCGACGCCGAAGCTGCGATTGATGGCCCACTCAAAAGGTTTTTCATCCCATTCGAGCACGAGGCCGAAGTGATGGGTGCGCAGACGTTGCGCATTCATGGCGTGCGGGCCGGTGATTTCGGCGGGTGGCACCAAGGTCACGGACGGGTAACCGCAATCGCGGTTGAACCGGTCGGTGTTGGAAACGAGCGGCCAGAGTTCCTCCGGGGAAGAGGCGAGATCCCAAGTCCAGATATAATGTTTTATCGGATAGGGCATGGGGCATGGAACGGCGTCGTGCCTAGCGGCGGGTTCACGCTGGCGGGCCAACCTATAAAAGTTGGCGCGCGAGAAACTCTGTCTGGCGGATGGCCAGTTCTTTCAGGCCGGTTTGGGCGAGAGCGAGCAAGGTCTGGAGTTGCTCGTGGGAGAAGGTTGATTCTTCGCCGCTGCTCTGCACTTCGACGAACTGGCCGCGACCGGTCATCACGACGTTGGCGTCGACCTCGGCGTCCTTGTCTTCAATGTAGTTCAGATCGAGGAGGGCTTCGCCTTGATAAAGGCCAACACTGACGGCGGCGACAGAATCGACGAGCGGGTTCTCCGCGATTTTCTTGGCATCGAGTAATTTTTGGATGGCGAGACGCGATGCGATATAGGCACCGGTGATAGCCGCAGTGCGGGTGCCGCCGTCGGCTTGGAGCACATCGCAATCGAGCCACAGGGTGTGCTCGCCTAGTTTTTGCAGATCGAGCACGGCGCGAAGAGAACGACCAATGAGGCGCTGGATTTCGACGGTGCGCCCGTCGATTTTGTTTTTCGTGATGTCGCGGGGTTTCCGGTCGAGGGTGCTGTAGGGCAGCATCGAGTATTCCGCCGTCAGCCAGCCGCCCTTGACGCCTTGCTGTTTCATCCACGAGGGGACTTTGGATTCAACGGTGGCGGCGCAAATCACCCGGGTGTTGCCGAAGCCAATGAGCACTGAGCCGGAGGCGTGGGGCGCGATGTTTGCCTCGATGGTGATCGAGCGGAGTTGATCGTGGAGGCGATTGTTAGAGCGGCCGATGGGCATACGAACAAATGGGACGGACAGAAAAAATGAGCGGGTGATTGTTAGGGTTTGGCTTCCGTGGCCTCTTCTTCGTTTTCGTCAATGTCGCTCGGCGGGAAAGGCGATACAGTGGGCGAAAGCCGATGCACGATGGTCTTGGGTTCCGGTTGGGCGGCCATGTGGGCGATGAGACGATCGTTGAAATCTTTGGCGGGATCGTGGCCCATTTGCTTGAGCGCCTGCACCATGGCGGCGACTTCGATGAGGCGGGCGATATCGCGACCGGGACGGACATAAAAGTCGATCAGCGGAACATTGATGCCCAGGATTTCGTAATAACTTTGCTCGAGACCAGTGCGTTCTTCCACCACATCAGGCGTCCATTCGTGGAGGGTGACAACGAGATCAATGCGCTTTTCCAGACGGATGCTTTTAACGCCGAACATCTCGGCGATGTTAATGATGCCGATGCCGCGGCACTCCATGTAGCCGCGGTTGAGCGGGCGGGAACTGGCGGAAAGCTCGCGTTCGTCGACTCGGCGGATACAGGTGAGATCGTCCGCCACGAGTGAGTGGCCGCGCTCGATGAGAGCGAGGGCGCACTCGGATTTGCCCATGCCGCTATCGCCGCGGATCATCACGCCAATGCCTTTGATCTCGAGCGTGGTGGCATGTTCGGTGCCGGAGGGGGCGAATTCATTGTCGATGCACAACGTGGCGGCGTTCACGAAATTCATTGTGATCAGCGGCGTGCGGAAGATGGGTAACCGCATTTGCTCTGCGACTTGCAGCATGGGTGCCGTCGCGATGTAATTACGGGTGAGCACGAGACACGGAATGCCCCGGCTGACCATTTCGGTGAAAATCTCGACCTGCTTGGCGGGCGTCAGCGTTTTGAGAAAAGTCATCTCGGCGGCGCCGATGACCTGCACGCGTTTGTTCGCGAAGTATTTGAAAAATCCGGTGAGCGCGAGGGCCGGACGGTTGATGGTGCCTTCCTTAATCAGGCGATGCAGGCCATCGGAACCTTTCACGAGTTCCAGCTCGAGCTTGGCGCCGTAGGTTTCGAAGAAATAGGCGACCGTGATGCCGTTGATGGATTTGGTGGGCATGGGTGGGACAGTAGCGAGTAGTGGGTAGCGAGTAGTGAGTAGTCCGGAATCGTGGCGACCACAAGTCCCTACATATTGAAATCTTGGCCGAGATAGATTTCGCGGGCTTGGGGATCGTGAATAAGAAAATCGCCAGTGCCTTCGGTCATGACTTTGCCGCGATGGATAATGTAACCGCGGTCGACGATGCGCAGCGTTTCACGGACATTATGGTCGGTGATGAGGATGCCGATGCCGCGCCGCTTGAGTTCGAGAATGATCTTCTGCACTTCGGCGACCGAGATGGGATCGACGCCGGCGAACGGTTCGTCCATCAACAGGAATTGCGGGCGCGTGACGAGCGCGCGGGCGATTTCAAGGCGACGGCGCTCGCCGCCGGACAAGGTGTAGGCGGGCTGGTTGGCGAGGTGGCCAATGCTCAGTTCGTCGAGGTGTTGCTGCACGAGAGCCTTGCGATCGGCGGAGGATACCCCGCGCAACGTCTCGACGACCGCGAGGATGTTGTCGGCGACGGAGAGTTTGCGGAAGATCGAGGCTTCCTGCGGCAAGTAGCCGACGCCGAGGCGGGCGCGGCGATGCATGCGCAGGTGGGTGGCGTCCTGATCCTTCACGAAGACGCGACCGGAAGTGGCAGGAACAATGCCGACGACCATGTAGAACGTCGTGGTCTTGCCGGCGCCGTTGGGGCCGAGGAGGCCGACGACTTCACCGGCGCGGACACGAATATTCACGCCGTTGACCACGGTGCGCTGGCCGTAGGTTTTGACGAGGCCCTCAGTGCGGATTTCGGAGAGCGGCGAAGCAGCGGGAGATGGAGCGGGGGACGACATCGAAGCGGTGGGTGACGTGGGCGAAATTTGCGCAGAAGTGGGCATGTTTTGGTTACTTGGCCGCCGGAGGTGCGGGCTTTTTCTCTTTGTCGAAGCCGAGATCTTTTACGGGTGGGCCGACGAGCGTAGGCTTCTCAACCAAGACTTGATGCTGGCCTTTGAGGAGAGTTATTTTTTCACCGGCGATACGGGTTTTTTGGTCGTGATCAACCACCACTGGATTTTCGGTGAGAATCACCCGATCCTGTTCGGGCAGGACTTCGGCGCGGCCGCAGGCGGCTTCGCGGTCCCCTTGGATGAGGGTGACATTGCCCGTGGCGAGCAGGGAGCGAAACTTGTCGATGGTGCCAAGGGTGGCCGTGACATCGCCTTTGCGGCGGACGACCACTTGGAGGAAGTCGCAGCTCATTTTTAAATCGGTACCGGTCACGAGAACTTTGTCGCGAAACGTGATGGTTGTCTCGGTGTCCGTGCTGATCATCTGGGCTTCGCCCTCGCTGGTGATCACCGTGTTGGCTTCTTGGGCGTGAAGCGCGAGCGGCGCTAGGGCGAGCAGGATAGCCGTGATCGGGCGGGCAAAAAGTGAAGGAAGTTTCATTTCAGAATGTTTTTGAATTCGGCGCGCAGGACTACGCGCACTTTTTTGTGGAGGGTGACCTCTTTATTTTTGTCGGTATATTTCCAACCTTCGCCGGTGGCTTCAAAGCCATCATGGAGGTTGATGACGCGGAGAGTGCTGTCTCCGGTGATGATTTGTTCGTTGGGCTGAACCCGGGCCGAAGGACTGAGCATCATCGTGTCGATGCGGTTGGAGGCGTCGCCGCTGAAAACTGAGAGCGTCAGCTCTTTGACGTTGATGGTGTTCTGCTCGGTCATCCACGCTTCGGACCCGCGCACGAGCCAGTGGCGGTAGCCATCGGGGTTGGTGAAGGTGGGCAGGCTAAAATTAATAATGGGCGCCTTGGGGCTGACGCTTGGGGCATTCTCGGCCATCGCCGGCAGAGTCGCGGCGAGGAGGACGAATAAAAATTGGGCGACGGGGCGGTTCACGATGCAGACTTCTGACCACGGTGGGCCAAGATTTGTTCACAGACGAGACGAACGGCCCCTAAACCGGCGGGACGGGATGGAATGACGTCGGCAACTTTCAGGGCGGCGGGCATGGAGGTTTGCGGGGCAACCCCGATGCCGGCCCAACTGATGGCCGGGGCATCGATATCGTCGTCGCCCATGTAACAGATTTGCGCTGCGGTGAGTTTGAGTTGGGTGGCGAGTTCCTGCAGGGCGACGAGTTTATCGGTGCGGCCTTGGATGAGGTGGGGGATTTTTAGTTCCATGGCACGCACAGTGGTGGCACCGGAGTTCCGGCCGGAAATCCAGGCGAGCGCTACACCGGCTTGGCGCAGGCGAGCCAAGCCCATGCCGTCGAGGACGGAGTAGCGTTTGGATTCGGTGCTGTCGGAGTGCACCTCGACGGTGCCGTCGGTGAGCACGCCATCCACATCCATGGCGAATAGCTGGATACGGGCCCAACGGGCAGGAGTAGGCTTGGTGGCGGCAAGGCGGCGCTTCATGTGAGATTAGATTTCCAGCCGGGCCTGGAATGACAAGAGCGAAGCATGGATGAATAGTGGGGCTGAGTGGTTGTTCGTAGCCGCGTTTGAGGGCGCAGCACGAAAACGTGGTCAGCGTTCGGCCGCGCGCGCGGGCCACGTTGTCGCTTTGCTCCAACGCGGCTACTGGGCGGATAAGAATGTCTTGGTCGCAACAAAATCTGCGGCCACCAGCCCGTGACTCGCGGCAGTGGTGTGGAGCGTGACCGCCGCGCCGGCTTGGCGGAACATTTCTGCAAGGCGCACCGGATGATCGGCAGGCACGATGGGATCGCGCGTGCCGGAGGAAATCAGGATGCGTTTATCGGTGAGTTGCGGGAGTTTCGTCGGAGTCAAGACGATCATCAGGCGGAGCAACACCGCCGCAGCGAGTGACTCGGGGCGCAGAAGGAAGAGCGACGCGGCGATATTCGCGCCGTTGGAAAAACCGATGGCGGTGAGTCGCGCAGCATCGAAACGATAGCGCTGCGCGGCGGTTGCGATGAAATCGGCGAGGGCGTGGGTGCGTTTTTCCACGTCGGCCAGATCGAAGATACCCTCGGCGAAACGGCGAAAAAAGCGCGGTTGACCATTTTCAAGAACATCGCCGCGTGGACTGAGGAGGGTGGAGCCGGGCGAGAGTTGGCGGGCGAGCGGGAGGAGATCGCGTTCATCGCCGCCGGTGCCGTGGAGCAGCAACAACGGTAGTGCGGCAGGGTTGGAGCCGGCTTCGAAGTGGTGGACGTAGGCGGACGCGTCCATCTTCAAGTCAGCGAAGGCAAGGCGGCCTCGATCGCGCGACGTCGGGATTCCAGGCGTGGGGGCAGGGAGAGCGTGGTGCCGAGTGTTTCTACGGGTTCGTCGATGGCGAAACCCGGGCCGTCGGTCGCGATTTCGAAGAGCACGCCGCCGGGCTCGCGATAGTAGATGGATTTGAAATAGGCGCGATCAATCACGGGACTCACCTCAGAGCCGCGCGCTTCCAAACTGGAGAGTGCGGCCACTTGTGCGGTGTCATCACTGATGCGAAAGGCGATATGATGAACAGTGCCGGCACCATTGATGCCACGGGGTAGGGCGGGCTCGGTCAGGAGATCAATATAGGTGCCGGGTCCACCCGGACCGACGGTGTAGCGGGCGCGATGGCCTGATTGACCGAGGAGCAAGTAACCCATGCCCTGAGTGAGCAGTTCGGCGGTGGGCTTCGCCTCTTTGAGTGCCAAGGTGGAGCTATGGAAACCGCGAATGGCGAATTGGTCTGGTACATCGGCGGAGGGAGTCGGGGGGCGCGGATCGTTTTCACTCGTGGCCACTAATTCCAGATGCAGTCCATCGGGATCGTTGAAGGGCAAGATCTCATCGTTGAAACGCGACTCGGTGTTGCCATGGAGCACGCCGAGGTTGGTCAATCGGTCCCGCCAGAAGGCGAGAGAACCGAAGGGCACGGAAAACGCAGTCGCATAAGCTTGGCCGGTGCCGGGGCGACCGCGAGCGATGCCGATCCAGGGAAAAAATGTGAGAATTGTGCCGGGCGATGCGGAGTAATCACCGTAGTAAAGATGGTAGGTGCCGGGATCGTCTTGGTTCACGGACTTCTTAACGAAGCGCAAACCGAGGACTTTGGTGTAGAAATCCAGATTACGCTTCGGATCCGAAGCGATCGCGGTGATGTGATGGAGCCCGGTGACAGTTGCATGCATGAGCTTTGATGTTGAAGTAACGTTTATGAACTAATGGCGCACGCCGATCTTCTTGCAGAGACGGCAAAGATCGAAGAGTTCGGTGGAGGAAAGGACGTTCATTTCCCGGGTAACGTTGGCGACGACGCGGGGGAAAATTTCGCCGATAAATTTGCTGCCTTTGTCCGTGAGTTTCACCACGACGAAGCGGCGGTCGGCGGGATCGCGCTCGCGGGCGACGTAGCCGGCTTTCTCCAAATTGTCGACTACCAGAGTGAGATTACCCCCGCTACGCAGGAGTTTTTCGGCCAGCTCGCCCTGACAAAGCGGTCCGATATGGAGCAAAGCTTCGAGGACACCAAATTGGGTGATGGTCAGGCCGGCGGGAAGGACGGCGTGAACTCGGCTCGAGACAGACTCGGAGGCGCGTTGGAGTTTAATGAAAGCGTTTAAGGCGTTAATCTCTTCGATTTCGCCACGATGTCTAGTTCCCATGCATATCACTTCGATGTGATATGGTTTAATGTCAATGTATTATTTTAAAGCGAATTGATTGTTCACTTACAACACATCAGGCATCGATTTTTTGGATCCTTGCGAGATGACGAGCGCCTTCGAAGGCGGTAGCCAACCATACATTCACGATTTTAAGAGCCAACTCTTCATCGACGGTGCGTTGACCGAGCGAGAGGACATTACCGTCGTTGTGCGAGCGGTTCCAGATGGCGACCTGTTCATTCCAGCAAAGTCCACAACGTACGCCGCGAATCCGGTTAGCCACGATAGCCTCCCCATTACCGGAGCCACCGAGCACGATGCCGCGTTCAAATTCGCCAGCCGCTACAGCCTGAGCCACGGGACGGATGAAATCGGGATAGTCACACGGAGCCTCCGAGGTGGTGCCGAAGTCGCGGACGGTATGGCCCGCGGAGAGTAGCATGGCCTTGATCTTCTCTTTATAGGCGAAGCCGGCATGGTCTGATCCAATGGCGATGGTGAATTTCTTCATAGTCGGTTGATAAAAAGCGAACGATCGGGAGTTGCGGTTGTCGTAATCCTCGGCAATTTAAATGCCAGCAAACAAATTCTTCTTATGCGTTATCTCAATCTTACTGGTCTGCTGTTGCTCGCGGTTTTAAGTGGTTGTTCCTCCCCGCAATCGCGGATCGATTCCAATCGAGCCGCGTTTGATAAGTTTCCCGCTGAAGTGCAGGAGAAAATCCGCGCCGGCCGGATCGATGTGGGCTATACTCCCGAAATGGTACGGCTGGCCTTAGGCGAGCCCGCTCGAAAAGTGACCCGAAAAACAGAAACGGGTGATGCGGAGATCTGGATTTATACGGACAATAAACCACAATTTAGTTTTGGCTTCGGGGTCGCCTCGGGCGGTTACCGCAGCGGGAGTGCCGTGGGGGTGTCAACTTCCACCGGCGGTTATGAAGCGGATGAGAAAGCGCGGGTGGAGTTCCGCAACGGGCGCGTCGAGAGCGTGGAATTCCGGAAGAACTAGCGCGCCGCTCAGCGGTATTGGCGCTGAGGCAGCAGGGTAGCCGCGTTGGAGGGCGTAGACCGAAAACGTGGTTCTTCAGGCGTGCGGTCCACGTTGTCGTTTTCGCTCCCCGTTCGACAAGCTCAGGACCTTGAGTGGAGCCGAAAGGCAACGCGGCTACTCGCTATCGCTACTCTGCGTTGATTACCCGCATAAATGCGGCGGTGTCGGCGAAATTTTCGAACACCGCCGTCGGCTGGTGCGCGGCGAGTTCGGCGACACTGTACTTGCCGGTAGCAACCGCGATCGTGCGTGCGCCGATGACCTTGCCGCATTCGATATCGTAGGGCGTGTCGCCGATGATGAAGGTGCGATCCGGCGGGAAATCCACGGCGTGCCGTGCTTTGGCGCGACGCAGCGCGTGCGGGCCGAGGTCGTTGCGCACGGAGCTGTCGTCGGCGTAAGCGCCGAATTCGAAGTAGTGCCAGACCTTGAAGTGCGTGAGTTTTAACTCCGCGCCGCGCTTCAGATTCCCGGTGAGCAGGCCTTGGGCGAGATCCTTGCGATGATGCAGTGTCTCGAGCAATTCCAACACGCCCGGCAGCACCTGGCCCTGCGGGCCGTCGCGCAGTTCGATCGGGAGGAGTTCAAGATAGGCTTCGAGGTAGTCGTGAGAATTCTGCGGCGTGTCGGGCAGACCGGTGTAGCGAAACACTTCTCCTGTGATCCAGGAATCGGTGCGCCCCGCCCAGTCGATCTGGCTCAGGTCGCACTTCACGCCGAAGCGCTTGGTCAGCCCGCGTTCCATGGCCCGCACGCCCGCGCCGTGCGAGACGATGATGGTGCCGTCGATGTCCCAGAGAATGAGTTTGTTCATGTGCGAATGGTTGGAGCCTGCTCGCAGGCGACCGATTTATACCGGACCTATCGAATCGCCTGCAAGCCGGCTCCTGCAAAAAATGTGGCGAATCTGAAACCATGTCCGGAGATTGACGCTTGCTGGCGGTGCCGCTTGCATCCGATGCAGCGATGCCGAATCTATTTATCATTGCGGGTCCCAACGGCGCCGGAAAAACGACCTATGTGCGACGCTTCATGCCGCAGGAGACGCGCTGCCGTGAATTCGTGAATGCCGACCTGATAGCGGCAGGACTTTCGCCCTTCGCGGCGGATCAGGCGGCATTCGAGGCCGGGCGCATCATGCTCAAGCGTCTCCGTGAATTGGGTGAACGGCAGGAAGATTTTTCCTTTGAGACCACACTGTCGGGACGCACCTATGTGCCTTTGCTGAAATTATGGCGGGTTGCGGGCTACCGCATCCGAATCGATTTTCTGTGGATACCTGATCTGAACATTACCCGGCAGCGCGTGAAGCAGCGGGTCACGAAAGGCGGGCACAATATTCCTGATGAGGTGCAATTGCGACGGTTCAACCTCGGCATTCGCCATTTGGCCGAACTGTATCGTCCGCTCTGTGATTATTGGCGACTCTACGACAATACCGGCCACCAGCCCGATTTGGTTGTACAAGAGAAAGACGGCGCATTCGAGGCGGTGGACTTCGCTCGGCTTGCGTTCATTAAGCAGGTGTCCAAAGTCCGGTTCATGGCAGAGCAATCACCGACCAAGCTGGAAGAGCCGGGTGTATTCACACCCGAGGAGGAAACTCGTCGTTCGCTGCGAGCGATGCGCAAAGCGTATGCCGATGTTATCTTGGAAAATTTATCTTACGGTCTGCCTGTCATCCAATGGCGACAGGGGATTGGTGTGGTGGAAGTGCCGGCGGAGCAACTTGAGCCCTTGGCCCGACGCATTCTCGAAGTGAACGGCGAGCCGTTGCCTGAGGCGGAAGAACGCGCGCTATTGGCGCATCTGAAGATCTAATCGACCGCGCCGGACACCGGTGTTGGCTTGGTCAGAGCGGTGAATGCCGTGCCGCCCAAGATGAGCGCGGCACCGACCATCTCATGCACGGCGAAATGCTCGTGAAAGAAAGCCGCTCCGCCTGCGGCGATGCCGAGCGGCACGAGCATTTGCAGGAGCGAGCCTTCGGCCACGTTGAGATCACGGAAGGCGCGTGTCATTGCGAGTTGGCCGACCCCGGCGGTGATGCTGGCCAGGAGAATGACCGCCCAACCCGCGAATGGTATGGGCTGAAAAGTGACGACGGTGGGAACGGCGCAGAGGATCAGGCCATAAACACATTGGGCGGCGAAGATCGTGGAGGAGTGTTCGCTGGCATGGAGCTGGCGGATAGTGACCACGACGTACGCGGAAATCAGCGCCGCCACCACGGCGAGCCCGTCGTACATTCCGGGATGGGTGGTGGTGGAAAATACATTGGTAAGAAAACCAATACCGGCCAACGCTGCTACGCCGCCGATGAGCACGGTGGGGTGGAGTTTTTCCCGCAGCATCCCGGCCGCCATCAACGCGCCCCAGATCACATAGGTGTTGCCGATGAACGTCGCGCGACCAGCCCCGAGTTTGACCACGCAAAGATAATACACGTAGACGCCCGTGCCGCCGAGTAGACCGCGCTCAATCAGTTTGCGGCTGCGGAAGAGGTGGGCCGGTTGAAATTCCTGCCGATAAACCGTGGCGACGATCACCAGTCCCACGATGAAGCGCGCCGAGGACACCAGCCACATATTGGCGGCGTGCATTTCGCCCAGCGCGCGCACGAACAGCACATTCGCCGTGAAGCAGACCGTGGAGGTCAACATCAGGAGCAACGCGTGGCGGTGAGTGAGATGGGCGGTCATGGCTGCATGAAAACCGCGCCGAAACTCGGCGCGGTCAAGCCGCGTTAGGCTGTACTGGCGGAAATTACGGCGCGTGTATTGCTGTGGGCGCATCTGGTTTTGACTGGCTTGGATTTCATAGCTGTAGGGCCGTCGCTTGCCGACGTGCCGGATCGCACCCTCTGCGGCACGGCCACAAGCGCCGGCCCTACCCTGAAAAAATCGAAACGCGCGTGTATTGCCGTCTGGCGCGTGTTCGCGGGTTGACAGCGGGCGGCGCGCGGGGAGAACAGGCGGGTGCCCATTTCACTTTCGCCGCAGGGGCGTTTGCATTGTGAGGAAACGGCCGCCTCCGCGCTTGAGCCGCGCGTCGCGGCGTGCTTGCGCGAGGCCGCTGCGGAGTCGTCGGCCCGGCTCCTGTTAGTGTTGTCCACGCGACTCCTCGACACGCCGTTGCCACCGGCGGGCGCGTATTGGCGCGAACTGGGACGGCGCTACTTCACGCGGCTTTGCCACGCGGCGGATTTGGCCACGGCGGTCACGCTCGCGCCACCGCCGGACGAGGAATGGGCGGCACTCGCCGATGCCGCTCCGCCGATGCCCGGCGCGGAATATCTGCGCGTCGAGACGCTGCGCACGTTGTGGGGCGAACTAGACGCGCTGGCTTTTGCGGAAATTCGCCAGACGTCGGGCGGTGCCTCGGACTGGTTGAAGGCACAAAATCCGGTCTGGAATCTGGTGGGCCGGGTCACGTTTCATCTGGCCGAGAACAAACGCGATCCCGCGCGGCCTTTTGCTTTTCTCGCCACCTACACGCACCGCATCTCCGAGCAGGCCAAGCCGCAATACCTGCCGCTCGGCCGCGCGTTGCAAGAGTACGCCGGAGCGCGCAATCGCGCGGCGTTGCTCGCTCTTCTCGCGCCGGTGCAGCGGGCCGCCGAAAAAAGCGGCCTGGCGCGCGAACTCGTGGATTCGCAAAAAGTCTTTCAACCGCAGGTCTGGTCGCCGCGCGAGGCTCACCGGTTCCTGCGCGATATTCCGTTTTTCGAGGAGAGCGGTCTGTTGGTGCGTATTCCCGATTGGTGGAAGGCGGGTCGCCCCTCGCGTCCGACTGTCAGTGTCACGGTGGGCGGAGCGAAAAGCGCCGGGCTCGGCCTCGATGCGTTGCTCGATTTCAAGGTCGCGCTGACACTCGACGGCGAAGCCATCACCGATGCGGAGTGGGCGCGGATCGCCGCCGCCGATGCGGGGCTGGTGTTGCTCAAGGGCAAATGGGTCGAAGTGGATCACGCGAAACTTTCGAAGGTGCTCGCGCATTGGCACACGCTCGAAGCGGCCCGCCGGAAGGACGGCGTTTCTTTTGCCGACGGTCTGCGCCTTTTGTCCGGCGCGCAACCCGGCGCGGGTGCGCCGGAAACGGCCGAGGCCGACGTGCGCGCGTGGTCGAGTGTACGCGCGGGAGACTGGCTGGAAAAAACGCTCGCCACGTTGCGCGCTCCGTCTGCGCCCACGGCAGCGGCGGCCGTGCCGGGGTTGCAGGCTACGTTGCGCCCTTATCAGGCGGTGGGCGTACATTGGCTGCGTTTCCTGGCGAAGCTCGGTTTGGGCGCGTGTCTCGCCGACGACATGGGCCTCGGCAAGACGGTGCAGGTGCTGGCGGCGTTGCTGCACACCCGCGCGGAGCAGCCGGGCGCGACGCCGGCGCTACTGGTGCTGCCGGCTTCGCTGCTTGGAAATTGGCTCGCTGAGGCCGCGCGTTTCGCGCCGACGCTGCGGCTCTTTGCCGCGCATCCTTCGGAGACGGATGCTGACACGTTGGCGGCGGCGGCACGCGATCCGGCGGCGACGTTTACGGGCGTCGATCTCGTGCTCACCACTTATGGCATGTTGCTCAAACAAGATTGGCTGCGACAGCACGCGTGGAGCGTCGTGATCCTCGACGAAGCGCAGGCGATCAAGAACCCGGGCTCGCGCCAGACGCGCGCGGTGAAGGAACTCAAGGCTCCGGTGCGGCTGGCCCTGACCGGCACGCCGGTGGAGAACAGTCTGGGTGATCTCTGGTCGCTGTTTGATTTTTTGAATCCGGGACTGCTCGGCAGCGCGGGGGAGTTCACGCGCTATACGAAACGGCTCGCGCAGAATACAGAACCCGGGGCCTTCGCTCCGTTGCGGCAACTCGTACGGCCGTACATTCTGCGCCGGCTGAAATCGGATCGCAGCGTCATCGCCGATCTGCCGGACAAGACTGAACTGCAGGCGCTCTGTGCGCTGACGAAGCGTCAGGCCATTCTCTACGAGCAAGCGGTGCGCGACCTTGCGGAAAAACTGGCGACGGTGGAAAGCATCCAGCGGCGCGGCGTGGTGCTCGCCACGCTCATGCGGCTGAAGCAGCTCTGCAATCATCCCTCGCAATGGCTTGGCGGCGGCGATTACGATCCGGCGGCGAGCGGGAAATTTCAACGGCTCGCCGAACTGGCAGGGGAAATCGCCTCGCGCCAGGAAAAGGTGCTCGTGTTCACCCAGTTTCGCGAGATGACCGGACCGCTGCATCATTTTCTCACGGGGATTTTCCGGCGACCAGGGCTCGTGCTGCATGGCGGCACGGGAGTAAAGGAACGGCGCGGGCTGGTGGAGCAATTCCAGCGCGAGGAAGGCCCGCCGTTTTTTATTCTCTCGCTCAAAGCGGGCGGCACGGGGCTCACGCTTACGGAAGCCGGCCACGTGATCCACTTTGATCGTTGGTGGAATCCGGCGGTGGAAAACCAGGCGACGGACCGCGCCTATCGTATCGGGCAGAAAAAGAATGTGCTCGTCCATAAATTCGTTTGTCGCGGCACCGTCGAAGAGCGGATCGATCGGTTGATTGCGGGCAAACAGGCGATGGCGGCGGATGTGTTGGCCGATGGCGGAGAAGTGCCGCTCACCGAGATGGGCGACGCGGATTTGCTGAAATTCGTCGCCCTCGATTTGAAGGCGACCAGCAGCGAATAACGCCGATGCAGGCCGGACCCGGGCGGGGCGCGTTGCCGCACGAGCTTGAATCGTGGCACGAGTTTCTGACCCGTGGAATCAAGGTTTCACCCCTTGCAACGGTATGAATCTGCGCGTCGCTGTTGGGCGACGCCATCGCCCGCCGTCCGCTGTCGCAAATTGTCATTCGACAACGGACCGCGCCGCGCCACAGGCTGGGGCATGTACTGGAGTTCCTATCGCCCCTACGTCAGTGTCGCCGCACGCCGCGCCAAGGCCGCCAAGCACACGCAAAAGCTGGCGGCGAAGGGCACCACGCTCGCTCCCGTGCGGATCGAAGGCCGGACCATCGCGCATACGTTTTGGGGCAAGGCGTGGTGTGAGCATCTTGAGTCTTTCAGTGATTACGAAAATCGCTTGCCGCGCGGCCGCAGCTATGTGCGTAACGGTTCGGTGTTGGATGTGCAGGTGGCGGCAGGGAAAATCACCGCGATGATCATGGGCTCCTCCCTTTATCACGGCACGATCACTGTCGCACCCCTCAAACCCGCGCAATGGAAAGCCATCAAGGCGGAGTGCGCCGGGAAAATTGATTCTCTCGTGGGGCTCCTGCAAGGCCGGCTTTCGGATGCGGTGTTGCGGGTCATCACTGATCGGGAGAAGGGACTTTTCCCCAAGCCCGCCAAAATCAAACTCGGGTGCAGTTGCCCGGATAGTGCCAGTCTGTGCAAGCATTTGGCGGCGGTGCTGTACGGGGTGGGCGCGCGGCTCGACACGCAGCCGGAGCTGCTGTTTTTGCTGCGCGGGGTGGATCACTTGGAACTCATCGGTGCGGCGGCCGACGCAGCGGTGCTGGCACCGGTTGGCGAGACCGGCGCGGTCGATGCTGCGGATTTGTCCGAGGTGTTTGGCATCGAGATCGAGCCGGCGGCGAGTGCCGCTATGCCCAAAGCTGAGGCGCCTGGGAGGGGAAGGACTAAGGGTCGGGGCGAGATCTTGAAAGTGAAGATCCCTGTGCCCGCAGCTGTTCCGAGGAAGGTGAAGGCTGTCCAAAAGAAGAGCGCGAAGACCGAACGCAAGTCCGCGTCGAAACCGGCCAAAAAATCCGTCCGCAAAAAAACGGAGTGAACGCTCAGTCAGTGATGTGGAGGAATGCTTTGTTCACACGCGGCGCGCATCGCTTCTGTCGAATAGGGCTTGAAGGGGCCATTTGCCGCTTTGAGATCAAGCAGGCGTCCGGCTTGCAGGGTCAACTCTTTGTCGCCGTCCTGGAGGAACAATCGCATCACCGCGAAACACATCTGTAATCAATTCACTGAGCCGTCCCTGAGCTTCCTGCAAGTTGAACGTTGTCATGCCGCGACCTTAGCCGGGTACTTGACAGAAGAATACAGGGTTGTAATACAACTACGCATGCAAAGCCATGCTGTCACCAAGACCGTCAGAATAACCCGGGCGCTGAACGTCACCCTGGCCCGGCGGGCACGGGCGGAGAAGAAAGATTTCTCCGAGGTCTGGCGCGAGGCGGTGGTTCGCGGGTTGCGCGAGAATGAAGGCATCGACATGGCTGGTGCCCTGCACGGAATCATCGGCAAATACGCGAGCAGTGGCGAAAGCCAGCAGTCGCGCATGAAACGCTATGGACGCACGCGTGATCGTTGACAGCGGGTTCATCGCGGCGTTGTGGGACCGCAAGGATCCTTGGCATGGTTGGGCGGTAGCCACCGCGACAGATTTGCGTGGGCCGTGGCTAACCTGCGAAGGCTGCGTATCTGAAATCGCATTTCTCTTGGGTGATGGATTGGGACCGGCGGCCGTATTGGATTTCTATGAGCAGATTGAGCGCGGACTGATCATCAGCCGCCACCTGATCCCGGAGGAACTGGCCCGCGTGCAAACCGAGACCTCCCGCTATCGGGGCCGGGTGGTTGATTTTGCCGACGCTTGTCTGATGGTATTGAGCGACCAGCATCCGCGTCTGCCGCTGGTCACTATCGACAGGAATGATTTCTCTGTTTATCTGCGCGGTCGGAAGAATCGAACCATCCTTGTACCGGCTCGGGGCTGAAGCTGGAGTTGCTGTGCGGATGGCAGCAGCACAGAGCGTATCCCCTTATTTTGAAGCAGGCCCGAGAATGTTGCGGAGCACGACATCCGCGGTGACAGTCTTTCCGTTGCGCAGCAAAGTCAGGTGGAGTTTTGTGCCGGCAGGTTTCTGCCAGAATGAAGTCAGCGTGATGTCTTTGGATTTGGTGCGGACTTCTAGTTCGTCAATTTTCAAGAGCACATCGGCATCTTGGATGCCAGCTTCTGTTGCTGGACTGTTTTTAGCCACACGAGCAACTAAATCACCGGCTTTTTCCACAAAAGCAGCACCAAGTCGATTATGCTCATAGGGAGTTGGCGGAGTGTTACTTGGCTGAAGGTATGCAATATCCCCGTGATGATGAAGTACTGTATCGAGTCGCATCATCGCCGTAAGGCCAAGTTTGGCAAAAGTCTGAGGTGGATGTGAAGAAATTTCTGTTTCATTTGCACGGGTTACTGGAACATTTGTAAGTTTCAAACCTGCTAGATCAATTTCTTCCGCCCAAAATTCTTCTTCGGCAACTTCCCCAACGCCTTTCATATAGTAAGCATTTATAGTAACGGGTCCGTCGGGATTGTCCGTACGCCATTTGGTCCATGCATCGGGAAAGAGTTTCACTCCAGAGCGGGCTCCAGTATCGATACCAATGTAAGCCTGTTGCCCCAAGAATTCCTTGGGTAATTTCAGGCAAAGCCGGTCGGTATTTTCATGCTTATCGAGCTTGAGCCACTCTTTTGTCTGTCGTGGTATGCCTCGTAAGAGCATAAGTTTTGAAGTTGATCCGCTTAGCAGCCATATATGTTTTCGAGCTATAGGCCAGCCCAAGACACCATCATGGTCGGGCCGAGTATTGGCAGGATACTCACAAACATACAGTTGGGCATTGGGTGTTGTTTCCCCTAGTAATTCCAGTTTTAAAGGCTCCGTTTCATCGAAGTGCACTTTGCCCGGCTCTAATTGAATGCCGTTATTCCGGGGGAGAACCTTTAAGCTGCGTTCGTTCGCAATACTTAAGTGAATAATTATATTACTGGCACCGGTATCAAAGATTAAATTCAGCTCCTGGTCTTTGAGGCGAGCTGCAATAACAAAACGATCTTTAACTAATTCGAAAGAGCCGGCTGCCGTATCTTGGAGCCAATCAGTGTTATTGATACTGAATAAAATGGGGTCGGTCACAGCGCGTGGATGGCTGATTGGCTCACGGCCATGGCGGCTTCCTTGATCGCTTCGCTCATCGTGGGATGCGCGTGGATCGTGCGGGCGAGGTCTTCGGCGCTGCCGCCGTATTCCATGTGCGTCACGATTTCACTGATCATCTCGCCAGCGCCTTTGCCGAGGATTTGCGCGCCGATAATTTTGTCGGTCTTCGCGTCGGCGATGATCTTTACGTAGCCATCGGTGGCTTCGGCGGCAATGGCGCGGCCATTCGCTGCGAAGTTGAATTTGCCGACGTTGATCGCGCGACCGGCCGCTTTCGCGGCATCTTCGCCGAGGCCGACGCTGGCGACTTCGGGATCGGTGTAGACGATGGCGGGCATGAGATCCCAATTGATATGGCCGGCCTTGCCGACAATCCATTCGGCGACGGCGACACCGTCTTCTTCGGCTTTGTGCGCGAGCATCGGGCCGGCGACGACATCGCCGATGGCATAGATACTCGGCACGTTGGTGCGGAGATGGGCGTCGACCTTGACGCGTTTTTTGTCGTCGAGCTGTACGCCCGCCTTATCGAGGGCGAGGCCGTCGGTGAAGGGGCGGCGGCCGACGGAGACGAGAACTTTGTCGGCAGGGAAGGAGAGTTTTTCGGTGCCGCGTTCGGCGGTAAGCACGCCGTTGGCGAAGCCGGTGACTTTGGCGCCGACCTCGATTTTCATTCCTTGTTTCTGGAGCAGACGGGAGAAATTGCGGACAATGTCGTCGTCGTAGGTGGCGATGATCTTCGGGAGAAATTCGACAACCGTGACATCGCTGCCGAGGCGTGACCAGACGGAGCCGAGTTCGAGGCCGATGGCACCGCCGCCGACCACGACGAGTTTCTTTGGCACCGAGGTGAAGGCGATGGCGTGGTCGCTGGAGACGATGGTTTCGCCATCGAACTTCATGAACGGCAATTCGACGGGAGCAGAACCCGTGGCGATGACGAAATTCTTTGCGGTGAGTTTGGTCGTTTCTTTTTCACCTTTCACTTCGATTTCAGTCGGGGAGACGAAGGAGGCGGTGCCGGTGTAGGTCGGGATTTTGCGACCCTTGGCCAGCAGGGCGACGCCACCGACGAGTTTCGTGACGACGGCATCTTTCTTTTTCAGAATCGTGGGGAGATCAGCTTCGACAGAACCGAGCTTGATGCCGGACTCAGCGGCGTGGTTTTTTGCCCAGGCGTATTGCTCGCTGGAGTGCAGGAGCGCTTTGCTGGGAATGCAGCCGATGTTGAGGCAGGTGCCGCCGAGCGTGGCCCGCTTCTCGATGAGGGCGACTTTCAGGCCGAGTTGCTGGGCGCGGAACGCGCAGACGTAGCCGCCGGGGCCGGCACCGATGACGATGAGATCGAATTCAGAGGACATGGGAGAAGAAAGTAGTGAGTAGCGGGTAGCGAGTAGTGAGTAGAAAGGCGGTAATAGCGTGGGCTGGGATGCTCGCTATCCGCTACCGGCTACTCGCTACGTCGAATCAAATTCCGATGGCGAGTCGGGCGGGATCCTCGATGAGCTGCTTGATCTTCACGAGGAAGGTGACGGCTTCCTTGCCGTCGACGAGGCGGTGGTCGTAGCTGAGGGCGAGATACATCATCGGGCGGATGACGACCTGGCCGTTGAGCGCGATAGGGCGTTCGTTGATGGCGTGCAGGCCGAGGATGGCGCTCTGCGGGGAGTTGAGAATCGGAGTCGAGAGCATCGAACCGAAGATGCCGCCGTTGGTGATGGTGAACACGCCGCCTTCGAGATCGGCCATGGTGATCTTGCCGTCGCGGGTTTTTTTGGCGGCTTCACCGATGGCTTTCTCAATGTCGGCCATGCCGAGTTGGTCGCAATTCCTGATGACCGGGACCATGAGGCCCTTGTCGGTGGAGACGGCCATGCTGACGTCGTAATAATGATTCTGGATGATCGAATCGCCGTCGATCTGGGCGTTGACCGCGGGCACATCCTTGAGGGCTTGGACGACGGCCTTGGTGAAGAAGGACATGAAGCCGAGCTTCACCCCGTTCTTCTTGACGAAGTCATCCTGATATTTTGCGCGCAGGGCCATGACTGCGGACATATCGCACTCGTTGAAAGTCGTGAGCATCGCGGCTTCGTGCTGGGCGCGAACGAGACGGCCGGCGATGGTCTGACGAAGTTTGGTCATCTTCGTGCGGGTTTGGCGGGCGGATGAAGCGGCTGGTGCAAGTGACGCCTCGCGGGGTGGGGGCACCCCGCCCACAATGGGTGCGGATGGAGCAGGTTTTGCTTCGGAAGCGGCGAGCATGTCGCCTTTGGTGACGCGGCCGGCTTTGCCTGTGCCGGAAATGGAAGCGGGGTCGAGGCCGGTCTCGGCGGCGAGACGGCGGACCGCTGGTGAGGTCACGACCTCGCCAGATTTTGGATTTTCGATTTCAGATTTCGGATTGGAAGAAATAGGAGTCGCAGCGGCGACGGCAGGGTCGATGGAGGCGACGACTTGGCCGATCTTTACTTCGGTGCCGGCGGCGATGGAGAAGGTGATTTGGCCGGCGGCTTCGGCGGTG